>CALVTL010000032.1 GCA_944362555.1 uncultured Clostridia bacterium
TTGGGGGTGTCGCCAAAATCCTCTGAAAGCCCGCCTTTTGGCGGGCTTTTTGCGTGGCGCAGAGAAGAGGTAGAAAGGCCCTCCGATTCCCGGAGGTTCGCGCGAAGCATTGCCTTTCAGCGGTGCAGGTCAGTGACGGAATGCGCAAAGGCAATGCGAAGCTTTGGCGAGGGGACCCCCTTGGGGGTGTCGCCAAAATCCTCTGAAAGCCCGCCTTTTGGCGGGCTTTTTGCGTGGCGCAGAGAAGAGGTAGAAAGACCCTCCGATTCCCGGAGGTTCGCGCGAGGAGGCGGCGGAGCGGAAAAAGAAGTCGTTTCGCCGAAGACGGCGCATTATTTTTACTGTCATCCCGAACCGCAGGCGCGCGCGAGAGAAGTCGCGCGCGCCTGCGCGTGAGGGAGCCCCCTGAAAAGGGAGTCCCCCTCGGCGCGCCGCGGAAGGGCGCCGCGGAAGGGCAGCGGATATGCGCGCCGGGCGTTCACCCGATATTCATTTACATGGAATTAAAACAATTCAAAAAAAAGTAAAAAAATTTTTCAAAAGGGTATTGCCGAATCGGAAAAAGTGTGCTATAATACATTCATCCGATAAAAGATCGGATGGGGGAATACAATGAAAAAGAGATTGACTGCTGTTGCTGCCACCGCGCTGGTGGGGGCTGCACTCATGACGGGCTGCTTTACGCCCGAAACGCCAGACGTCGAAGCGCCCGTCTTTTCGGACGCGGCGGCGACGCTCTCCCTGAGCGGCGCCATCGACAAGAAGTCGGAGGCGAACCGCATCTCGCCCGATCTGTTCGGGCTCTTTCTGGAGGACATCAACTACGCGTCCTTCGCGCTCGACGACAACCTGCTCATCAACAGCTCGTTTGAGAACCGTCAGTCCCTTTCGGACGGAAAACTGCACGGGTGGAGCGCAGACGGCGCGGAGCTCTCCTGCGTGCAGGGGGGGGGTGTCCTCTCGGGAAATGACGCTTTCCAAAACGCGGACGGCACCTTCGTCAATGAGGATCACCTGCGTTTCCGGGCGCCGGAGGCGAACGCCACGCTCAAAAACAGCGGGCACGCCATCGTGGGGATGGCGGTGGAGAAGGGGGTAAATTACACCTTTTCCGCGTTCATCAAGGACTACACGGGAAAGATCACGCTCTCCGTCACGGACGGGACGAAGGTCTACGCCTCGGGGGAGATCGAACCGAGCGGCGCGGGCTGGGTGAAGTACCGCACGACGCTCACGGCGACGGGATCGGCGTCCAAAAATCTGTATTTTGAAATGAAGTTCGCCTCGGCGGGCACCGCGTATCTCGACAACGTCATGCTGGAAACGCAGGACGTGAACGAGGCGACGGGCATCAAGAGCTATCTCTACGAGGCGATCGAGGCGCTCTCGCCCAAATTCTTCCGCTTCCCGGGCGGGTGCATCATCGAGGGGAAAGCGGGCGCGCGCGACGAGTACTACGATTGGAAGAACTCCATCGGCGCGGTCGCCGCGCAGGACGGGGACACCGTGCCCGCCTTCACCTATACGCTGAACGATGACGGCGGGACGGAGCAGGTCACCTCCTACGGCGAACAGGCGACGCGCACCTATAACACCGACATCTGGGCGGGCAGCGTATACTATCAGATGGAATACGGGCTGGGCTTTTATGAGTACTTCCTCCTCTGCGAGGAGCTCGGCGCAAAAGCCATTCCCATCGTCAACTGCGGATTGAGCTGCATGGTGCAGGACGGCGGCGGACACGCGCTCAACGGGCGGCACGGCAACGGGGTGGAGGACTTCATCCAAGACGCCGTCGACCTCATCGCCTTCGCCAAGGGCGATCCCGCCTCCTCGGACGCGAACGAGGCGTATTGGGCGCAGGTGCGCGTCAACATGGGGCACCCCGAGCCCTTCGCCATGGACTATATCGGCATCGGCAACGAACAGTGGGGCACCTACTATAAAAATTATTACGAGAAAGTGCTCGTCGCCCTCACCGAGAAGGCGCAGGAGAACGACCTGTACGCGAGCGTGCGCCCCATCGTCGGAAACTGCACGATGATGGTGCACTGCGAAGATCCGGGCGAACACCGCCTGGGTGAGGCGCAAAAGGCCGCCGACGACTTCGTGAATATGCGCAACGGCAACGCCAACAACACCGTCGATATGTACCGCATTGCGGACTACGGCGTCGTCGATCAGCACTACTACGTCAACTATACCGACCTCTTCTACAATCACGACATATACGACGACTACGCCCGCCCCGCGGACGATCCCAACGGGTATTACGACGTGTTTGTGGGCGAATATGCCGCCAACACGAACACCGTGCGCTCTTCGGGCGGCAGTGTCGTCAACATCGACGTCACGAACTTTGAGAACGGCAGTACGAGCAACCTTGTAAACGCGCTCTCCGAAGCCGCGATGATGACGGGCTTCGAGCGCAACGGCGACATCGTAAAACTTGCAGCCTACGCGCCCATGTTCGGGCATCTCACCCCGGGCGCGCGGCAGTGGCAGGTCGACATGATGTACTTCGACAACACGAGCCTTCTCCGCACGCCGAGCTACTATGTGCAGCAGCTCTTCATGCAGAACAGCGGCGACTATAAGGTCGCGTCCGAACTCACCTTTGCCTCTGGCAGCGAGCTCACCGTGACGTTCAAGGGGCGCACGGCGGCGAGCGAGGCGTCGCGCACCGTCGATCAGCTCTATTATGTGACAAGCGCGGACGAGGAGACGGGGGACATCCTTATAAAACTCGTCAACGCGGGGGAGACGCCCGTCAGGCTCAATGTGGAGCTGGGGAAATTAAAGCGCGTAAAACTTGCGGGCATTGCCGATGTTCATGAAGTGACGGGGCTTGCCTATACCGACGAAAACGAGCTCGGCATGGAAGCCGTGCAGGCGCGCCCCGAATACACCATCGGTGCATTCACCAAGGGCAATTCTTTCGGGTATGAAGTGAAGGCGTTGAGCGTGACCGCCATCCGTGTGCGCACGCGCTGACACTTTGCCAACTATATGGGGGATGACCCGCGCACTCCGTCGAGTGCGCGGGTCTTGCATTGGTGCGGCACGCTCTGTCATCCCGCCCGCCGCCGGAGGGCATTTCGCAAAAAATAATTTTTTCGCGGACGGCGCCCCGTCAGAATGATTGACGAGAGGGGGTGTTTGGTGTATAATGTTTGTTGCGGCGCGGGACGAGGGGAATGAGGTGCGCCGTGCAGGCGGTTCGCGGCAAGACGCTGCGCCCTTTCGGCGCAGAAAAAAGCAGAAGAATACAGGAGAAGGCATGATCACACACGGTAACGAAATCAAGCTGTTTGCGGGCAACTCCAACAGACCCCTCGCGGAGGCGATCGCCGCCAAGCTCAACACGGCGCTCGGCGCGATCGAAGTCGGGAAGTTTTCGGACGGGGAGACGAGCGTTCATATCGCCGAGACGGTGCGCGGACGCGACCTCTTCATCATCCAGTCCACCTCCACGCCCGTCAACGACAACCTTATGGAACTGCTCATCATGATCGACGCGGCAAAGCGCGCCTCGGCAGGACGCATCACGGCGGTCATGCCCTATTTCGGCTACGCGCGTCAGGACAGAAAGGCGCGCTCGCGCGATCCCATCACGGCGAAGCTCGTGGCGGATCTGCTCACCTCCGCCGGCGCCGACCGCGTCCTCACGATGGACCTGCACGCGGCGCAGATCCAGGGCTTTTTCAACATCCCCGTGGATAATCTTCTGGGCGGTCCCACGCTCTACAACTACTTCGCCGAGCACATGGACGAGAACTTCATCGTCGTTTCGCCCGACGTGGGCAGCGTCAACCGCGCAAGAAAGGTGGCGGAGCGCCTCGGCTGTCCGATGGCGATCATCGACAAGCGCCGCCCCCGCGCGAACGTGATGGAGGTCATGAGCATCATCGGCAACGTCGAGGGCAAAAAGTGCCTTCTGGTGGACGACATGATCGACACGGGCGGCACCATCGTTCAGGGCGCGCAGGCGCTGGTGGATGCGGGCGCGACCAACATCTTCGCCTGCTGCACGCACGCCGTGCTCTCCGGTCCCGCCATCGACCGCATCGAAAAATCTCCCATCGAGGAGCTCGTGGTGCTCGACACCATCTACCTCCCCGAGGAGAAGCGGCTTCCCAAGATGAAGATCCTCACGACGGCGGACATCTTTGCCGCGGCGATCGAGAACGTCTATCTCGACAAGCCGATGAGCAAGATCTACGACTGAACTTTTTCCGCCGCGCACGGTGTGCGCGGCGGTCTTTTTTGAAAAGGAGCGCTATGTATCTCATTGTCGGGCTCGGTAATCCCGAAGAAAAATACGCCAGGACCTTCCACAACATGGGGTTTCTCGCCGCTGCGGACGCCGCGGAACTTCTGGGCGTCAGATTCAAAAAAAAGGAGTGCGAGGCGAGCGTCGCCGAGGCGTTCCTTGCGGGGGAGAAGGTCGTCATCGCCCGCCCGCTCACCTATATGAACGCCTCGGGCAGGGCGGTGAAACAGCTCATGGCGCGCTATAAAGTCTCTCCCGACGAGCTCGTCGTCATCTACGACGACTACGACCTCCCCAAGGGACACGTCCGCATCCGCCCCTCGGGCAGCGCGGGCACGCACAACGGGATGCGCTCGGTCATCGCCGAGACGGGCATCTCCGACTTTGCGCGCATCCGCATCGGCATCCGCGACCCCGAGGTCAACATCCCCATCATGGGCTATGTCCTGAGCGACGTGAAGAAGGAGGACTATCCGCTCTTCACCGAGGCGTGCCGTAAGGCGGCGGAGGCAGCCGTCGCGCTCGCGCGCGGGGAGCGCATCGACCTCGTCATGGGCAGGTATAACGGATGAACCTGCGCGGTTTTTTCTCCTTTGAAGCGCTGAACGGGGACTATCCCTTGCTGGGCGCCGCCGTGGAGAACGGCATCCCGACGGCGGTCTCGGGCGTCTCCGACGCGCAGAAATATTTTTTGGCGTCCCTCTTTGCGGGGCGCGTCGTCTATCTCACGGCGGACGCGCTCACGGCGCAGCGGGCGGCGGACGCCATCCGCACCCTCTCGGGAAAGACGGTCGCGCAGCTTTCTGCCAAAGACGAGGTGCTCACCTACCGCAAGGCGGGTTCCAAAGAGGCGCTCTATAAGCGCCTGTCCGCGCTCGCAGCGTGGCAGGCGGGGGCGGAGGTGCTCGTCGCCGACATCGAGGCGGCGGCGCAGCTCGTTCCCGTGCGCCTGCCCGTGTTTATGTTGGAGACGGGCAGGGAGCGGGAGATGCGTCCGCTCCTCGACGAACTCACCGCGGCGGGGTACACGCGCGAATATTCCCCCGAGAGCCGCGGCACCTTCGCCGTGCGCGGCGACGTGCTCGACATCTGGCCCGTGAACGCCGAACACCCCGTCCGCATCGACTTTTTCGGCGACGAGGTGGAGAGCATCAAGCCATACGACGAGGTGACGGGGGAGCGGTACGAAAAACTGTCCCGCATCGAGATATGCGCGGCGACCGACGTCGTCTTTTCGGCGGGCGAGCGGGAAGAAGTCTTAAAAAAGCTGCGCGCGGAGTGCAAGAAGGCGAAGTCAAACGCGGCATATTCCCGCCTGACGGCGATCGCGGGCGACATCGAGGCGGGGAACGTCACTGACTTCATTCTCCCGCTTTTGAAAAATTCCGCCGACCTCTTCTCCCTGCTGCCGCAGGGGACGCTGCTCGTCTTTGACGAATGCAAGCTCATCCGCGACAAGGTGGAGGGGATGTATAAAGAGCACTTCGCCCGCTTTTCCGAGCTGGAAAAGGGGGGCGAAGTCATGTCCTTCTCGGCGGCGCAGCTCGCGCCCGCCGCGCGCATGGAGCGCTTCTCCGACTTCCGCACCGTCGCGTTGCAGACGTTTGCGGGCAACACCTATTTCTTTGAGCCGCTCAGGCTCTTCAACTTTACTTCGACGCCCGTGCGCCGCTACCTCGGTTCCCTGCCCGACCTTATCACCGACCTCAAAGCGTGGAAGAGGACGGGGTATCGCGTCATGCTCTGGTGCGGCACGCCCGAGCGCGCGCAGAAGATGCGCGACGCGCTCTCGGAGGAGTATCTCCCCGTGCGCCCGCTCCCCGCGCAGCTTGCCGCCTTTTCCGACATCGCCGTCCTGGAGGACGCGCTCGAGAGGGGCTTTATCCTGCATGAGAACAAGCTCGCCGTCATCGGCTCCGCCGACCTCTTTCCCAAGGCGGCGGGGGCAAGGCGCATCAGGCGCAAGCGCGGCGATCTCTTCTTCGCGCCCGAGATCGGCGACTACGCCGTGCACGAGACGTACGGCGTGGGCAAGGTGACGGGCGTCGAGCGCATCGAAACGACGGACGGCACCAAGGAATACGTCTCCCTCGTCTACAAGGGGGGCGACGTGCTGCACGTTCCCGTCGAGTCGATGGACGTCCTCTCCAAATACATGGGCGGGGACGAACCCACGCTCTCCAAAATAGGGGGCGGGGAGTTCGAACGGGTGAAGGCGCGCGTGCGCGCCTCCCTCAAAAAGCTCGCCTTCGACTTAAAAGCCCTCTATGCGGAGCGGCAGGAGAAGAAGGGGTACGTCTTTCCCGACTACTTCGAGGAGATGGACGAATTTATTTCCGCCTTTCCCTATGAGGATACGCCCGACCAGGCGTCCTCGACGGAGGAAATTTTGTCCGATATGCGCTCGGGGAAGGTGATGGACCGCCTGCTGTGCGGCGACGTCGGCTTCGGCAAGACGGAAGTCGCCCTGCGCGCGGCGTATCTGTGCGTCCTCGCGGGCAGGCAGGCGGCGCTCATGTGCCCCTCCACCGTCCTTTCGGAACAGCACTTTACAACGGCGAGCGAGCGCATGAAGGACTTCGGCGTGCGCGTCGCCTGTCTCAACCGCTTCCGCACCGAACGGGAGACGGCGGACATCCTCGCGGGGCTGAAAAAGGGGAGCGTCGACCTTGTGATCGGCACCCACCGCCTGCTCTCGAACGACGTGCAGTTTTCCGATCTCGGGCTGCTCATCCTCGACGAGGAGCAGCGCTTCGGCGTCGAACATAAAGAGAAGATCAAAAATTACAAGCGGGACGTGGACTGCCTCACCATGACGGCGACGCCCATCCCGCGCACGCTGCACCTCTCGCTCTCGGGCATCCGCGACATCTCCACCATCCAGACGCCTCCCTCTGCCCGCCTCCCCGTGCAGACGTACGTCGCCGAGGAGACGGAGACGCTCGTGCGCGACGCCATTTTGCGCGAGATCGCAAGAAAGGGGCAGGTGTTTTTGCTCTATAACCATGTCGAGAGCATCTATGCGTACGCCAAGCGCCTCTCGGAGTTCGTGCCCGAGGCGCGCATCTGCGTGGCGCACGGGCGCATGGAGCGCGCCGTGCTCGAAAAGAGCGTGTTCGGGTTCTATCGCGGGGAGTACGACGTCCTCGTCACGACGACCATCATCGAGAACGGCATCGACCTTCCCAACGCCAACACGCTCGTCGTCATCGACGCGGACAGGCTGGGCATCTCGCAGCTCTATCAGCTCCGCGGCAGGGTCGGCAGAGGCAGCCGTCTCGCGCACGCCTACTTCACCTACAAGCCCGAGCGCGTCATGACGGCGGCTGCGGCGGAACGGCTCAAAGCCATCATGCAGTTCACCGAGCTCGGCTCCGGCTTCAAGATCGCCATGCGCGATCTGGAGATCCGCGGCGCGGGGAATGTTCTGGGCGCCGAACAGCACGGGCACATGGACAAGGTGGGCTATGAACTTTATGCCAAGATCTTAAAGGAGGAGCTCACGGGCGAGCGGCAGGACAGCGTGGAGCTGGACATCAAGGCGACGGCGTTCATCCCCGAGCGCTACGTCGAATCGGGCGCGGGGCGCATGGACTGCTACAAGCAGATCGCCGACATCCGCTCGCTTGCCGACTACAAGCGCGTGTGCCTCTCGATGGAGGAGACGTACGGACCGCTCCCCGCCGAGACGCTCAATCTGCTCATCATCGCCGTCTTAAAGAGCTACGCCGCGCCCTTCGGCGTCAGAAAGATCCGCGTGGACAAGAGGGGCGGGATGCTGGAATTTTCCGCGCTCAACGCCCTCGCCGACAAGGGGCTCGCCGCCGCGATGGAAAAATATGCGGGCGCGGTGGGGCTGGATATGACGGGCGCGCCCGCCATCGCCTTCCGCCCGCAGGAAAATGCGGCAAAGACGATGACCGTCATGACAAAATTTTTGAAGTTTGCGCGAAGTTTTGCGTGATTTTCACTGCGAAATCATTGCGAAAATCGCACAAATACGATATAATAGACGGGTATAGTACGGGAAATCCCCGTAAAAGAGTTTCGGAGTAAAAGATGAAGAAGAGAACGAAAGTTGCGGCGGCAGTGCTTGCCGCGGCATTGAGCACGAGCGCGCTTGCAGGGTGCGGACTCACGACGACCAACGTCACCAAGGACTATGCGCAGGTCATCGCCGAGGTCAACATCACCAACAGCGCAAACTTTGCCGAGAGCGAATTTTCGGAATACGCCGACGTCATCGAGACGGCAGATATCACCAAGCGCGACATGGTCGCCTACTTTATCTCGACGGGCTATTCCATGATGCAGAGCTACGGCTGGTCCTATTACGATACCTTCACGATGATCAGCGAGACGCTCGTCAACCGTCAGATCTATCTCCAGTACGCCATGCTCTACCTCATGAACGACGAATCGGAGGAGTACTCCGCAGACGGGTACCGCGCCGCCGTCGCCGAGGCGGAGGAAGGGGAGAAGTCGCTCGCGGCGCTCGCCTACTTCCTCACCGACGAGGAGAAGGCGAAGGCGCTCTACGATACGCGCGTTCTCTTCAATTCCACCCTTGATTCGCAGGAGACCACCTTCATCAAAGAGGAGGAGAGCGAGGAGAGCTCGGAGACGGCGCGCACCACGCCCACGGGCGCCAACACCGAGGACGAGGAGTACTATAACGAGGCATACCGCATCTACACGGGCTCCAACGCGGCGGCAGACTGCGCGGGCTATGAGGTGCAGGACGGTTCCACGCCCACCACGCGCCGCAAGGCATACAGCGCTTTCCTTGCAAGCCTTCGCCAGAACGACCTCATCTCTCAAGGCGAAAAGCTGAACGATATGGAGAGCCTCTCCTACTTCAAGATCGAGCTGGAGAACGCCTACGAGGCGGCGCTCATCGGGAAGATGTCCGATAAATTCGAGGACGAGATCCGCGCGACGGTCACCGAGGCGGACGCAAAGGAGGAGTACGACAAGACGTATTCCGACCAGCAGCTCGCCTTCGCCGCCGACCTCGAGTCGTTCACGTCCGCTCTGGACGGCGTGTCGGATACCTCCTTCGTGCTCACCGCTCCCGAGGCGAATTACGGCTACGTCATCAACATCCTGCTGCCCTTCTCCACGTCCGATTCGCAGAAGCTCGAGGACGCGTCCGCCGACTACGGCGACACGCAGGGCAACAAGTTCGCGCAGCGCGCCGACCTTCTCAAAAAGCTCACGGCGACCGACCAGCGCGGAACGTGGTTCACGGGTTCGGAGGACTATTCCTTCCGCGTGACGAGCGAGAGCAAGGTGGACAACGTCTACACGGGCGCAGACGCCGCGTCCACGCCCGACAGGGAGTATCTCTTCTTTGAGGAGGGGCTCACGGACGATACGCAGTACGAGAAGATCCCCAACTACTACGGCAGATACACCTACAACGGCAAGGTGAAAGAGGACGGCGACGAGTACGTCTTAACGCCCGCCTCCGTCACCATCGACGACTTCATCGCCGAAATGGAAGGATACCTCACGCAGGCGTCCTCCGCCGTCACCGTCGGCTCCAAATATACGCTGGGCGAAAAGGGCTACGTCACCGCGATCGCGGACGACAAATACATCTTCGCGACCGACAACACCGCGTACTATTCCCGCAACCCGAGCGCCTACTACAATGCGGACAAGACTGTCGATTACAGCAAGTTCGTCTACTATGCGGGCAAGGTGGACTTCGGCACGGACGGCTTCAACGCCAACGAGATGTTCGAGGAGGGCACGGCGGAAAACGTCGCCTTCTCCGTCATCAACGAGCTCTCCTTCGCATACAATACGGACACGGCGGGGCTCAACAGCTACCTCGGTTATTCCGTCACGACGGGCAAGACGAGCTACATGGCAGAGTTCGAGTACGCCGCGCAGCTTGCCTGCCGCCTCGGCGCGGGCAGCTACGTCATCGTTCCCACCGACTACGGCTGGCATATCATCTACTGCACGTTCTCCTTTGTTTCGGACGGAGAGGGCGGCGTCGCCGATCCCTACAAGCTCGACTGGTCGCAGAAGGACACGGAGGGCACGTTCACCTATCTCTTCTACGAAGCGCTCGTCGCCGACTACGTCAGCGATTATGCCAACAATCTGCAGTCGTACGCCGTCGATGAGTTCCTCGACTGCGCAACGGTGTACGAGGACAGATATTCCGACCTTCTCAATCTTGATTTAGAATCCTGATTCGCACAAGGAGCAGACCATGGGACTTTGGGAAGCCATCTGGAAATCGGGCGTTCTGGGCATCGTGCAGGGGCTCACGGAGTTTTTGCCTGTCTCGTCCAGCGGACACCTGACCTTCCTCCAGATCCTCGGCGTCAACTTTGGCGAGGGCATGACCATGTTCATCAACATCCTCATGCACCTCGGCACGCTCGTCGCCGTCGTCATCGTGTTCTGGCGGGACATCCTCGCCCTGTTCAAAAAACCCTTCAAAACGCTCTTCATGCTCATTGTGGCGACCATCCCCGCGGGCGTCGTGGGACTTCTGTTCAGCGACGACATCGACGCCTTCTTCACGGGGGAAAAGGCGCTTTTGAACCTCTCCGTCTGCTTTGCCGCAACGGCTGCCCTGCTGCTCGTGTGCGAGATCGTCGCCAAAAAGCAGAAACAGCCGCACGATCTGGGGTGGGGGAGCTCCCTTGCGATGGGCTTCACGCAGGCGATCGCGCTCTTCCCGGGCATCTCGCGCAGCGGTTCCACCATCGTCGCTGGCACTGTCTCGGGCGCCAAGCGCGAGCAGGTCGCGTCCTTCTCCTTCCTCATGAGCATCCCCGTCATCCTGGGCAGCTTTGCGGTGGAGACGTACGACATCATCAAACAGCCCGAGCTCGTCGCGGAGATCGGCACCAACGGCTTTATCGGCATTGCCGTGGGCGTCGTGCTCGCCGCCGTGTTCGGCTTCCTCGCCATCAAACTCATGCTGAACGCCATCCGCAAGGCGAATTATATGTGGTTCAGCATCTACCTTCTGGGGCTCTCGCTCACCTGTTTCTGGCTCAACGCGCTCGGCATTTTTTAAGGCGCGGGCGCATAAACTTCCTCCGTCTGCACAACATGGGAGTATCGGAGGTATATTATGAGACTCAACTGCGGGGATACCTGTCCCAAGACAGGTTCTTACAACGTCGTGGACGCACAGGGCAATGTGGTCAACACCATCTATGTGGGCGAGGGCGAAACGATGCCCCCCACGCAGCGTTCCGACTGCTACTACGAATCCAACGACTGACAAGCAAAAAGCGGAGCTTCGGCTCCGCTTTTTGTATATCCGGGATAACGCCGCGTCCGCGCGCATACATTAGTCTGTGAAGTATCGCTCGCGCAAAAACATCATCTTCCGCCGCGTCGTCCTCCTCCTCGTGCTCGCGCTCGCCGTCGGGCTTGCCGTCCACCTCTATTGGAGCATCACGGGGGTGATGCTCTCCGTCACGGAGGAGACGATGCGCGCCCGCACGGCGGCTGCCGTCAACGAGTCCGTCTCCGAGACGCTCGCCGACCGCCTGCGCTACGACGACCTTGTTGCCGTCGAACGGGACGCGGAGGGGGACATCCGCGCCATGACGGCGAATTCCTACGAGATCAACCGCATCGCGCGCGACACGGCGTACCTCGCCCAGAAGAAGCTGCAGGCGATGGCGGAGGAGGGCATCGCCATCCCGCTGGGCGCGTTCACGGGCATCGAGGCGCTCGCGGGCTTCGGTCCCGAAGCGGTGCTGCGCATCCTGCCCGTCGCCGTCGTCACCTGCCGCTTTTCCTCCGATTTTTCGGGCGCTGGCATCAATCAGACGCGCCACGCCGTCTATCTCGACGTCACGGCGGAGGTCTCCGTCGTGCTCCCGGGAAGAACGAGCAGCTTTTCCACCCTCTCGCAGGTGCTCCTCGCCGAGAGCGTGCTGGTCGGCGACGTCCCGCAGATGTACCTCAACGGCGGGTGGATGGGGGGCTCGTTCAGCGCATGAGCCCGTTCAGCGCATGAGCTCGTCGATGAGTGCGACGATGTTCTCCGTCCCCGCCTCCCGCCTGCGCGCACGCAGCGCCGCGCGGATCTCCGCGTTCCCATACAGTCGCAGCAGCGCGGCGGGGAGCTCTGCAAGGTCGCGCTCCGCGAGCATCGCGCAGAGGTGCTTTTCGCAAAAATAGCGCGCGTTCTCCGCCTGGTCGCCGCGCGTCGCGTACGCGAGGGGCACGAGCAGGGCGGGCTTTGCAAGGGAGAGCAGTTCGAACACCGTGTTGCTCCCCGCCCGCGAGAGGGCGAGGTCGGCGCACGCGTAGGCGCCCGCCATGTCCGTCTCAAATTCTCTCTGCACATACCCGCGCGGGCTATGGGGCGCAAGGTTGCCCTTTCCGCACAGGTGCAGGATGTCGAAGTGGAGCAGAAGGGGTGCAAGACGGGCGCGCACCGCCTCGTTGATGGCGCGGCTGCCGCTCCCTCCGCCCAGAACGAGCAGAACGGGCTTTCTCCCGTCAAAGGCGTATCGCCGCATGGCGTCCGCGCGCACGCCCGCATAGAGCGCGCGGCGGACGGGCGAGCCGACGTACTTCCCGTTCCGGAAGCGCGCCGCCGTCTCGGGGAAGGAGGTGAGCACATAGCGGCACTTGCGCGCCGCGAGCCGCGTGCACAGCCCCGGTGTGAGGTCGCTCTCATGCGTCAGAACGGGCACTTTCAGGCGGTGTGCCGCCCAGATGGCGGGATAGCTCACATATCCGCCCTTGGAAAAGACGAGGTCGGGCGGATGGCGTTTCATCACGCGCAGCGCCGCCCGGTTCGCGGCGGCGAGGCGGAAGGGGATGGCGAGATTCTCTGCCGAAAGCGAGCGGCGCAACTTGGGACAATTCACCACAAAATAGGGGCAGCCGACTGCCGAAACAAGGGCGCGCTCCATGCCGTCCGTGCCCATATAGGCGAGCGCATAGCGGGGAGCAAGTTCCTGCATGAGGGCAAGATTGGGGATGACGTGCCCCGCGCTTCCGCCGCCCGTAAAGAGAATGCGTTTCACTTCAACAGTATATGCCCCCGCCCCGAAATTATTGACGCGGGGCAGGGGCGGACGGCGCAGGACATAAAAAATTCTTGCACCGATTTCAAGGAAACAGGGAAAATCGCTTGACGAAATCCCCGTTTTTTATTATACTGTTTAAGTGTTGTAAATGACACACATCTCATCCATGCTGATATGGCTCAGGAGGTAGAGCACGTCCTTGGTAAGGACGAGGTCGCGGGTTCAAATCCCGCTATCAGCTCCAAAAAGCGAGCGGACACATTGGTGTCCGCTCGCTTTTTGTCTAAAGAGAAATCCACCGATGGGCTTCTCTTTAGACAAAAAATCCTGGACCTTCCCCCGCGGGAAGGCCCTTCTTTTCAGTCAAGGCGGTAGGGCGTCGTCTGATAGACGAAGTTGAGCCAATTATTATAGAACAGGTTGGCGGAGGACGCCCAATTCATCTCGATCTTGTCGTCCGAGCTGCCCGAAAAATAGCAGAACGGGCGGCTGATCGGAAGCCCTTTTTGAAGGTCGCGCTCGTACTCCTTTTTCAGCGTGTCGCGGTCGTACTCCATGTGCCCGAGCACGAACACCTGGCTGTGGTCGAGGTTGCAGATGACGGCGGCGCCCGCGCGGTGGGAGGTCGCAAGGATCTTTAACCGCGCATCCTTCTGAATGTCCGACTCGCGTACGGTGGAGTGGCGGGAATGGCAGATATGGAAGGTGTCCGAAATGCCGCGCATCAGGGGATCGGGCGGGTCGAAGTGCACTTTGTGGTGGGTGAACACGCCGAACAGCTTTTGCGGAAGGGGGCGCTTTTCAATGCCGTAGAAGTGGTGGAGCGCCGCCATCGCGCCCCAGCAGATGAAGATGGTGGACGTGACGTGGCTGCGCGTCCAATCGAACAGGCGCACCAGTTCCTCCCAATAGGCGACGGAGGAGAACGCCATGTCCTCGACGGGCGCGCCCGTTACGATCATCCCGTCGAAGTGCCGCTCTTTGACGTCCTCGAAGGATTTGTAGAACCTGCCCAGATATTCCGCCTCGGTGTTGCGCGAGCGGTAGCTCTGTGTGTGGATGAGCGTGATGTTGACCTGCAGCGGGGAGTTGGAGAGAAGGCGCATGAACTGCGTCTCCGTCTCCTTTTTGGTCGGCATGAGGTTTAGTATGGCGATCTCGATGGGGCGGATGTCCTGCGAAGTCGCCCGTTCCCTGTCCATGACGACGATGCGCTCCGATTGCAGAACGGAGTAAGCGGGAATGTTGCGGTCGATGACGATGGGCATAGTGAGTTCCTCTTTGGAAAAAACGGCGTATCCTTGCCGCTGCTTCGGATGCGGGCGGCGTTTACACCTGCTCGAGCGCCTGCGTAAGGTCGGAGATGAGGTCGTCGGCGTTCTCGATGCCCACGGAGAGGCGCACGAGGTTGGACGCGATGCCCGCCGCCGCGAGCTGCTCCTCGGAGAGCTGGCGGTGGGTGGTGGAGGCGGGGTGCAGCACGCAGCTTCTGACGTCGGCGACGTGCGTCTCCTGTGTGGCGATGCGCAGGTGCTCCATAAAGCGCGCGCACGCCGATTTGTCCCCGCGGATGCCGAAGCTCATCATGCCGCCCGTTCCGTTCGGGAGATATTTCTGCGCGAGGGCGTGATATTTGTCCCCGGGCAGGGCGGGCGAACGCACCCACTCCACCTTGGGATGTCCCGCAAGAAAGGCGGCGATCTTTTCCGCGTTGCGGCTGTGGCGCTCCATGCGCAGGGCGAGCGTGTCGCTGCCCAGAAGGGTATAAAAGGCGTTCTGCGGGCTCATGACCGCGCCCGTGTCGCGCATCATCTGCGCACGGCACTTGACGCCGAAGGGGGCGGGAAGGTCGGCATAGACCAGCCCGTGATAGCTCTCATCGGGGGTGTTGAAGGCGGGGTAGCGGGCATTTCCCTTATAGCGGAAGGTGCCGCCGTCCACGATCATGCCGCCCAGCGCCGCCGCGTGCCCGTCGAGGTACTTGCTCGTCGAGTGCACCACGATGTCCGCGCCCAGCGAAAGGGGGCGGCAGAGGGCGGGCGTCGCGAGCGTGTTGTCCACGATGAACAGTACGCCGTGCGCTTTGCAGACGGCGGCGACTTTCTCAAAGTCGAGCACCGCCACGGCGGGGTTGGCAATGGTCTCCGCGAACACAAATTTGGTCCTCTCGTCGATGAGCGAGAAAATATCGTCGGCGGGGGCGTCCACGTCAAAAAAACGCGCCTCGATGCCGAATTTTTTGAGGGTCGCCGAAAAGAGGTTGAACGTGCCCCCGTAAATCTCGCTCGCGGTGACGAGGTTGTCCCCTGCCTCGCACAGCGTCATGGCGGTGAGCAGGATGGCGGACATCCCCGAGGCGCATCCGATGCCGCAGGCGCCGCCTTCGAGCGCGGCGACCTTCTTTTCGAGTGCGTCCACGGTGGGATTTGCCAGGCGGGAATAGAAAAATCCCTCCCGCTTCAGGTCGAAGAGATCCGCCATCACCTGCGAATCCCCGTAAAAGAACGTGGTGCTCTGCACGATGGGGGGGATGCGGCTCTCGCCCGTCTTGGGGGAGTACCCCGCCTGCACGCACAGCGTTTCGATATGCTCTTTCATAACGTCCTCCTTGTGTTCAGCGCATCTCCTTGAGCGCACGGTCCAATGCGCGCTTCTGGTCGCGCTCTGCGAGCGCCTTCTTTTTGTCGTAGGTGTGTTTGCCCTTGCAGAGGGCGATCTCCGCCTTGACGAGCGCGCCCTTAAAGTATAGCTTCAGCGGCACGAGTGTATACCCGCGTTCGTTGACCTTTCCCACGATCTTGGAAATTTCCGCGCGGTTCAAAAGCAGTTTCCGTTCCCTGCGCGAATCGCGCGAAGAGAACGCGCCGCTCTTGTCGTAGACGGCGATGTGCATATTTTTGAGGAATACTTCCCCGCCGCGGATCTCGCAAAAGCTCTCGCCGAGCGATGCCTTGCCCGCCCGCAGGGATTTCACCTCCGCGCCCTCCAGAACGATGCCCGCCTGATAGCGTTCCTCGATGAAGTATTCAAAGGAGGCGGATTTGTTGACGGCGATGGTCGGCATGGTCACTCTCCTGTTTTTTCAAGGAAGCGGAACTGCACGCGGCGGGTGCCCCAATCGACGCCCGCGACCTGTACGCGCACGCTCTCGCCCAGATGGAAGTGGTTGCGCGTCCCGCGCAGCAGAAAGCGCTCCTCCACAAACTGATAGCTGTCGTCGGGCAGCGTCTCCACGGGAACGAGCCCCTCGACGGTGTTGGCAAGTTCTGCAAAGAAGCCGAAGGACGTGACGCCCGAGATGGTCGCCTCATACTCCTCGCCCACTTTGTCCTGCATATAGGCGACGGTGTAGAGGGCGTCCACGTCGCGCTCCGCCTCCGTCGCGTTCTTCTCGCAGGCGGAGGACTGCACCGCCGCCTCGGTGACGAACTTCTTGTACTTCGCCCGCGTCTCCTCGGGGGAGGCAAAGCTCCCCTTGATGATGCGGTGGATGCACAGGTCGGGATAGCGGCGGATGGGGGAGGTGAAGTGACAGTAACACTCGGACGCCAGCCCGAAGTGCCCCACGTTCTCGGGCGAATACACCGCCTTCATCATGGAGCGCAGCATCACGCGGTTGACGAGGGAATAAAGAGGGGAATCCTCGAGCGAGCGCAGCAGGTCCTGATAGTCCTTGGGGGTGACGTGCGAGGGATCGAACTTTGCGCGCACGCCCGCCTCCCGCAGGAAGGTGAAAAAGTCCTGCGCCTTCTCCTCGCTCGGGCGCTCGTGGATGCGGTAGACGAAGGGCATTGCCTTCTCCGTCATGATGGTCGCCACGCTCTCGTTGGCGAGCACCATGAACTGCTCGATCATCTCGTGCGAGATGGTGCGCTCATAGTCGGGGATGGAGATGACCCCGTTCTCAAACAGGATCTTCGCCTCCTTCACGTCGAGCGCCACGCCGCCCTTTGCCTCGCGGTTGCGCTTCAATATCTTGGTGAGGCGCACCGCCGTCTCCACAAATTCCACAAGGTCGGGGTATTCGTCGCGCGTCGCCCTGTCCCCCTGCGCGATGGCGGTCACCGCCTTATACGTCATGCGGTGGCGGGAGCGGATGACGGAGGGCAGCACGCGCCGCTCCAGCACCTTGCCCTGCTCGCTCACCGTCATAAAACAGGAGAGGGTGAGCCGGTCGACGCCCTCGTTGAGGGAGCAGATGTCGTTGGAGAGGGCGGTGGGGAGCATGGGGAGCACGCGGTCGGGGAAATAGACGCTCGTCCCGCGGGAGAACGCCTCCTTGTCGATGACGCCCTTCCACCTCACATAGTGCGAGACGTCGGCGATGTGCACGCCCAGAAAGTATTTGCCGTTTTCAAAGCGGACGGAGATGGCGTCGTCGATGTCGCGCGTGTCCTCGCCGTCCACCGTGATGATGAGCTCCTCTCTTAAATCGACGCGCCCCGCAAGGTCGTCGAGGGGGGAGCGCTCCGCCTGCCGTCTGGCGGCGTCGAGCACTTCGGGCGGGAATTCCTCTTTCAGGCTGTGCGCGCGGATGAGCGCCTTCTCTTCCACAAAGAAGTCGCCGCTCTCACCGAGGATCTCCACGATCTCGCCCGTCGGCATCCGCCCGTCAAAGGAACGGATGCGCGCCGCGACCTTCGCCCCGTCGCCCGCGCCCTTGCAGCGGTCGCTCGGGATGAAGATGTCGGTGGAAAATTTTCTGTCGTCGGGGTGCAGGATGCCGCCCGTGCGCTCGCGGCGGAAGGTGCCCACGAGTTCCGTGTAGCCGCGCTTTATAATGGCGAGCACCTCGCCCTCGTCGCCCGCACGTCCGCCCTTGCGGAAGGCGAGCACGCTGTCCTTGTTGTACGCGCCGCGCAGCGCCCTGTGGGGGATGAAGAGATCCTCCTCCTCGGGGTCGTCGGGCACGAAAAACCCGAACCCGCGCTCGTTTCCGGAGATGGTGCCGCGCATGGCGCCGAACTGCTCGGCGGTGCCGTAGCGCCCGCGCAGGTCGCACAAAAGCTCGCCGTCCTCGGCGAGCGAACGCAGCACGTCGCCCACGCCGCGCGCGGCTTTTCCCTTAAGGCGCAGCTTTCTTGCGATCTCCTCCTCCGTCAAAAGGGCGAAGGAGCCGTCTTTGATCTTTTGAAGTAATGTCGATTTTGCACTCATGATGTTTTTGATGTGCCGCTCATGCGGCGGGCGCGAATGGCGCAGTTATGAAAAAAACGGACCGCCCGAAGCCGCCCGTTCTCATAGCGATGGGGGGAACCGATTATTCCACGGGGCCCCAGATCGCAGGGATCTGCAGAATGAAGAAGACGATCGCGAGTACGGCAAGCACCGCAAGGGAGATGATCGTCCACATTTTGAGCTTGGATTCGATGGATCTGCCCTTGTTCTTTCCGTAGAACGTCTCGCTCGTTCCGCCGAGCGCGTCGATGCCCTGCGAGTTGCCGGGCTGGAGCATGACGAGGATGATCGCCGCAAGCCCCGCGACCGCCATCAGCACGACGAGCGTGTAGTTGATCGCAAAGTACACATTCTGCGTGGTTTGGTTCCAGAAGTTGACGACTTCGAGTAAGCTGTTTAACATGGTATCCCTTTCAAGTGATTTCAAAATACGCTGAAAATTATACCATATCCGCGGGAGAAAGACAACTTTTTTCACGCCCGTTTTGAAAATTCCTGCGGGAAAAACAAAAAAATTCCCGCATCGCGTGCATTCCGCTTTGCACATAGGATTGACTTTTGCGCGCGCGTACGCTATAATAGAAAAGGTATGGACAACCTTGTTCTCATCGGGATGCCCTCGTCGGGTAAGAGCACGGCGGGCGTCCTGCTCGCAAAACGCATCGGCTACGGCTTTCTCGATACCGATCTCATCATCCAGGGCGAACAGGGCGCGCTCCTCTCGCAGATCATCGAGCGGGAGGGGACGGAGGGCTTTCTCGCCATCGAAGAGCGCGTCAATGCGGGGCTCATGGCGCAGCGCTGCGTCATCGCAACGGGCGGCAGCGTCTGCTATTCGCCGCGCGCCATGCAGCACTTAAAGTCGCTCGGCAAGGTGGTCTATCTTCAATTAAGTAAGGACGAAGTGGCGCGTCGGATCCCCGACCTCGTCAGCCGCGGCGTCGTCATGCGCGGCAACGTGCACTCGCTCGGAGAGCTGTTCTCGGAGCGCTGTCCGCTCTATGAACGGTATGCGGACATCACGGTGCACTGCGACGGGCAGACGATCGACGAGACGGTGGCGGCGATCGCGGCGGCAGCCGGTTTTTCAATATGAGGATCTGTATTTACGGAGCAGGGGCGATGGGCACGTCGCTCGGCGTCCTGCTCGATGAAATGTCGCTCGACTTTATCTCCCACGATGCGGAGCACGTCGCCGCCATGAACGAGGCGGGCGCCCTCATCGAGGGCGCCGTCACGCGGTGCGTGAAGGTGCGGGCGAAACTTCCCTCGCAGATGGAGGGGAAGTACGATATCGTCATCTTTGCGGTAAAACAGCGCGAAACACGCGCCGCCGCGAGCTTTGTGCGCCCTTTTCTGAAGGAGGACGGCGCTCTCGTCACCGTGCAGAACGGGCTGCCCGAAGGGGAGCTCGCCAAGGTATTCGGCAAAGACCGCGTCTATGGCTGCACCCTCTCGTGGAGCGCGGAAAAAATTGCACCCGGCACCGTGCGCGTCACGAGCGACACGGGCTTTCATCTCGCCCTCGGCGCCTACGGCAAGGGCGAGAAACTCAATGACATCGCGGCGCTCTTCTCGCACGCGGGCAATCTGACGGTTGGGAACCTTTCGGAGATCCGCTTTGCCAAGCTCGCCGTCAACGCCAGCTTTTCCACGCTCTCGGCGCTCTCGGGCATGACCTTCTACCGCCTCGCCAAAAAGCAGAAAAAGCTCGTTCTGTTGCTCATGCGCGAGGTCATCGCGGTGGCGCGCGCCCACGGCTGCCGCAGCCTTCCGCAGAACGGGTACGACCTTATCAAAATTTTCGATGGTCCCTTTGCCTCTCTTCTTCTGCCCATTGCGATGAAGCGGTATAAGGGCACCCGTTCGGGGATGCTGCGCGACATCCGCGCGGGCAAGCGGTGCGACGTCGACTTTGTGGCGGGCGCCGCCGTCGCCGCGGGCAAACGGGCGGGCGTGCCCACGCCCATGCTCGAACGCGCCGTCGCCCTCGTGCACGACGTGGAGAACGGGCTTGCGGAGATCGCGCCCGAAACGCTGGAGCTGCTCAAATGAGGATCGTTCTCATCCGCCACGGCGACCCCGACTACGAGCACGACTCCCTCACCGAAAAGGGCAGGCGGGAGGCGCTCCTGCTCGCCCGCCGCACGGCAAAGTGGAAGGTGGACGACGTGTACGTCTCTCCGCTCGGCCGCGCGCGGGAGACGGCGCAGCCCTCCCTCGCGGCGTGGGGGAAGGAGGCGGAAGTGCTCGGCTGGGCGCAGGAATTTTTTTACCTCGTATCCGACGGAAAGGACGGAAAACGCATCCCGTGGGACTTTTTCCCCGCGGAATGGACGCACGTCGACGAAAATTTTTGCGAAAACGATTGGGTGAACGTCCCGCTCATGCAGCCCGTCCGCGAGCACTACCATGCGGTCTGCCGCGAGCTCGACGGCTTGCTTGCCCGCTATGGCTATGAACGGGAGGGACGGATGTACCGCGTGCGGGAGCACTCCCCCAAGACGGTAGTCATCTTCTGCCACTTCGGCGTGAGCATGATCATGCTCTCCCGCCTTCTCAACCTGCCCGCGCAGGCGCTGCTGCACGGCGTATTCCTTGCGCCCACGTCCGTCACCGTGCTCTCCGCGGAGGAGCGGCGGGGGAACGAGGCGTACTTCCGCGCCGAGCGCATCGGCGACTGCGCCCATCTTCTCGCGGGCGGCGAGCCCGTCTCCGCGAGCGGCTATTTTTCCGATATTTTCCAAGAGGTTTAGCATTCTATGGACTTTTCTGCACTTGCCGAGCGCCTGCTCCCCGGGGAGTATCCCGCGCTCGAAACCTTTGAAAAACGATACCCGCCGCGGGATTTGCCCAAAAATGCCGAGGTGACGCGCCTTGCGCCCTCGCCCACGGGCTTTATCCATCTGGGCAATCTGTTTGTCGCCATCGCCAATGAGCGCATTGCGCACCGCTCGGGCGGAAAGCTCTATCTGCGCATTGAGGATACCGACCTCAAGCGCAGGGTGGACGGCGCCGTGGAGGCGGTCATCGAGGCGCTGAAATACTTTGACATCCGCTTTGACGAGGGCGCCGAAATCGGCGGGGACGACACCTATGCGCCGTGGTACCAGCGCCAACGTGCAGAGATCTACCGTGCCTATGTCAAGGATCTCCTCCGCCGCGGCAGGGCATATCCCTGTTTTTGCACGGAGGAGGAGCT
>CALVTL010000033.1 GCA_944362555.1 uncultured Clostridia bacterium
TGTGCCCGAGCCCGCCGTCCTTGATGAGCCTGTCTGCCTTGGCGACCGCCTCTTCAAAGGTCTGCGCCTTGTACATTGCAAGCACGGGCGAGAGCTTCTCGTGCGCGAACTCCTCGGAGAGTTCGACGGATTCCACTTCGCCGACCAGCACCTTGCTGCCCTCGGGCGCTTTGAAGCCGGAGAGCTCCGCGATCTTGCAGGCGCTCTGACCAACGATCTTGGCGTTGAGCGCGCCGTTGATGATGATGGTCTTTCTCACCTTCTCCGTCTCTTCGGGAGAGAGGAAGTACGCGCCGCGCAGCGCCATCTCCTTCTTGAAGTCGTCGTAAACGTCGGCAAGGACGATGGTGGACTGCTCGGAGGCGCAGATCATGCCGTTATCAAACGTCTTGGAGTGCAGGATGGAGGAAGCGGCAAGCTGAATGTCCGCAGACGAATCGATGATGGCGGGCGTGTTGCCGGCGCCGACGCCGAGCGCGGGCTTGCCGGAGGAATATGCCGCCTTGACCATGCCGGGGCCGCCCGTTGCGAGGATCATATCCGCCTCGCGCATGATCATGCCGGAGAGCGGAACGGTGGGCTGATCGATCCAGCCGATGATGTCCTCGGGAGCGCCCGCTGCAACGGCGGCGTCAAGGACGACCTTCGCCGCGGCGATGGTGCAGCCCTTTGCACGGGGGTGAGGCGAGATGATGAGGCCGTTCCTCGTCTTTAAGCAGATGAGCGACTTGAAGATCGCCGTGGACGTGGGGTTGGTGGTGGGAATGACCGCCGCCAGAACGCCGATGGGCTCTGCGATGCGCGTCAAGCCGAATCCTTCGTCGCGCTCGATGACGCCGCAGGTCTTGGTGTCCTTATAGGCGTTGTAGATATACTCCGACGCGTAGTGGTTCTTGATGACCTTGTCCTCCACGACTCCCATGCCGGTCTCTTCGACCGCCATCTTGGCGAGAGGGATCCTCATCTTGTTCGCCGCGACGGCTGCCGCGAAGAAGATCTTGTCGACCTGCTCCTGCGTGTACGTCGCGAACTTCGCCTGTGCCGCTCTCACGCGCGCAAGCATTTTCTCGAGAGATTCCTCATCGTTGACGATGAAATCCTTCATGTGCTACCTCCGTTCCTAAAAATAATGTTTTTTGATTTTATCGATCTTCGGTGCCCGCCCCGCACAGCGCCGCGAGCGAGACCGCCAAATCTTCGTATTGTACCGTGACCCCGTCGGGAACGTTCAGATAGACGGGCGCGAAATTGAGGATCGCCGTGATGCCCGCCGCAATGGCGGCGTCGCACGCCTCCTGCGCCGCCCCGCGCGGAACGGTGAGGATGGCGGTCTTTACAAGGTGACGCGCCGCAATATCCGCGAGCCTGTCCATCGGATAGACGGGTTTTCCGCCCACCGACCCCACCTTTGCAGGCGAGGCATCGAACGCGGCAATGACGTGGATGCCGTAATTTTCAAATCCCTCATAGGCGAGGATGGCACGTCCCAGCCCGCCCGCGCCGATAATGACGGCATTCGCCCAGCGGTGGTATCCCAAAAATTTCTCGATGTCCTCGATGAGGCGGACGACCTCAAACCCCAAACGGGGCTTCCCGGGGAGAGAAGAGACGAGCGCGAGGTCCTTGCGCACCCCCACCGCCGAGACGCCGAGCGCCGTTGCGATGGCGGAGGAGGAGACATAGCCGACCCCCTTTCCCGCCTCTCCTTTGAGATAGCGCAGATACGCGGGCATACGGGAGGCAGTCGCCTTTGATACGTTTTCCGCATTGCCCATGTCCCGCCCTCTCTCAATCGATAAATTTTTATCGATTGTCATTTTAGCAGACGTGCACCAAAATGTCAACCGTTTGAAAGCACATTTTCCCTTGGCGGCGGCAAAAAATTTTGCGCCCCGCCCGAAAAGTGCATATCTCACAGTTTTTTATATTATATCACACCTTCCGCCAAATTACAAGGGGGCGCGGGAATTTTTTCCACAAAAAAAGAAGACCCGCGAGAGGTCCCCTTTCTTTACATTATTTATGCCGCAAAGCGCGGGCGCGATCAGTCGGCGAAGTCCTTTAAGCGCTGCTCCGTCTTTGCCTTGGCGTCGAGCAGGCGTTCGAGCTTGGCGCGCTCGTCATCGACAAGCTTTTTGGGCGCTTTGGAGACAAAGTTCTGATTGTTGAGCTTGCCGTCCGCGCGGGCGATCTCCCCGACGAGGCGCTCGAGTTCCTTGGTAAGGCGAGCCTTCTCCTTTTCGAGATCGACGAGCTCGCCGAGCGGAACGAACACCTGCCCCAATTCGCACACCGAGGAGACGACTTTGGCGCCCGCCTCCGCGCCGTTTTCCGAGAAACTCACCTCGCTTGCCCCCGCAAGGCGCAAAATAGCGCCCTTGTTGACGGAGACAAGGCGGCGGGATTCCGTCGTGAGGTAGACGTGCACCTTTCTTGCGGGCGGGCAGCCCACTTCCACCTTCATGGCGCGCACCGTCTTGATGAGCCCGATGACCCCTTCAAACGCCTTCGCCTCCTTCTTATAGGAGAGACGGGAGTTGTAGCGCGGGTAGTCCGCCCTGATGATGAGCCCCTTCGTCGTGGGAAGATAGGAATAGATCTCCTCCGTGACATAGGGAATGAAGGGATGCAGGAGCTTCAGGGTGTTTTCCAGCACCATCATGAGAACGCCCAGCGCGCCGCGCTTCTTTTCGGCGTCCTCGCCGTAGAGGGCGGGCTTGGAGAGCTCGATGTACCAGTCGCAGAAGTCGTTCCAGACGAAGTCCACCAACTTATCCGCCGCGATGCCCAGATCGAACTTCGTGAGCGAGGCGGTGACTTCGCGGATGCACGCCTGCAAACGGGAGATGATCCAGCGATCGGCGGGCTGCAGGCGCACTTCGCCGAAGGCGGGCACCTTCACCCCCTTCGCGTTCATGAGCACGAAGCGCGAGGCATTCCACAATTTATTGATGAAGTTGCGCGCCCATTCCACCTTGGCGTCGGTGAAGCGGGTGTCGTTGCCGGGCGCGACGCCCGTCACAAGGGAGAGGCGGAGCGAATCGGCGCCGTATTTTTCGATGATCTCGAGCGGGTCGATGCCGTTCCCGAGCGATTTGGACATCTTTCTGCCCTGTTCGTCGCGCACCAATCCGTGGATGAGCACGTCACGGAACGGGACTTTGTCGGTGTGCTCGATGCCCGAGAACATCATGCGCATGACCCAGAAGGGAATGATGTCGTACCCCGTGACGAGCACGTCGGTCGGGTAGAAATAGTTGAAGTCCTCCGTGTCGTCCGGCCAGCCCAGCGTGGAGAAGGGCCACAGCGCCGAGGAGAACCAGGTGTCGAGGACGTCCTCGTCCTGCGTGAGACGTGCGCTGCCGCACTTGGGACAGACGGAGGGCGTCTCGCGCGCGCAGATGACCTCGCCGCAGTCGGCGCAATACCACACGGGGATGCGGTGCCCCCACCAGAGCTGACGGGAGATGCACCAGTCGCGGATATTTTCCAGCCAATTATAATAGATCTTGGAGAAGCGGTCGGGGGTGAATTTGGTTTTTTTCTTGACGACGGCGTCGATGGCGGGCTTGGCGAGCGGCTTCATCTTGACGAACCACTGCTTGGAGACGATGGGTTCCACCGTCGAATGGCAGCGGTAGCAGTGCCCGACGTTGTGCGCGTGCGCCTCGATCCTGACGAGCAACCCCAGCTCCTCCATCTTCCCGACGATGCGCTTGCGCGCCTCGTAGCGGTCGAGCCCCGCGTATTCGCCCGCGGCGGCGTTCATCGTGCCGTCGTCGTTCATCACGCGCAGGACGGGCAGATCGTGCCGCAGCCCCACTTCAAAGTCGTTGGGATCGTGCGCGGGCGTGATCTTCACGGCGCCCGTCCCGAATTCGGGATCGACGTATTCATCGGCGACGACGGGGATCTTTCTGTCCGTCAGCGGCAGAAGGAGCATCTTGCCGACGAGATGCGCATAGCGCTTGTCGGAGGGGTGAACGGCGACCGCCGTATCGCCCAGCATGGTCTCGGGACGGGTGGTCGCAATGACGAGCTTTTCCTCGCTCCCCTCGACGGGATAGGCGAAGTACCAGAAGTGCCCCTGCTCCTCCGCGTACTCCACCTCGGCGTCGGAGAGCGCCGTCTTGCAGCTCGGACACCAGTTGATGATACGGCTGCCGCGGTAGATGAGCCCCTTCTCATAGAGGCGGAAAAACGCCTCCCGCACGGCTTTGGAGCACTTTTCGTCCATGGTGAACGCCAGGCGCGACCAATCGCAGGAAGAGCCGAGCTTTTTGAGCTGCTCGACGATCCTTCCGCCGTACTTTTCCTTCCACGCCCAGGCGCGGCGCAGAAATTCCTCTCTGCCGAGCTCCTCTTTGGAGAGCCCCTCCTTTTTCATCTGCTCGACGATCTTCACCTCCGTGGCGATGGAGGCGTGGTCGGTGCCGGGCAGCCAGAGCGCGCAGCACCCCTGCATTCTCTTGAAGCGGACGAGGATGTCCTGCATCGTCTCGTCCATCGCGTGCCCCATGTGGAGCTGCCCCGTCACGTTGGGCGGGGGCATCATCACGGTGAACGGGACTTTGTCCTTGTCGATCTCCGCGCGGAAGCAGCCCTGCTCCGTCCACTCGCGGTAGATCTTCTCTTCAAATGCTTTGGGGTCGTACGTCGTTTGCATCTCTTCCATGTCGGTCTTTTCCTGTCACTTCTTTGTTCTCCCGCGTGCGCCGCGCGTCGCGGAGCACACAGGATGGCAGTTTCTCATTATAGACCTTTTTTCCCGCGTTGTCAATTATTCCGCCGCCGACATACAATATATTATTCTATCTTTTTCACGGAGCGGACTATGAAAAAAACAGCATCCATCCTCGGAGCGGCGCTCTTCGCCCTCCTTCCCCTCTCCGCCTGCGGCGAAAGCGGCGACGGACTCACCAAAATAAAGGTGAACGAAGTGACGCACTCCGTCTTTTACGCGCCCATGTACCTCGCCGACAGCCTCGGTTATTTTGAGGAAGAGGGCATCAAGATCGAACTCACCAACGGCGGCGGCGCGGACGCCGTGATGGCGGCGGTGCTCTCGGGCGACGCGGACGTCGGGTTCTGCGGACCGGAGGCAGCCATCTATGTGCTGCTGGGCGGCTCGCAGGACGTTCCCACCGTGTTCGGGCAGCTCACCAAGCGGGACGGCTCCTTCCTCGTCTCCCGCAGCGACGAGCCCGATTTTGAGTGGGAGGACCTGAAGGGCAAGGAAATTTTGGCGGGCAGGAAGGGCGGCGTTCCCGCCATGACCTTTGAATACATCCTCAGAGAACACGGCTTTACGGACGCGGACATCGACCTCAATTTCGACGTCGCCTTCAACCTGATGACGGGCGCGTTCGAGGCGGGCACCGCAGATTATTGCACCATGTTCGAGCCGACCGCTTCCGAATATCAGGCTGCGGGAAAGGGTTATATCGTCGCCGCCGTCGGAGAGGCGGGCGGAGAAGTGCCCTATACGAGCTACATTGCAAAGCGCTCGTGGCTCGACAGGAACGAGGATACGGCGAAGGGATTCCTGCGCGCCCTGCTGCGCGGCGTGGAGTATGCGATGACGGAGGACGCCCAAATGATCGCCGAGGCGCTCCTTGCGCACTTCCCGTCCACTTCCAAAAATTCGCTCGCCGTGAGCGTGGAGAGCTACCGCTCCATCGACGCATGGCAGGCGGATATGGCGATGACCGAGGCGAGCTTCGAGCGGCTGCAGGACATCATCGAGAGTGCGGGCGAACTCGAGCGGCGCGCGGAGTTTTCGGCGCTCGTCGACAATACCTATGTGAAGGAAGTCTACGCGGCGCTTTGAGCCGCGCCGCCCCACGGGGGAATGCACATGAAGAACATTCTGCAATTTCAAAGCGTCACGTTCATCTATCACACGCCGCGCGGAGAGCTCACCGCCGCAAAGGATCTCACCTTTTCGGTGGACGAGGGGGAATTTGTCGCCATCATCGGGCCTTCGGGGTGCGGTAAGACCACCCTTTTGTCGCTCGCCGCGGGGCTTCTGAAGCCCTCCTCGGGGCGCATCGAGCGCCGCGGGAGCCTGGGGTATATGCTGCAAAAGGATGAACTCTTCCCGTGGCGCACCATCGAGAAAAATATCTTTCTCCCCCTCGAAGTGCAGCGCAAAAAGGATGCCGCGCAACGGGAGCGCGCGCTCTCTCTCGCAAAAAAATACGGGCTCGGCGACTTTTTGAAGAGCTATCCCGCTCAGCTTTCGGGCGGGATGCGGCAGCGGGCGGCACTCATCCGCACCCTCGCCACCGACCCCGACATCCTGCTCCTCGACGAGCCCTTCTCGGCGCTCGACTATCAGACGCGTCTCAACGTCTGCGAGGACGTCGGGAATATCATCCGCAGCGAGAAAAAGACGGCGCTCCTCATCACGCACGACATCTCCGAGGCCATCTCGCTCGCCGACCGCGTGCTCGTCCTCTCGGCGCGCCCCGCGCGCGTCGCACACGCGCATCCCCTCGACTTCGGCGACGTCCCGCCTTTAAAGCGCCGGGAACTGCCCGCCTTTCCCGTCTGGTTTGAACGACTCTGGAGGGAACTCAACGCATGAAACACGACTATTCCAAAGAACACGCGCTCTTTTTGCGCAGAAGAAAGCGCAACATCGCCCTCGTCTGGGCGCTGCGCGCCGCCGTCCTTATACTTTTGTTCGGGCTGTGGGAGCTTGTCACCGCCTGCGGCTGGGTGGACCCCTTCCTCATGAGCTCACCCTCCCGCATCGCCAAGACCATCGCCTCCCTCTACCGCGACGGCTCTCTCTTCTATCACATCGGCGTGACGCTGTGGGAGACGCTTGCAGGCTTTGCCGTCGCCGTCGTCGTCGGCTTTGCCGCCGCGCTCCTCCTATGGTGGAGCGAAACGGTGCGCAAGGTGCTTGAACCGTACATCGTCGTCTTAAACGCCCTTCCGAAGATCGCGCTGGGGCCGCTCATCATCATCTGGTTCGGAACGGGGAGCGAAGCGATCGTCTTTATGACGGTGCTCGTCGGCGTCATCGTCGCCACGTTGAATATGCTCGCCGCCTTCATCGAAACAGATCAGAATAAGCTGCTCCTCATGCGCTCGATGGGCGCGAACAAGCTGCAGATCTTGTGGAAACTCGTGCTGCCCTCCTCCTATCCCGCCGTCATCTCCATGCTCAAAGTCAACGTGGGCATGGCGTGGATCGGCTCTATCATGGGCGAATACATCGTCTCGCGCGCGGGGCTGGGGTATCTCATCGTGTACGGCGGGCAGGTGTTCAAACTCGACCTCGTGA
Organism: uncultured Clostridia bacterium; assembly: GCA_944362555.1. Taxonomy (GTDB): domain Bacteria; phylum Bacillota; class Clostridia; order Christensenellales; family Borkfalkiaceae; genus Gallimonas. Next base: position 7,298 of record CALVTL010000033.1, read on the forward strand.
TGAGCGCCACCTTCATCCTCTGCCTTCTGGCGGCGGGGATGTACGCGCTTGTGGTGCTGCTGGAAAAAGTACTCCTCAAAGACAAAGACCGCTGAAAGCGCTGCGCCGAACACGCCTGCCGCAGGATAGAGCACGGCGACGACGCCCGAAAGCCCCAATCTTGAAAGAAGGAACGCCGCAAGGAGCACGCTGCCCCGCGCGGCGTTTTTGGCGCGCGGAAGAAGCCGGGCGCAGGCGGAGAGCAGCGGACAGAGCGCCGAGGAGAGCGAGACAAACACGGAGCAGATGACGACGGCGTAAAAGACGGGGCTCTTGTGCATGACTTCAAAAAAGGGCATTTCTGCGCCGCGCGCGTCCGCCCCTTCCACCGCGCCCAGAATGAGCGCCCCGCATATAAACAAGATGCCGCCTGCAAGCAGCGAACTTAAAACGGGCGACGCAGCCGTCCGTCCCGCCTCAAGGATGGCGGGCGCGGAAAAGGCGAGCCCCATAAAGGAATATAAAAGCGCGCGCGCCGCGTCCCCACCCGTCATCGCGCAGAACGTGCCCCGCCTGCCGAACAGCAGTATGATGAGGATGAGCGCGGGAAGGAGCACGCAGTTGAGCGCGCTCACCCCCTTCGTCCCGCGCACCGCAAAGGGAAGAACGGCGAAGAGCCCCGCGACGGAGAGCCACGGCTTGATCGCAGGAAGCAGCGCGTCAAGCGCGGCGAGCATTCCCGCGCACGGAACGAAGGACAGAGCATACATGAGGAATGCGGAAATGTTTCCCCCTCCTGAAAAGAAGGCGGCGAGCAGCCCCCGCAGACCGCCGTATTTTTTCCCGAGCGAGAGAAAGAACGCGCAGCCCGCCGCAAACACGAGGCAGGAGAGCGCGAAGGCGGGAAGGTAGCTCCTCCCGAAAAACCGCACGAGTTCCGCCCCCGTCACAAAGCCCGCGCCGAGAACGCACCCGACGAGAAAGAAGGTCAAGCGAAGGATGCCCATCCCTCATTGCTATGTTTTTGGGCGGAAAATCATGCCAAAATCAAAAAATTTTTAAAATTATGTCTGACATAGTACTTTGACTATTGACAAATTTTGTATTTTGGTGTAGAATAACTATAAGAATTTTACAAGGAGCAAAGGCATGGAAGACAGCGTTGTTTTGGAAGACACGCGTGAGAAGTCGGTGAGTTCCGACCTCATCCGCGGTCACATCAACACCATCATCCTGCGTGCTCTGTACGACGGCGACAAATACGGCTACGAGATCATTGCAGAGATCGAACAAAAGAGCCACGGGCAGTATTCGCTCAAACAGCCCTCCTTATACAGCGCCTTGAAGCGCCTCGAAAAGGACGGCTATGTCACCTCGTATTGGGGCGGTTCGGTCAGCGGCGGAAGGCGCAAGTACTTCTCCCTCACCGAGGCAGGCAAGGCGATCTCCGAACAGAACCAGGCGGAGTGGGAGTATTCGCGCACCGTTATCGATAGCCTCATTTCCGATAAGGACTTTGACTTCTCCAACCCCGCCCCCACTGCGGTGAATATGCGGGTGCTCAAAGAGACCACCTCCCGCGTGCCGCGCGGCGAGGGCGGCGACGACGAGCTCGACTTTGAGCCCGCCTTCGACGACGCGGAGGAGCTCGGAAAGCTGGAGGCGCGCTATCGCGAACAGATGCAGGCGCTCGACGAGCGCAGTGCCGAGCTCGACCGCCGCGAACAGCAATTCGAGGAGAACGTGCGCGCCCGCAACGACGCCATCATGCGCGAACGCGACTGGCGGGAGAGCGAAATTTTAGCGCGCGAGCAGGCGCTCGCCCAGAAGCGCGCCGAGCTGGACGCGTTAAAAGAACAGCAAAGGGAGCTTGCCGCGCGGCAGGAGGAACTTGTTGCGCAGCAGCAGCAACTCGACGAACAAAAGGAGGCGTTCGCCCGTCGGCAGACGGAGGAAATTGAACGCGCCGAGAGCGCCGAGCAGGAAGAGCTCAAAGCCCGCATCTCCTCTCTCGAATACGAACTGCGCGAGAGCGAAGCCGCGCTGGAAAACGCCCGCCGTCAGAACGAGGCGCTGCAGGAGGAGGAGCGGCTGCACACAGAGGCGCTTCAAGAGGATGAGCGCGCCGCGTTCGACGAAAAGCTCGCCGCCGTACAGGCGGAGCGCGATAAGGAGCGCGGCATCTACGATCTGCAGGTGAAAGCCATCGAGGAGGACCGCGAGAGCGAGCGCCGCTTATACGATCAGAAGATCAAGGCGCTCGAGGCGGAGCGCGACAGGGACCGCGCAGCCTTTTCCGAGCAGCTCGGCAAAGCCGTCGCCGAGGAGCAGGCGCGCCACGAGCAGGAACTGCGCGAGCAGGAGGCACGCATCGTCGCCCGCCAGGAGGAGCTCTTCCGCGAGCGGGAAAAACAGCTTCTGCACCGCAACTATCTCGACCTCGTCAATGCGCCCCCCGCCGAGGAGCCCGCGCACGACTACAATTATTATACGCCCCCCGCGCCCGAGGCGCAGGAGGAGGCGGAACCCCTCGTCGAGGACTACCGCACCGTCGTGCACAGGCTGTATTCCAACGCCGTTTCGGGCGAGAACGCTCCCGCGCCCGCACCCGAGGCGAGCGCAAGATCGCTGGACGGGATCGACTTCACCGACCTTGAAACGCGCGCCGCGCAGGACGGCATCCGCATCCAGACGGCGGGCAGCACGGTGAAAAAACAGGAGGAATCGGACAGCCTCGTTCACAAGGGAAAAGCGCTCTTTTTGAGCGGCGTGGTGACCTTCCTCTTTTGCGTCGCGCTCGGCAGCGTCCTTTTGGGGCTCTCGTCGTCCGTTCCCGCCTTCTACCCCTATCTTATCTGGGGCGTCGGGCTTACGGTGCTGTTGGTGACGGGCCTTGCCTATGCCAACCGCTACGGCGAACGCGCCCTGCGCAGAACGGGTCCCGTTATCCTCAACGTCGTCGTTGCCTACATTCTGCTCGTCATCGTCACGCTCATTGCGGCGCTCTCGGCGCAGATCGACTTCACTTCCCCCGCCGACCTCACGGCATGGGTCACCATCCCCGTCATCGCCTATCTGGGCATCGTGCTCTTCGGCGTCGTCTACTATCTGCAGGTGCGTCCGAAAAAAGATTAGCGACAACAAAAAATCCCGCCGCGGCGGGATTTTTTTATGCGGATTTTTTTGTTTTTACAGTTTTTCAAAGGCGAACTGCGCCGCGCCGTACAGCCCCGCGTCGTTGCCGAGCGTCGCGCAGACGAGGGAAACGGGCGCGTATTCCACCGAAACATACATCCTCGGATACACATAGCGGCGCAGAGGCTCCAAAAGGGTCTCCCCCTCGGCGGAGATGCCGCCCCCCAGAATGATCGCCTGCGGGCGGAAGATGTTGAGAACGTTCAGAACGCCCTCGCCGAGCGCGGAAATATACTTATCGAGCACGCCCTGCGCGGCGGCGTCCCCCTCTTTGAGCGCAAGGAACGCCGTGCGCCCGTCCGCCTCATCCAAACTATGGGCGAACTTCCACATGGCGCTCGCGCGGTCGGAGCGCATCGCCTCGCGCGTGAGCGAGATGAGCGCCGTCGTCGAGGCATAGCGCTCGAAACACCCCTTTCTGCCGCAGGTGCACTGTTCGCCGTCCATGCAGATGACGGTGTGCCCGAGCTCGGCGCCCGCGCTGCGGTAGCCTTCAAACAGCTTTCCGCCCAGGATGATGCCGCTGCCGATGCCCGTGCCCAGCGTTAAAAGCACGCTGTCCGAATAGTCCTTGCCCGCGCCGAATTTCGCCTCACCGAGCGCGGCGGCGTTGGCGTCGTTCAGAACAAAGGTGCGCTTTCCCGTATATTTTTCGACGAGCGCGCCGAGGTGCACGTTCTTCCAATGGAAATTCGTCCACGACACGACCGTCCCGTCCGAGCTGTCCACGACGCCGGGCGAACCGATGCCGATCGCCTGGATGTCGTTCATGCTCTTGCCCGCCTTTTCCGCCGTCTTTAAGGCGAGTTCGGCGAGGGCGAGCGCCGTCTGTTCGGCAGGCGCCTGCGCGGATGTCTCGACGCGCGATTTGCCCTCCAGCTTGCTCCCGGAGAGAATGGCTGCCTTTGCCGACATCCCCCCCAGATCGATCCCTATGACCATATTTTTCTCCTTCTTCCGTGCGCCGAAAAAGCGTTCACGGTCATTTATTTGTATTTTTCGATGAGTTCGGCGTTCGTCTTGTACGTCTTGAACGCCTCCAGAAGTTCCACGTTCGTCAGCCCGCGTGCGCGGAAGGCGGTGAGCGCCGCATATTCTTCCTTGGAAAAGAGTGCCTCCTCGCGCTTGGTCTCCGACTTTTGAAGGTCGAACGCGGGGAAGATGCGCTGCGCGGCGAGCCGCTCGGAGAGCGTGATGACGCAGTTGGCGGCAGAGGCAAACCGCGCGGCGATCGCCTCGTCGGCGGAGATAAACACGGTGAGGCTCCCCCCTTCGCGCGTGTTGCGCGCCGCGCCGAAGATGCGCTGCGGCAGCGAAAAGATCGCCTCCGCACGCTCGCGCGAGGACAGCCGCTCCGTCTGTTCGCCGAAGGTGCGGCAGGCGGCTGCAAGCGCGGAATAGTTGTCGACGAGCAGCACGACGTTCCTGCCGTGCTCCAAAAGGCGTTTGGCGTGTTCCGCCGCGAGCCGCGCCGTTCTGACGTGCCGCTCGGCGCTCTCGTCAAAGGTGGTGGAAAAGACCTTCGCGCCCTTTGCCCCCGCCTCAAATTCCGTCACCTCCTCGGGACGTGCCGCAACGAGCAAGGCGATGGTGTCCTCGCCGTAGTCCGCCTTCAAAAAGGCGTTCGTGAGGCAGTACAAAAGGCGGGTACTCCCCGTTCCGTGCGGCGCGCAGATGAGCGCGCGCTGCCCCTTTCCGACGGGCGCATATAAATCGATGAGCCGCAGCGCGGGGTCGGGATCGTGATCGGAGAGCGCGATCCGCTCGGCGGGATAGAGCGCGGTGAACGTGAAAAATTCGGGGCGCAGCTCATACCGCCCGACGGGGAGCGCGTTGACGCTCAACACCTCTCCCAGAACGAGCGCCTTTTTTTCGTCGTTCATGCGCGCGGTGCAGCCGATAAAGTCCCCTTCACGCAAACGCAGCGAGTGCACGAAGGGCGCGGGGATAAAGACGTCCTCCTCCCCGGGGCACGTTCTGCGCGAGCGCAAAAAGCCGTACCCGCCCTCCATAAGTTCGAGAACGCCCGTATACACCGTGACGTCGAAGGAGGGCGGCACGGGATTTCCCGAGGAAACTTCCAGCACCCTCTGCCGCTCCCACTCCTCCGCCTCCGCCGTGCGGCGGATGCGGTCGAGCTCGTCCAGAATGGCGGGATCGACATACGTCTGCTTGGCGGGTGCGCCGCGGTTGCTGCGTCGCCCGGGCGTAATGCGCCCCATGTAGATGTCGACGATCATGTCGATGAGCGAATTTTTGACGTTGGAGCACGACTGCGAGATCCCCGCCTTGCGGCCGAGGACGCGGAGCGTCGATAAAGGAAGGGTATCGAGAAATTCCCGATACCGCTGTTCCAGAGTCTTTAATTCCATAAATTATTTCTCCCGTTCCATGACGATGACCTTGGTGCTCTCCTCGGAAATATCGTCGCGGAACAATTCGAGTTCGCTGCCGTCCAGCTCCTCCACTTCCTCGTTGTCGAAGTTGCCGACAAAGCCATCCACCTTATCGATGTCGAGGTTGCAGCCCTTCGTCTTATAGTGCATGGGGATGACGATGGCGGGCATGATGCGATCGACATATTCCTTCGCCTGCTCGGCGTCGATGGTGTACGTTCCCCCGACGGGGATGAGCAGAACGTGAACGGGAAGCAGCGTTTCGATGAGCGCGGAGGAGCACTCCTCGCCTAAATCTCCGAGGTGGCAGATCTCCAGCCCGTCCATGCGGAACTTGAAGATGAGATTTTCCCCGCGCTTCGCGCCGCTCTCGTCGTCGTGATAACTCCGGATCGCCGTGATGTCCACCCCGCCGATCTCATAGGTGCCCTCTTCGTCGAACACGACGGGATCGCCGCCCACCGCGCCGACGTTGTTATGGTCGTAGTGTCCGTGGCTCACGGTCACGGCGTCCGCCTTGACGGGCGGCAGCTTGTAACCGATCGCGCCATAGGGGTCGGTCACGATGGTCGTGCCCGTACTCTCTGTCAACACAAAACAAGAGTGCCCCAAATATCGTATTTTCATTGTTCCTCCGAAATAATATTCACCGCGATTTTCAAGCGGAATATCTCATTTTCTTCCCCGAATTTTAATCGGTATTTGAGCCCGATGCGCCAGCCGTCGCGCGAGCGTATGGCGCTGCATACCTCCGTGTGCATGGGAACGGCGCCCGCATTCTCCCCGATGCCGATATGAAAGTGCCCGTGCTCTCCCTCCCGGAAGAGGGCGCGAAGTTCGCTCTCCCCGCTCCGCTCCATCAGGAGCGAGCCGCCGTCGAGGGTGAGCCGCGTGCGGTCGTTCTCCTGCGGGTAGTGCGCCGTGAAGCCCGTTTCCCGTTCTTCCAGCATCCCGTCCGCGGCAAAGCGCATCCGCTCCCCGCGCGTCAATGTGACGATTTCAATTTTGCACGATTTCATCCGAACGACCCGTAATTATAACTATTATAATACAAAAAAGAAAATTTGTAAATAGATTGAGAGCAGTTTTATGCGAAATCTTGCGTCTGCACCCTATTTCTCGCGGAAAAATTCGAGGTAGCGCTCCTTTCCCTCGCGCATGAGGCGGCAGATCGCCTCCTCGTCCCGCGCGGCGACGGCGTCGCGGAACTGCCCGAGGCGGGCAATGAGCCGCCCGATCTCGTCGCACAAACACGCCGAATTGAGGGAAAAGAGCTCCGCCCACACCCCCTCATCGACGGGCGCGACGCGCGACATATCCTGAAAGCTCCCGCCCGTGAACCCCTTGCAATGCGCGGAGAGCGGCGTGGTGACATAGGAATTGGCGACGACGTGCGCAAGCTGCGAGGTGAGCGCGATCATCCTGTCGTGCTCTGCGGCGCTGCACTCCACGATGCGCCCGAACCCCATATCCTGCGCGAGCGTGCGCACGACAAAAAAGGCGTCGGGGTCGGTGAAAACGTTTTTCACCATCACGAAGTTCGCCCCGCGAAAGAGCGCGGCGCTCGCCGAACGGATGCCGGACGTCTCCTTTCCCGCCATGGGATGGGTGCCGACGTACCGCCAGGCGCGCGGCTTTTTTAAGACGACTTCCTCGACGGGCGCCTTCACGCCGCAGATGTCCGCCACGATGCAGCCTTCGGAGAACGCGCCTTCGTCCAGAACGCGCATCGTCACGCGCGGCGGCAGCGCGAGAAAGACGACGTCCGCCCCGCAAAGGGAGTGCGCCTCGCCGTCGATCATGCCGTGCTCAAGAGCGTAAACGATGCTCTCGCGGCTTCTGTTCTTTCCGAGCACCTCGTGCCCCGCCGCTTTCAGCGACGCCGCGACCGACGCACCGATAATGCCCAATCCGTAAACAATGACCTTCATATTGCCCTGCTTTTTGTGTATTATGTCAGACATAATACTATATAAAGTTTATAAAAATGCCATATAAGCGCCCTTTTTGCGCAGTCCCTTGCGGATGCGCAAAAAGTCGGGGAGGATGGCGCCCACCTCTTTCCAGAAGGCAGGGCTGTGGTCCATCCGCCGCGTGTGACAAAGTTCGTGCACTGCAAGATAGCGCGCCTCCTCTTCGGAGAGGAACGCCGTGCGGAAGGAAAAGGAGATGTTCCCCTTTTCGCTGCACGAGCCCCACCGCCCGCGTGCGGAGGTGATGCGGAGCGAAGAATAGGAGAATCCGTATCGCGCCGCATATTCATGGAGAAGCGCGCCCATGCGTTCGCGCGAGAGCTTTTTTAGTAGCGCGACAAGCGCCTCCTCTCGTGCGGACGACGGAAGGAGGAGCGTATCGCCCGCAAGGCGCGCCCTGCTCCCTTGTACGATCGTCCTCGGGATGCCGAAGACGCAGAGCGTCCCGCCGTCCGTAAGGTCGGGTCGCACGCGCGCGAGTTCTGCGCGCCGCCGCGCGATCCACGCGGTGTGCGACAAAATAAATCGCTCGATGTCGGCGACGGGCGTTCTCTGCGGCGCACGCACGACGACGCGCCCTTCCGCATTCACCGTAAGAACGAGCGAACGGCGCGCGCTCCGCATCAGAATGTAATCCTCTTTTGTCTGCATGACGCTCTCCCCCGCCTACCGCGTGCACGTTATGGATACAGTATACCAAATTCCGCCGCACATTTCAACAAGCGGACGGGGCGCAAACGCTTTTTCTTGACATTTTTTTGCATTTCGGCTATAATTTTTGTATGGAACTCTACAAGGTGCGCAAATTCATCCCAAAAAAATGTGTCACGCTCGACGTGCCCGCCTCCAAGAGCATTTTGAACCGCGCTATCGTGCTCGCCGCCTTCGGCAAGGGCGACGTCACCATCTCCTGCGGCAGCTTCGCGGAGGATACCCGCGCCATGCTCGGCTGCCTCACGGCGCTCGGCATCCACTGGGAACGGTGCGAACGGGGGCTGCATATCTGCGGCTGCGGCGGCAATATCCCCAACCGCCGCGCAACGCTCGACGTCCGCTCTGCGGGAACGGCGGCGCGTTTTCTCACGGCGGCGCTCGCCTTCCTCGGCGGGGAGTACGAGATGCGCGCCTCCGAACAGATGACGCGGCGCCCGATGGAGATTTTGTCCGTTCTGGAGGAGGCAGGCGTCCGCATCGAGCCGCTCGGGGAGAAGGGGCATTTCCCCTTCCGCCTCCGTTCGGACGGCATCCATGCGGAGGAACTTGTCATCAACACCGATGTCAGCACACAGTTTGCGAGCGGCGTTCTGCTTGCTGCGGCAATCTCCCGCCCCCTCCGCGTGCGTCTGACGGGCTCCCGCACGAAGGGAAGTTACCTTCTCATGACGCTCCGCCTTCTCGATGCGTTCGGCGCGGCATACTCGCGCGAGGGCGACATCATTTGCGTCACCCCCTCCGCCCACTCGCCCGACTTCTTTGAGGCGGAGGGCGACCTTTCGGGCGCGTGTTACTTCTACGCCCTCGCCCTTCTGCTCGGCGCGCAGGTGCGCGTGCGCCGCATCCACGCCGACAGCGTGCAGGGCGACAAAAAATTTCTCTCGCTGCTCGCCGCGCGGGGCGTCCTGTTCTCCGATTCGGAGGAAGGGCTGCTCGCCGACGGCAGAAATGTTACATCCTCCCGCGGGTTTGAGGAGGATATGCGCGACTATTCCGACCAGGCGCTGACCGTCGCCGCGCTCGCCCCCTTCGCCGATTCGCCCACCCGCCTTACGGGGCTTGCGCACATCAGACGGCAGGAGTGCGACAGAGTGCACGCCATTGTGCACAACCTTTCCGCGCTCGGCGTACCCGTGCGCGAGGAGGAGGACGGCGTTGTCATCACCCCCGCCCCCGTGCGCGGCGGAACGATCGAGACGTTCGGCGACCACCGCGTTGCCATGGCATTCTCCCTCATCGGATTAAAGACGGGAAACATTGCGATCGAAAATCCCTCCTGCTGCCAAAAGACGTTCGACAACTTTTTTCAGCTCCTCGACGAACTGACATCGTAATATGCAAGAAGGCTTCCCTCCGCGGAAGCCTTTTTGTATAGGATCATAAGATCTATCTGTTGACTGAAACACATCTGTATACGCCATTTCAATATTTTATTTCTGATACGAGAAATACTCCCGCACGAGTTCTTTGCCGCCGCTTCTCTGAACGACGCCGTCCGCGATGAGGTACGCCCTGTCGCATAGAGCTTCGGCACAGCGCACATCGTGGGTTATGGTGATCATCGTGTTGCCCGTCTGTTCGTGGAGTTTATTGAGTATCTCCACCATTTGGCAGAGCCCGTCGTAGTCCTGCCCCACCGTCGGTTCATCCAAAAGCAAAACTTCGGGAGCGCAGGCGACGACCGCGGCAATGGAGACGCGGCGTTTCTGCCCTTCGGAGAGCGACTGCGGGTGGCGGTGCCAGAGTTGCTTTATTCCGAACAATTCTGCGATATGCTCGGCATATTCGGGCGAGGGCGCGCCGAAGTTTATCTCCTTTTCCACCGTCGGCATAAAGAGCTGGTAGTCGGGGTTCTGATAGACGACGCCCACCTTTTTGAACCATGCACGGCTGCCGCGCGGTTTTTGCCTGAACTTTTCGTCGATATACTGTGTAATATTCCCGCCCGTGGGCTTATAAAGCCTTGCGATAAGGCGCATGAGCGTGGTCTTTCCACAGCCGTTTTCGCCGAGGAAAACCGTTCTGCCGCCCTTCTGAATTTCAAGCGATATATCTTTGAGGATATCCCTGTCTTTGACGGAAAATTTTACTTTTTTGAGTGTAAACAGCGGCGCGGTGCCTTCAAAAGGCTCACAGCTATCGCCGATTTTCGCCGTCTGCGCCTGTAAATACGCCGCCTTATCCTCTATTTTCTTTACCGTTTTATCGCCAATATGCCACACGGTATCAACGAACGGCAGCACCATGTCGAGGCGGTGCTCTATAACGACCACGCAATACCCCGCCTGCGCGAGCGAGCGGAGCGTTCCCATCAGCATTGCCGCGCCGTCCTTGTCGAGGTTGGCAAGCGGCTCGTCTAAAATGATGATCTTCTGCCCCATTGCAAGCGTGCTTGCGGTTATCAGCCGCTGTTTTTGCCCGCCCGAAAGGGTGCGGCACTTCCACGTTTTATCGAGCTTCAAAAGGTTGCATACAATATCTATCTGCTTTTGTATGCTTTCGGGCGGAAAGGCGAGATTTTCGCAGCCAAAGGCGATCTCGTCCTCGACTATCTTCTGTATAATTTGCTCGTCGGCGTTCTGCAATACCACGCCCACCTTGCGGCACACATAGCCGAGTTTTTTGCCCTTGATGTCCTCGCCCGCGATCTTGACTTCTCCCGCAAGTTCGCCGTAATTGACGTTGGGAATGATGCCGCTGACAATATACATTAAGGTGCTCTTCCCCTCGCCCGAATGCCCGGAAAGGAGCGTTACTTCGCCGTACTCCGCGGTAAAGTCGGTGTTTTCGAGTATCTTTGTCTTTCCGTCGTAGGAAAAACTGACTTGTTTCAATTCTATCGCGTTCATAATACGATCACCAACACCGCGCCCGCGACGATTCCTAAAATGAACAGCACGTCGGAAAGAGCTGGATATTCCTTTTTGTAGATAGAGTACAAGCTGCCGCCCAGCGTAAAGCCGCGCGTTTCGACGGACAACGCGAGCGTGTCCGAAATGTTAACGAGCCGCATGACAAACGGCACCAAAAAGGCGCGGTAGAGTATTTTAGGATTGAGCACGCTACCCGCGCCGCGGGTCTTCATCGCCTCGCGCACGCGGCCTATCTCCCCTTTGAGCATGGGCACAAAGGACATGGAGATGAGCATACCGAGCGTAATTGCCCGCGGCGTATGTACCCGCGAAAGACTCCTTGTCATTCTGACGGCGGCAACCGACATACTGAGTGCAACCCCCAAAAAGAGCGCGCCGAAACGGTTTAACATAGAGAGTGCCGCCTGCCAATCTCCGCCCGCCGAGGCGTAGGCAATGCCCGCAAACGCGCCGCCGAACACGACGAACGCGGGCAGCATTTTGAGCACCCCTTTGAAGCACCCGAAGATACAAAGCCACACGAGCACGCCGAGAAGGTACCAACAAAGATTTTCGTTCCTTGCCGCGACCAAGCCGCAAATAATGACAAAGAGCGACGCGGTGATAGCGATGAGCGGGTAGAGTTTTGTTTTGAACCTGAAAAACGTCACTTTTTGAGCACCCCCGCCTTTTTGAGTTCACGCGAAATCACCATTCCGATGACAGAACCGACAAAGCACAGCGCCAAAATCGCCGCTGTCATGCCAACGATCACCCACGGATCGGTCGCACCCAAAAACATGGTGACCGCCTCGTTCTCCTCGCCCGTCACGGTATAGTTGACGTTGTAGTAAAGATAGAGAAGCGGCACGGTGAGCGGCATATACAGCGTGCCCGCCAACACGCACGCCCAATCGTTTTTATAGCTGCGGAAGATGGCAAAGACGATGAGTTCCACCACCACCGCGCACACGGCGATGAGCGCCATAGGCGGAAACATCATCACCAAAAAGAGCGCGATAAATATTCCCATAATGGTCATGGAACCTGCTTTTCGCACCTTCATCAGCCCGATGACGGGGAAGATGGAAAATTGCAGCCCAAGCCCCAACTGAATGATGCCGAACACGGGAACGTGGATGAGAAGCGGCATGATGGCGCTCGTCACCAACGTGCACGCCGTGATGATGGCGAGGAACACGATGTCCTTGATCTTATAGCGGCGGAACATCTTGCTCTCGTCCCTGTCGCGCGCTTCGCGCTTTTTGAGTTTTTCCTCAAACGCCGCCTGTTTAGGCGCGACTGCCGCCTGCATTTCAAGCGTGTTTTCGATGAGCGCGGCGACGTCGGCGTTTTGTGTTGTGATTTTGCTCGTGTTTTCCATATATTACTTTACTTCCTGCATGACTCCACGATCTACCCTATAAATCCTGTCCGCTATCGCCATTGTGGACTCCCTGTGCGACACCAGAATGATGCTCTTTTTGCTCTTCTGTTCGGCGAGGGACTTCAAGATCATGCCCTCGTTGATGGAATCGACATTGCTTGTAGGCTCATCTAAAAGGATCAGTTCGCTGCCCTTTAAGAACGCCCGCGCAAGCCCGATACGCTGTTTTTCGCCTGCGGAGAGGTTGTCACCCATCGCCCCGACCTGCGTTTTATATCCTTCGGGAAGTGACATGATAAAGTCGTGCACCGAAGCCATTTTGCAGGCTCTTTCGATCTCTTCCTGCGTGGCGTTCGGCTTTGCGATGCGCAGGTTCTCCTCTATGCTCTCGTCAAATAGATAGGTCGTCTGGCTGACCATTGTCACGTTGTCGAGAAGATTATCCGAGTCGATATTATCCACGTCAATGCCGTTGTAATTTATCTCGCCCCTGTCCTTTTCCCAAAAGCGAAGCAAAAGTTTTAAGAACGTGGACTTGCCGCAGCCGCTCTCCCCGACAATACCTATAATTTCGCCCTTTTTGGCGTTCATGCACACGTCTTTGAGAACGGGCGCGCTGCTTTCATAGGCAAAGGACAGGTCTTTGACCGAAAGATTTTCGTAATCGAAAGTCTTGCCGTTTTCAACGGGCGTGACGGCGGGCGTTTCCGAGAGCAAATTGAGAACTCTGTCGCCGCTTGCAAAGGTCTGTGTAAGATTTCCGGGCAGAGCCGACACCGCAAGCACGGGGCCGAAACTGCCGAAGATGGTCACCACGCCGATGAGCATTGCGCCGAGGTCGAGCATTTCAAAATGCACAAGCAAAATGCCGACGATAAGCGAGATCGCAATGAACAGCGTCACGCAAAGTTCGGTTGCCGCGCCTGCCTTTGTGATGCCGTGCTTCATCTTCTTTGTTTCTTTGAGAAGTATATCCGAACGGCGGTTGACTTCTCCCTCCCTGTCTTTTTCGGCGTTGTTGAGGACAATGTCCTTGATACCCTTAATGCTGTCGAGAAAATAGGAATTGAAGCCCGCAAATTCGCGGCGGTAGTTGACGCCCGATTCTTTGAGTGCCCTTGACGAGATGAGCGGCACGACGATGCCGATGACAATAAAGCCCGCAAGCGCCACGAGCGCGAGATACCACTAGGAAACAAATCCCACAAACAGGAACACGGCAAGTGACACCAAAACGGCG
>CALVTL010000034.1 GCA_944362555.1 uncultured Clostridia bacterium
CGCCCAGTCATTCCGGATAACGCTTGCCTCCTACGTATTACCGCGGCTGCTGGCACGTAGTTAGCCGAGGCTTATTCTGCGGGTACCGTCACTTTCTTCGTCCCCGCTTAAAGAGCTTTACAATCCGAAGACCTTCATCGCTCACGCGGCGTTGCTGGGTCAGAGTTGCCTCCATTGCCCAATATTCCCCACTGCTGCCTCCCGTAGGAGTTTGGACCGTGTCTCAGTTCCAATGTGGCCGATCACCCTCTGAGGTCGGCTACCTATCGTCGGTTTGGTGGGCCGTTACCCCGCCAACTGCCTAATAGGACGCGAGCTCATCCATATCCGATAAAATCTTTTACCCCAAGGAGATGCCTCCTCGTGGTCTTATGCGGTATTAGCAGTCATTTCTAACTGTTATTCCCCAGACATGGGCAGATTGCTCACGCGTTACTCACCCGTCCGCCACTAACATGAGGGGCAAGCCCCTCATGTCCGTTCGACTTGCATGTGTTAAGCACGCCGCCAGCGTTCATCCTGAGCCAGAATCAAACTCTTAAGTTTAATTGTTTAAAGCCGATATGCGCTAAACATACCGACGGCTCTAACGAAATTCGTTATCTTGCTGACTTTGTTTTGAGTACATTGATGCTCAAAAAAATTGACAGAAACTGCTTTTTGTGTTACAAAAAATCGTTTCTTTCTTATTCTATTTTTAATCTGCGTTGACCGAACAACAGTTCGGGCTGACCCCTTCGCGAGGAGAGCTTTGCCATTATAGCACACTCTCTATTATCCTGTCAAGTGTTTTTCACAACTTTTTTCGGATTTTTTGGAATTTTTTTCGGCTTCTTTGGGAAACCGCTGCATTCCGCGGGAACTTGTTCCCTCTCGCTCAGACAGCTTGCTCATTCTATCACACCTTTATAGGAAAGTCAACTGTTTTTCGCCACTTTTTTCGCATTTTTTCCGCTTTTTTTGCACTTTTTTTTGCACCACAAGTTGTTGTGTTTTTGCGCACGTTGTGCTACAATAGATATGGGTGCGGCGGAAAACTGCCCGCCCGACGGGGAGGAATAAGATGAAGATCCTGCAATTTGCGCTCTGCTTTCTGACGCTGTGCGGCGTTGCCGCCGCCTGCATGGTCGGGCTGCTCGGCTATTACTTCTATGCCTTTATCCCTGCCGCCGCGGCGCTCGCGTTCGGCATCGGCTTTCTCTTCTCGCTGCGCAAAAAAAGCGGCATAGCGCGAAAGGGAAAATAACGCCCTTCTTTCCCCCTATCCCCCTATATATAATATGGTATAGGGACGCGGGGCGAACGGCTGCGCCCGCCCGCGCGACGGGACAAACCTTTTTACGGAGAAAGTATGCGGAAACTGCAAGTGATTTTTTGTATCGTGTGCGTGGCGTTCATGGTCGCCGCCATTCTGGTGGGGAGCTATGCGCACAACCTCGTCATTGCGCTCGTGCTGTGTTTCGGCGCGATCGTGTTCGGGTCGGCGATGTTCTTCGTGCGGCGGGAAGCCAACCGCCGCGAGGAGGAAGAGGCGCTGAAAAATAAACCCGACTTTATGAACTCCCCCGCGCCGTCCGCGCAAAAAAAGGACGAGCCGCCCAAAGACGAATGAATTTACATGATGGCAGCGCCCGTGCATCGATGCACGGGCGCTGCGGTTTTTATGGATAAAAGCGAGGGCGGGATGTTCCGCCCTCGCTTTAAGATATTTCAGATCTGATTGGTGCTGTTCATGATGAGCGCCATGCCGCTGCGGCTGCCCATCGCCGTGACGGTGAGTCCCGCCGCGTTCTGGTGGTCGATCCACGCGGGCATGACGACGCCGAGGAAGGTATCGCCCTGCGTTTCGATGGAGATGTAGTGCTCGCCGTACATATTCCAGCTCCCCTTATAGGCGCCGTCCAGCGTTCCGTCCTTGCGCAGCACGACGCGCTTTGCCGTGAGCGTGGCGACGCCCTGCTGGAAGAGCACCGCCTCAAACTTGCCCGCCGTGATGTTGAGCAATTCCTCCTCCGTGACGTCCTGCACCTCCTCCCCCGCATAGCGGTTGGGGTTCATCACGGGCCAGCCGTCCGAATTGAAGGCGAACTGCCCCAGATAGAGGTAGTGGAAGTTGTTGGAGCGCGAGAGGCTCTTTTCGATGAAGTAATTGGTGCGGCAGTGATAGGAGATGAGGCGCACGCCCGCGGACGTCGTGAACATATCGTTGTGCCCGGGGCAAAAGTAGTCCACGGGGTCGCCCTCCCAGCGGAAGGAGCCGAGCATCTTGTTGCCCGTTCCGATGTCGGTGGAGCAGACGACGGGATTGCCGTTGACGTCCGTGTACGGTCCCTCCGGGCGCTCGCTGCGCGCGCAGCGCATATTATACGCCGAGGAAAGGGACCCGAACGAGCACATGAGATAGTAGAAATTCTTCTTCGTCCATTTGCCGCCCTCGAGCACGGGGACGTCCCGTTCAAAGTGCAGCACGCCGCCCTCGACGGAGCCGCTCGCAAGATGCGTTCCGTAATACTCGGAGAATCTGAGCTTGCCCGCGGCGAACTGCGCGTAGGCATAGCCGTCCTTGCGCAGCCCGGTGGCGGGGTCCAGCTCGAGAAGGTAGAGCCCCAGCCCGTACGAGCCGTAGACGAGCCACATCTTCCCCTCGGCGAAGAGCACCTGCGGGTCGATGGCGTTGGGCGTGCGCCAGCCCGCGGGCGACTGCACGATGAGCCCTTCGCAGGAGAAGGGGCCGAGCGGGTCGTCCGCCTTGGCGAGCCCGATGCACGACTTGGAGCCGCCGAAATACCCCGTGAGGCAGAAATACAGCCAGAACTTGCCGTCCGTTCCGCGCACACAGTGGGGCGCCCAGAAGGACATGGTGCCGTCCGTGCGGGTGCAGATGCCGTAACCCACTTCGCGCTGGTCGGTCACGCACCAGTCGAACGCCGCCTGCAGGTTGCCCGCCTTGCCCTTGCCCTCGCCCTTTTTATAGAGGGGCGCGGCACCGTCCAGGCGGAAGGCAGAGCCCGCGTACTCCCAGTGCAGCAGATCGTCGCTGACGCGGATCTGATAGCCGTTCGGCGCGCCGAAGGTGTCCGTCGAATAGGCGTAGTACCTGCCCTCCCATTCGAGCAGAGAGGGATCGTGCGCGCAGCCCTCCTGCCACGAGGCATAGTCGGGCGAGCGCATCTGTAATTTGTTGAATCTCGGATTTTTGGGGTATTTGAGCGCCATAAGCTCCCTCCATACGATGAACGGGGCGGGCGTCTCCGCCCGCCCCTCGCGCTTTTTTTATCAGGTCTTTATCAGGTCTTTGCCGTCGTGCCGACCGCCCACAGCGGACGTCCCGTGTCGGAGACCGCCGTCATGCTGAAGGTGGAATACGCAGACGCGGCATTCTCCACATACATATCCCAGCCGGGCGCAACGACGCCCTTATACGTTCCCTGCCAATCGCCGCCCGTGAGCGTGATGGTGACATAGTAGTCCCCGGAGAGCGTCCACGTTCCGACGTTCTCGGACCCGCTGGTGACGGTGCCGTCTGCGGCGAAGGCATACTCCTTCGACTGCACGAAGTCGGCGGTCGTCCCCTCGGTGTGCAGAACGACGTCGTAGGTGTCTGCCACGTTCTCCATCGTCACGCCCGTGCCGATCGACTCGCCCGCATAGCGGTTGGGGTTCATGACGGGCCAGCCGTCCTCATTGAAGAAGAGCTGGAACACATACAGCGAATGCCCCGCCGTGACGCCCGTGCCTGCCTGACGGCGGGCGTGTGCGACGACGAAGTACTCCCCGTCCTTGGTGAGCACGGAGTTGTGCCCGATCGCGGCATAGCCGTTGGCGTCGCCGATGATGTAGTTGCCGGCGATCTTGTTGCCGCCCTTCTGCCCCGTCGCATTCGCAACGTCTGCGCCCGTGATGTCCTTGAAGGGTCCGTTCGGGTTCTCGCTGCGCGCGACGCGCATATTGTAGCTGTTGTTGAGGTCGCCGTAGCTGACCATCATGTAATAATATTCCGTCTTCTCGTTATAGAAGATGAACGGACCTTCCTGGTTGTTGGAGCCCGACCAGAGGAGCTTGCCGAAATCGTTGATGCCGCCCTCCTTGGGAAGCCCCCAATTATCGCCCGAATTGTACAGTTCCTTGATGTACAATCCGCCGAACGAAGAGCCGTACACCATCCAGAGCCCGCCGTCCTTGTCATAGAAGAGCTCGGGGTCGATGCAGTTAGGACCGCCTGCGGGCGTGCCGACGCTGCTGACGATGATCTTGTTGTTGACGTACGGGCCCAACGGGCTGTCCGCCTCGACGCGACCGATGACCGACTCGCGCGAGCCGAACGCCTTGGTGAGCGAATAATACATATAGTATTTTCCGTTATACTCCTCCACGTCGGGCGCCCAGGTCGTGGTGATGTCGCTCTGCGGATTGACAAGATCGACGGATTCGCCCAGCGTTGCGGGCCAGTTCAGCTCGCCGTACTTCGCCGTTCCGTACAGTGCCTGCCAGTTGTTATCGCCAACTTCCTGCTCCCACGTCAGAAGGTCGGTGGAAGAAGCGACGGCAAAGTGCGAACCGAACGCATAGTAAGTCGAGCTCGCCTCATCGTAGAAGATGGACGGATCGTGCACGGCGACGGAATTATCCTCATTCGGCCTGCCGCTCCATTCGGGCATGACGTAAGGCCCTGCCGAATCTTTCTGACACGCGCCGAGCAGCCCCACGGAGAGCAGCATGACCGCCGCAAGAGAGACGCCGAAAAGTTTCTTGTTCATACGATTCCCCTTTTTTTGTTTTCTGAGATGATTATACCCTATCCGCGGGGATTTTTCAAGCCCCCGACGAAAAATTTTAGAGCAAAATTACAAAGACGGAGCACGGGGCTCCGTCTTTGCGAAACATTCGTTACTCCTTGGAGCCGGTGAGCATGAGCGAGCCGATGATCATCTTCTGGAAAACTGCGAAGAGGATGATGACGGGCAGGACGCACATGACGGCTGCCGCCATGACGGGACCGACGTCCGATGTGTAGTTGCTGTTCATGATCGTCATTGCGTGCGGCAGGTTGACCCACAGCGAGCTCTGCGGAATAAAGATGAGCGAACCCATGTAGTTATTCCAGCAGCCCATGAAGGAGAGCAGACCCTGCGCCACGATGGCGGGCATGGCAAGCGGAAGGATGAACCCGCAGAAGATCCTGAAATATCCCGCGCCGTCGATCTTCGCCGCCTCGATGATGGAGGTAGGAAGCCCGAACAGGAACTGACGGATGAAGAACGCCGTCATGATGGCGCCGAACATCCCGGGGATGGTGAGGGTCATCCAGGCATTGGGATAGCCGATGCCTGCAAGCCAGCCGAAGGAGACGTACATGACGTACTGCGTGGTCATGATGGAAGGACCGGGGACCATGATGGCTGCAAGCAGGATCATGAACACGACGTTGCGGCCGATCCACTCGATCTTGGCGAACGAGAAGGCTGCGGCAGCAGACGTCACGACGCCGACCACGACGGGAACGATGGAGTAAATGAGGTTGTTGAGCACCGCTCTCCAATAGCTGTATCCCTGCGTAAAGCCGTTGGATGCTCCGGGAAGCCCGCGCATACCTTCGGTGAAGAGGATATGATAGTTATAGAAGAGGCTGAGCTCACGGCCGTCCTGCGCCGTACCGGGCAGCGCGTTCTTGGGCCACCAGATCATGGTGGCGACCTGTCCGGAGAGCGTCGGGTCGGACGTGTTTGCAAAGGAGGACGCGATCATCCACCAGAAGGGGTAGACCATCAGAAATCCGCCGAGCAGAAGCACGATGTAGGTGACGATGTCTGCGACCAGCTTGGAACGATGCTTGCTGGCGCGGTGCGTCTTGGAGGAGAAGCCGAAGAAGGCGAGGATGGCGCCCACCGCATAGCGGAAAGACGAGTACTGCTTTTCCTCTTCGGGAACCGAATTCGTCTGAACGTTTTCCATATTTCCCTTTCCTCCTTACCTGTTGTTGCGCTTATCCAGCCAGAACTGGAAGAGCGTCATGACGAGAATGATGATCGCGAGCACCATACCGTAGGCAGCGCCGAGGCTCTGGAAGGAGGTGCTGGACGTCTGCAGATTGCCGAGGTTGATGGTCTGGCTGCCGGGCGACGTCGTTGCATTGAGTCCCCAGAACCAGATGAGCGCGACGTATCCCGAGGTGAACAGGTTGGGTTTACCCTGATAGCTTCCGCCGATGGCGTTGCTTGTCGGGAAGAACAGCTCGGGCTCTGCATAGATCTGCATCCCGCCGATGACCGACGTGACGATGTTGTAGAAGATGACGGGGTACAGGTCGGGCATGGTGATCTTCCAGAAGATCTGCCAGCCGTTGGCACCGTCGATCTCCGCCGCTTCCTTGGTGGAGGCGTTGACGCCCGAAAGACCTGCGATGTACAAAATGATGGTACCGCCCAGCCCCTTCCAGATCATCATGATGAGGATGATGCACTTATTGATGGTACCCTGGACCCAGTACGGATCGACGCCGCGCTCCGCACCGAGGAGCTGCTCGCCGTCGCCCGTCTTGAACCACGGCACCGTGGTGTTGAGCAAGGTGTTGATCACGCCGCTTGCGTTGAACAGGTTCCGGAACGTATAGACGATGGAGACCGTGCTGGCAACGCAGGGGAGATAGTAGAGGACGCGGAAGAAGTTCCCGCCCTTGATGTCGCGCGACATACACACCGCAAAGAACATGGACAAGATCATGCCGATGGGGATACCGATGGCATAGAACACCGTATTGAAGAGCGTTGCGCCCATGGTGCTGATCTCGGAGCCGACCGTCACGCTGTCGCCGCTGGCGTACATTTTATCGGTGAAGATAAAGCGATACCATCTCCAGGGGTCGCTGCGCATCGCGCCGTCCGGACCGATGTCCATAAAGACAGTGAGCCCGTTCTTGTCGACTTCGCCCGAGAACATTCTGCCGAGGAATGCCCAGACGTCGCCGTTGATGGTCGAGCTGTACGTCGTAAAGGAGAGCAGGATCGCCATGACGAGGGCTATGTAGATAAAGAGCACCGTTCCCACGATGAGCGGGAGACAGAACGCCCAGCCCCACAGGTTATCCTGCAGCTTCTGCTGATTGATGTGCCGCTTGGGCTTCTGCGGCACCGTGGCTTCGGTCACGATGGGTTCCGAGGAAGCCTGTTCGACCGCAGCCATATTTTCTTCCATCATTCAAATTCCCTCCTTAACGTCGGATATGGGGCAGCCCCTCCCCCGCCGCACGGCGGAGGAGAGACCGTTCCGTATCACAAAGTTACTGGTTCGCGTCAAGGCGCTGCTGGGAAACGAGCACCTGGTTGATGCAGTAGACGGCGGGCGTCATCATGCTCTTCTTGCCTTCGCCCGTGCCATATTCGCCGGGATTGAGCGCGATGAGGTCGCCGGAAGCAAGAGCGTTCTGCTCTTCGGTGGAAAGCGCCGCCTGGTTGCGGTAAGCGAGGAACGCCGCGCTCGTCGCCGTTGCGTCGATGTTGGTGATCCAGGTGTTGCCCGTGGTGCCAAGGAGCTGGTCGCGTGCCGTGTTCATACCCGTCTGCATACGGATGATGACATCACGGTCTGCACGCGTGTAGTTGATCATGCGCAGGACGCGCATCGCATACGCGATCCTCGTCGAGGAGACGGTCGCCGTCGTGAAGTCGCAAAGGCGGGTGTTCGCATACTGCGTATCGTAAGCGACATCCTCGCCGCCGACCTTCTTGCCGTTGAGGAACTCTGCGACCGTCTGCGTGCTTCCGGTCATGCCGGCTTTTGCCATTTCGGTCGCAAGGGTATAGTAGTCGTCCCAATTGTCATTTTCGGGCGTGATCATGTCGTCGAAGGAGCCTTCCACGTTGAGGTAGTCGTTACACATGGAGACCACGTTGGGGATCTGCGCGCCGCCGTAGGTGAGCGTTCTCTGCGCCTCTTCGTCGACCGTGAGCGCCGTGACGAGGGAGACGGCTGCCGCTGCCTTCCATTCGGGCTGACCGTTGTCGGCAACGTGCGCGTTGACGGCGTAACCGACGGAGTCCATACGTCCGCCCCACTTGTCCTGACGAAGGAGCTGGTTCTTGATGATCTCTTCCTGCGTATAGACCTTCAGGCCGGCATCTTCCGTATCGTACGTTCCGTAGATGTCCTTGCAGGCGTCATCGTTGTTGGCGTCGTTGCCCGAGCCCTTGGCGGCTGCGGTATTGACGTAGGTGACGAGAGCATTTCCGCCCGAAGTCGCGCCGTAGTAAGCGTCGCGCGCCTGCGAATAGAGCGAATAGCGGTTGGAAACTGCCGTGGGCATGACGCCGACTGCCAGCGTGCCCTCGTTGACTTCCTGATACTCTGCAACGTCCCAGGTACCGACGCCGTAGAAGAAGGAGTAGCCGCCGACGAAGGTATTCTGACCGTTGAAGCTCTTGTCCGACGCCTCTTTCTTGACGTCGCCCGCCTGGCCGTCGTGCGCGTTCCACGTTGCGCAGTATTCCTGGAATGCGGCGTACGTTTCGATGAAGTTCTCGCTGTTGACGCCGTACTGCACCTGCGCCTCGCGCGTCGTGCCGTCGAGGTTGAGCTTGCCGACCGTCTCGTAAGCGTTGCCGACATAGTTCTCGATGTCGCCGCTCACCTTCCAGCTATACGTTCCGTCCGCGTTCTTGGTCGCGAGCTCGGTGTCGCCGCGCTTTTCGTTGAGCGTCTTCGTATAGGTCGAATCGACGTAAGCGGAGTCGTTGGAATACAGCCAGGGAAGAACGTAGCCGTTCGCACCGAAGGTGCCCTGCTCGTACTGCTCGCCGCCGTAGAAGTTGGCGAAGTCGGCAGCTTCCTGTTTGTCGGCTGTGCTCTTGCCGCCGCCCGTGTATTTGCCGCCCTGGCCGGTGAACCATGCGGAGTAGTCGTTGGCAGTCTTGCCTTCCGCAGCGATCGTCTTCATGCCGTCCGCGCTGTCCCACGCATAGCAGTTGAGCATATAGGCGCACGCCCAGTTGAGCGCGCTGTACTCCGCCCAGGTGAACGTGATATAGCCCGTGCCCGCGTCGTATGCGGCATCGGCGTTGTAGGCAGCCGCGGTATCTTCCGCGATCTCGAAGGATTCGCCGGGGAAGCCGGGCATCGTGATGATGTAGCCCTCGCCGCCCGTGTAGAAGTCCACGCTGACGGCAAGCGGATCGCCTGCGTCGAGCGCCGCGCCATAGCTGGGATACAGATAGTAGTTGAACGGACGATAGCGCACGGGAACGCCGACCGCGATGAAGGGAGCAGCCGTGCCTTCCGCGATGTCGTACGTTTCCTTCGTGTAAGGATTGGTGTAACCCTCATACGAAACGGCGTATTCGATGGAGAGCGATTGGTCGGTGCCGCCGACGCTGTTCGCGCCCGTGTGCGAGAAGCTGCCCGCGACGGGCGTGTTCTGGTCGTAGATACGGGTCGCGACGTTGCGGGTGCCCGTGCCGGGCGTGAGCGTCGTGTACGCCTTTTTGAAGGTGTCCGTGAAATAGTTGCGGTTGTAGCCGAGACCGAAGTTGGAGTAGTCCTTGGGAAGCCCGTAGATGCTGACGTCCTGATCGGTATCGGGGTTGATGAAGTTGTTCGCCTCCGCGTCGTACTGCACGCTGCTCGAACGGGACATTCCCGTAAGGCCGCTGCCTTCGACGGAGTAGAACTCAAGGCTGTCCGACCAGATGCCGTTGACCTGACCGGCAAGGGCGCTGTCTGCCTCGATGTACGTCGTCAGGTCGAGGATGTGACCTGCCTGCACATACGAAAGCACGCTCGCGGGCGAAACATAGATGATGTCTGCATACTGCCCGGTGCCAAGCTGGTTGGCAAGCTGCTGGAAATAGGTGGTGTTGATGGAGGTCGAGTCAAACTGGACCGTGATCTTGTTGCCACCCAACTCATCGGAGTGCGTCTCGGAGTACTCCTCTGCCCAGCGGTCGCAGATCGCCCTGTTGGTGATGACGTCTGCGCTGGAACAGAAGATATACACACTGAGCGTGTACTCACTGTCTTTGCAGGCGGTGAATGCAAGCGCCGCGCCGCCGACCAGAACGCCGGACAGGGCGACGAGACCGGCATTCCTCAGAAGCCTTCTCTTTTTCATAAATCACACCTCTTACATATAGTTTTTGCACACAGTCCGACGAGCGTTTTTGTTTTTCCGCGCAAGTTGGGGGAATCTGCGCAAAAAAACACAAAAAGACCTGTCGGCAAACGCCGAGAGGCCGCAGAAAATGAAAAACGACGGAAAAACCATGCCCGCTTTTTGCCGTTTCCCGCAAAAAGCGCGCGCGAAAGTTTTACCGCTCGTTCCTCACAATCATGACTTTCCCCCCGTCGTCATAACTTGTACTGTCTTTATATTACCATGCGATGCGCACTTTGTCAATGGGGTTTTGAAAATTTTTTTGTGAAAAATTCATCTTTTTTTCGCTTTTTTTTGGGCGGTTTCACCGAAAAAGCCGTCCCGTACGCACAATCCGCGCCGCCCATTTCGCCCCGCTACACAATATGTTGTGTTTGTGAACTTTCTTGACACAATTTGTCGTATTTCTAACCAATTTTCCCGCAGAAAACCAAAAAACGCCCGCCATCGGCGCACATTTTCCGTGCCCCGAGGGCAAACGCTTTCTTTGTCATCCCGCGGGCAAGCCCTTTTCTCCGTCATCCCGAGGAGGGCGTAAGCCCGACGAGGGATCCCCCCGCTTCCCGCCCCTTCCGAGGGGCTCCCTCACTCACAAGCGCGCGCAAAACGGCGCGCGCTTGCAGTTCGGGATGACGCGGTAATGATCCCAGCTCTTGCCCTTAAATATTAGGAACGACACGGGATATACACCGGAATATACGATACGGGAACGCCGCATCAGTCCTTTGCCGTCTTTTCGTAATACACAAACGTCGCGTCCTCGCCGCGGCGGCGCATCCCCGCCAGAAGCAGCGATCTGCCCGAACGCGCGTTCTCGCGGAAGTGCTTTGCCTCCACGCGCTCCAATTCGAGCTTTTCAAAGGCGTAGGCGCACAGGGCGCGCACCGCCTCGGCGGCATACCCCTTCCCCTCCGCCTCCGGCAAAAGGCGCACGCCGACCTCCGCCTCCGCGTGATAGCCGAAGCGGTGCAGCACCGCCTCGCCCGCGAGCGCGCCGTCGACGTAGATGCCGAGGGGGAGCTCCATCTTATCACGGAACAAATTGCGCGCAAAGGCGAGGAACCACCCCGCCTGCGGCGCAGCGGAGGGCGCGTCCTCCCGCCAGTCGTACCCCCAGAAGCGGTTGCGCTCCACATCCCCCGCCAGCCGTGCGTACACCTCGGCGTCCTCGTCCCGCACGGGGGAGAGCGTCAGCCGCTCCGAACGGATCTCGGGCAGGTGAGCCACGCCGTCAATGGCGCGGCGGGGAGTGACGTTGAACTTGCCCACCACCTCGCAGGGAAGGTACTGCAGTTTGGATTTGCGCAGCCCCATGTCCCCCGCATCGTCCATACGGTTGAGGTATTTGACGTCCCCGCCCGCAAAGGCGAGGGCGAACTGCTGCGCCACCATGGGGTAGGCGCCCTCGTAGCCGCGCAGCGCCTTTTCGATATGCACGACGAGCATATCCCCGCACCGTTCGCCGACCGAGCAGGCGACGATCTTTCCGCCCGCGCGCAGCAGCCCGCAGCACAGCCCGAACCTGCCGATCTCGGGCACGAGCTCGTACACCTCCCCCATCTCCTCATCGGCGAGGCGGTTGTCCTTGTCGGCGCGCGCGGCGTCATACTCGCGCAAAAAGGCGAGCAGCTCCCCCTCCTCCTCGGGGCGGTAGACGGTGAACGTCCAATCGGGGTAATTTTTCCTGAATTTGTTGATATGGTTGCGCTGCCCCGCGTACTTCCCGCCCGCAAAAGAACGGAACGCCTCCGCCTCATAGAGGTAATCGCGCCAGCGGCGGATGTTGGTGACGGACACGTCCCGCCCGTAGCGAAGCACGAGCCACGGGACGTTTTTTTCGGCAACGTTGGTAAAATGCAGGCGCATCTCCTTCTCGCGGCAGTACTCCTCGATGAGCGCGACCGCGCGCCGCTCCGCCTCCTCGTCCCCCGTCCGCGAGAGCGGATAGTGGAACCAGTCCTTGCCCGCGTACGCCTCTTTTAAGATAAGGCAGTCCTCGGCGATGCAGTACTCGGGGGTGAAATGCTTGTGCCACATGAACTGAAAGCACAGCGAAAAGTCGGAGATGTGCGTCGTCTGCCCGCAGAAGAAGGGCGCGACGGCGAGAACGTTCTCCTTTTTGGTCTTTTGAAATTCCAGCATACGTTTGCCCGAGGGTACCATGTCCGAGGCGGACATGGTACCCTCGGGCGAAAAGCTCCTTTTCCGCAACGATGCCGCGGACGGCGTTTTTTCTCGGACGCGCTCGCTGCGCGCGCTCCTTATTTTTTGCGGATCTGCCCGCGCCCCCGCACGGCGCGTTCTGCCGCCGAGGGGGGACGTGTGCGGTCATTCCATTCTGTCGATGATGTCCAGAAGCTCGCTGATGCGGTCGAGATCGTCGCGCGTATAATAGTCGATATAGATGCGCCCCTTCTTGTCCGTGCCGATGAGCGAGACCTTTGTTTTGAGCGTCGTGCGCAGGCGGTCGACGAGGTGTTTGAGCTCGGCGTTTGCGAGCGCGTTCTTCTTCTCCTTCTCCCGCGCGAGCACTTCGGGCGGGTTGAGGTACTGCTTGACCGCCCGCTCCATCTCGCGCACCGACCAGCCGTTCTTCACGCACTCCCGGGCGAGGTAGGTCTGCGCCTCCCTGGCGACGGGAACGAGCGTGCGCGCGTGCCCCGAGGAGAGCTTGCCCTCGCGCACCAGGTCGACGACCTCTTCCGCGAGCGAGAGAAGGCGCAGCGTGTTGGCGATGGCGGGGCGGGATTTTCCGAGCCGCTCGGCGAGCTGCTCCTGCGTGAGCCCGAACTCCTCCATCAGGCGCTTCATGCCCGTCGCCGCCTCGATGGGGTTGAGATCCTCGCGCTGCAAGTTCTCGATGAGGGAGATCTCCTGCACTTCCTTTTCGGAGAGCTCCTTGATGATGGCGGGAACGGTGGAGAGCCCCGCGCGGAGGGCGGCGCGGTACCGCCGCTCGCCCGCGATGATCATGTATTTCCCGTCCGTCTCCTTGTTGACGACGATGGGACTGATGATGCCGTGCGCCTTGATGGAATTGGCGAGGTCGTTCAGCGCGTTCTCGTCAAAGAGCTTTCGCGGCTGATCGGGGTTGGGGTAGAGCGCGTCGACGGGAAGCTCCGTCGCACCCGCGGCGGGCGTTCCCTCGCCCAGTTCGCTGCTCGCGTTCTCATACGCCTCTTCCGTGTCGCTGAACAGCGCCGAAAGCCCGCGTCCTAATCCTTTCACCATGATCTTATTCTCCCTTTCCTTCTGATTTCTTCAAAAATTCTTCCGTAAGAGCGGAATACGCCCGCGCGCCCATGCACTTGGGGTCATGCAGCACGATGGGCTTGCCGTGGCTGGGCGCCTCCGAGAGGCGCACGTTGCGCGGAATGACGATCTCGTAGAGCTTTTTGGAAAAATACTTCTTGATCTCCGCCGCGATCTGTTTGGAGATGAGCGAGCGCCCGTCGTACATCGTGAGCACCACGCCCTCCACCTTCAGGGACTTGTTGAGCACCTGCCGCACGATGGTGATGGTGTTCATGAGCTGCGAGAGCCCTTCCAGTGCGTAATATTCGCTCTGGATGGGGATGATGGCGCTGTCCGCCGCGGCGAGCGCGTTGATGGTGAGCAGCCCCAGCGAGGGCGGGCAGTCGATGAGGATGAAGTCGAAACTCCCCTTCACCTTCTGCAGCGCCGTGCGCAGCACCTTGTCGCGGTTCTTTTTGTAGACGAGGCTGACTTCCGCGCCCGCAAGGTCGATGTTGGAGGGCAGGATGAGCAGCCCCTCCACCTCGGTGGGCAGGATGTTGTCCTTGACCTCCTCGTCGTCGATGATGACGTTATAGACGGACTTTTTGAGCCCGCCCTTGGCAAAGCCCAGCCCCGTCGTCGCGTTGCCCTGCGGATCGAGGTCGACGAGCAACACCTTCTTCCCCGCAAGCGCAAGGTACGCCGCCATGTTGACGCAGGTCGTCGTCTTGCCGACGCCCCCCTTCTGATTGGAGAAGGCGATGATCTTTCCCATATCTCTCCCTCCTTACATCACGCTTTCGGAGGCTCTTTTCGTTCGCCGCCGGGCCCGGCGTCCCCATCGGCGGGCGCCTCTTTGACGCCCCCCTCTTGGACGGGCGTCTCTTGGGCGGGCGCAGCCTCGCTCCCCTCCGGGGCGGAAGGCGCGGCATTTTCCGCGGGCTTTTTGCCCTTTGTGCCGAAGGGATCGTCGGGCATCCCCTTGTCGTGACGCTCCATGTAGTCGAGCACCTCGGTGTACGACGCGCCCTCCATGAGCATATCCACTTCCGCCGTGTAGATGGTCTCGCGCTCGACGAGCACGCGCGCCATGTTGTCGAGGATGGCGCGGTGATCTTTTAATAAGGTCCGCGCGCGCATATACTGCTTCTCCACGATGGCGCGCACTTCGCCGTCGATGGACGCGGCGGTCTGCTCGCTGTAGCTGTTGCGCTCCTCAAAGTCGCGCCCGAGGAAGACGGGCCCGTCGCTGCCGTAGCAGATGGGGCCGATCTTGTCGCTCATGCCCCACTCGGTGACCATCTTGCGCGCCATCTGCGTCACGCGCTTGATGTCGTTGGAGGCGCCCGCCGATACGTCGTGGATGACGAGCTCCTCCGCCACCCTTCCGCCCAACGCCATGCAGATAAAATCGTTAAGTTTATTAACAGTCATGTCGTTGTCGTCCGATTCGGGACGGGTGAGGGTATAGCCTGCCGCCATGCCGCGGGGAATAATGGACACTTCGTGAACATTATCGGTGTGCTCGCACAGTTTTGCAAGAATGGCGTGACCCGCCTCGTGATAGGCGGTACACTTCTTGTCCGCCTCCGTCACGACGCGGCTCTTCTTCTGGGGGCCCATGATGACCTTGTTGATGCCCTCGTAGAGTTCGAGGTTGCCGATCATGTTCTTCCCCGCACGGGCGGCGAGAATGGCTGCCTCGTTGAGGAGGTTGGCAAGGTCTGCTCCCGAGAACCCGCTCGTCATGCGGGCGATGACCTTGAAGTTGACATCGGGAGCGAGCGGCTTGTTGCGGGCGTGGACCTTCAGGATCGCCTCTCTCCCCTTGACGTCGGGCAGATTGACATAGATCTGACGGTCGAACCGCCCGGGACGAAGAAGAGCACTGTCAAGGATGTCCGCACGGTTGGTCGCCGCCATGACGATGACCCCCTCGTTGGTCTCGAAGCCGTCCATCTGAACAAGGATCTGGTTGAGGGTCTGTTCCCTCTCGTCGTGACCGCCGCCGAGCCCCGCTCCACGCTGTCTGCCCACGGCATCGATCTCGTCGATGAAAATGATGCAGGGCTGATTGCGTTTCGCCATATCAAAGAGGTCACGCACACGCGAAGCACCGACGCCGACGTACATTTCCACGAAGTCGGAGCCGCTCACCGAGAAGAAGGGCACGCCCGCCTCCCCCGCGACCGCCTTTGCAAACAACGTTTTACCCGTTCCGGGAGGGCCGACGAGCAGCACGCCCTTGGGGATCTTCGCCCCGAGGTCGGAGAACTTCTTGGGACTCTTCAAAAACTCAACGACTTCTTTGAGCTCCTCCTTCTCCTCCTCTGCTCCCGCAACGTCGGAGAAACGGACCTTAATGTTGGTGGAAACACGGGCTTTGGTCTTGCCGAAGTTCATCACCTTGCCGCTCCCGCCGCTCATGGAGCGGAACATGAGAAGGAAGGCAACGACCGCGACGACGAGCACGGCGATGTAGATGATATTCCCCCATCCGCTGCCCGCGTTCGGATCCTCGAAGGAGATCTGGATGCCCATATTCATCCACTTTTGCAGGATGCTGTCCGCCTCCGAGGAGGAAGTGTCCGAATAAAAGCTCGGGCCAACCGTCGAATAGGCGTAGGTGCCCGCGCGCACGTCGGTATAACCATAGAGGTTATAGCCGCTGATCACAACTTTTACGATCTGCTCGTCGTCCGGGATCTCGCCGAGAGCACCTTCCTGCTCGCCGCGCGGATCCTCAATGAGCTCGATGAACCGATCATACGACCGCACCTTCTGGGCGTTGATCTGGGATGTGATCACGAAGTACGCAGCGATCCCCAGCACCGCAACCAGAACGACGATGATGATCGTCTTGACTGTCTTACTCAAATTGCTGTCTCCTTATTTGAAATTATTGCCTGACGCATAGTATGGGCAATGTTATGATACTATTGTACCATGAAGCAAGGAATTTATCAAGTCTTTGGCGGAAATTCTTTCCGATTTTTTAAAAATATCACGTTTTCACCGTATTTTAGGGCATTTTGACGTTTGCGCTCACAAAAAACGAGGGTCAAATGTTTCATGTGAAACACTCTCCCGAATTTTAACGGATTTTTCGCTGTTTCACGTGAAACAATAAACGCCGAAAAAATGGCTATGTGCACAAATTTTTAACGCAAACAAAATTTTCGACGCTGAAAGCCGCTCTTTTCTGTCCATTTCTCGCCAACTTTGATACTATTGCAACCATTTTGGCTATTATGCTATGCAAAAACCCCTTTGTTTTTGCGGAAATCCGCGTGCCTAAACACCCAAAATAGCCATTTGCGAATTAAAACACCGAAAATCTACGTTGCGTGAGATGAAAATCGCTTCTGAAAAAGCAAAAAACAGAAAATTTCCGCAATTACTTGTATTATGACCCGAATTGTTCGGGATCTGACCTGCGATATAGGCTTTGGAAATTGTGAGAATATTCCTCCTCTCATCCAACGAGGCGGCAAAATCGCCCGTTTTTGAGTCAAAAAGTCTTTGTTTCATCCGACGGAACGAAAAATTTTCGGAATTTGACCTCAAAAAAACGCTCCTACGTTGTCTGAGAGCGATTTTTGGGGCACTTTTTCCCGTTTTGACGGGCAAAAATCCGCCGATTTTTCTCACAAAAGGGTCAATTTTCTGCCCAATCTCGGAAAACAGAACGATTTTTCATCGATTATCAACACTCCCGCGAGTCACGGGGTATCAACGGAATATAAAGGAAGCATATCGCAAAAAAGAGCCAACCTGCCGCGGAAAAAACACAGACTTTCCCACAAGCACGGATAAACTTCCGGAACCGACGGGCTCTTTATATAAATATAGCCCGTCGAACCGTATTTTCCACCAAAACAGAGGGGAATGTGGATAAACTATCGGTTGAAAATCGGAATTATAAGCAACATTGCATGATTTTTCCGATATTTTCGTAGATTTTTCCACATTCCGCCGCATTTTTGTGGAAAACGTCCGACTTTGCCTGCCATGCGTTTGGCAATGTGGGGAATCGCGCGGATTTTTCCGCACATTGTATACATGACGATCATCAAAACCACCCATACAACGTCATATCCGGAAGATTTTTCGTGCACCACCGCTCACCAGCCGCTTACCCAGAGCAAATGTGCCCCTTATTGCTGCCGCAACACCATTTCATATACTCCCGTTTCATTCGCCTGCAAGTCCCGTCATAGCCCGCATTTATATAGTTTATTTCTTAATTATATCACGGATAAAAAATAAAACCGCCTGCGGGTGCGGTTTTTGTGGATAACTGTCGAATCATGCAAAAGAAAAGCCGCCGGGCAGGTCGCTCGGCGGCATACAGTTTACTTCATAAAATTGAAATTTGCCGCCCATTGGAACCATTCCCAATGATAGATGGCATTGACGATGGAGCTCTGGGCGATGAAATTGTTGATCGCCTCCGCATTGATCCAATAGCAGATGGTGAGCAGCAAAAAGATGAGAAAGAGCGCTTCGGCAAGCCCCAGTAATCCGCCCAAAATGCGGTTGATATAGCGGAACACCGAAACTTTATTGACGAGCGCGGTGCCGATCTTTCCCAAAAGCCAACTCCCGACTTTGACGATGAGGAAGAGCAGCACAAAGGAAATGATGAGACTCAACCAATTTGCGACCGTCTCTCCTACGCCGTTTGCAATGGCAGTCGTCATGCCGAAGGCGCTTTCCAGCGAATTTTTGAAGGCATTGCAGAACGTCACGGCGACAAAGATGGCAAAAATCGTGCCCGCAAGCTTGCAAACGCCCCTGACAAAGCCCGCCCAGCTCCCGAACAAGATCCCGAGAATGAGGATGACGAAAAATACGACGTCGAGGATCCAGGCGGAGGAAGCAAGTAAATTCATGTAGTCCCTCCTTATAAGGCATTGCTATTATACCACATTCTCCGAAAAAAGTCACCTGTTCCTCTGAAAAAGTTATAAAATGTTGCCGAACGGGAAACAATTTCTTCAAATACCTTCGGGAGAGAGCAATGGAGCACACCTTTCATTTCAACAACACAATGGCGCGGACGGGCATCTATATGGCGCTGCGCTCGCTCATCAAGCATCAAAACGTGCCGCCGGTCATACTTTGCATCGGCAGCGACCTCGCGGTGGGGGACAGTCTGGGTCCCATCGTCGGAACGATGCTCTCCACAGGCGGGCGCTTCCGCGGCTATGTCTATGGCACGCTGCGCAATCCCGTCACCGCAAAAGAGGCAAAATATCTCGCCGAATTTCTCAAAAAAACGCACCCGCACGGGGATATTGTCGCCGTGGACGCCGCCGTCGGGGAGGAAGAGGACGTCGGGCTCTTAAAGGTCCTTCACGGTTCCGTGCGCCCCGGGGCGGGCGCGAACAAGCGCCTGCCCAAGGTGGGAGACGTCTCCATCCTCGGCATCGTCGCCAAAAAGTCGCCTCTTTCCTATCCGCTCTTCCATCTCACCCGTCTCGGCTGCGTGTATGCGATGGCGGACATCATCGCAGGCGCGATCTCCGACTATTCCTCCGAACTCGTTGTGAATTCTTCACAAAATTGCGGATAACTTTGAGCAATGCTTGTCCCGTGCGATACCGTCTGCACTTCTTCAATTTTTTTCACTTGAACTATTGACAAACCGAAGCGGCGGGGGTACAATAGAATTACAAAAAAATAGAAGGAGAAAACGGCAATGGTTAAGACAACGAAGACCAAGACCTACAACACCGAGACGGCAACTCTCGTCAAAAAGGTCACCTGCGGCACGTTTGGCGATCCCGCCGGCTATGAAATGACGATGTACATGACGCCCGAGGGGGACTACTTCCTCTACACGAACGGCGGTGCAGAGTCTGCGTATGCTGCGGAGAAGATCACGGCGTACACCAAGGCAAACGCCAAGAAGTGGCTCGAAGAGAACTAAATTTTTTTTAAGGCGAGAGCATCCCGTGCGGGATGCTCTCTTCTTTTTCGGGGGATTTTGTATGCTGCCACCATGGGATCATGGGGGACTTTATGTTCTGCCGCCGTCTTGCAAAGGGGAGGGGACGCTCCGCTTCCCTTGCGCGCCCCCGCCATGAACGCGCCGATGACGGCGCAGGCGCGCACAGCTTTCCCTGCGCGCGCCTGCGCCTGATAGAAATGAATGCAGAACGCATTTTTATGGTGCATTTGTATGGCGCGCCGCGTTCATCACTTGCCTTTGAACGGCGTGCAGCGCTTTCCCGTAACGCGATCGCATTCGACGCGGCACACTTCCACGGCGGGCAGATCGGCGCACCGCTCCGGGGAATGGTCTGAAAATCCCGTGTGTTCGAGCAGCAGCCGCAGCCCATTCACGCGTTCCGCGCCCTCGCAGCGCTGCGCCCGCCCGAAGGCGATGGCGCTCTCATACTCCGCCATCAGTGCGTTCCCGACTTCGGCATAGCCGTGCAGGATGTCCCATTCCAGGCAAACTTTATTATTGCGCGCGAGCAGGTCGAGCTTCTTCCCCTCCGCCGCGCAGTGAAAGTAGACGACGAGCCGCTCCCCGCACATTTCAAACCCGAACGAGAGGGGAACGATATAGGGAAAATCTTCTCCAAACATCCCCATGCGGACGGTTTGGCAGCGCCCGATGAGCTCTGCGATCTGCGCCTTTTGCAAAATTTCTCTGTCCTTTCTTCGCATATTGTCTCCTTTTTTCGGGTGATCTTGTCCGCTTTTTCACGCAACGTGTACGGTTTTTCGGAACATCCGCGTTTCACACGTTTTTTCATTCCGGGCGAGCGGGGGCGCCGCGACGAGGGATTCCCTCGCTTTCCCTTGCCGGGGGGGATTCCTCGTCATTTTATTCCTCGGAATGACGAAAAAAAGGGGGCTCGTGCGCCGCCGAGACGGGTGTCGTGAAGTGACGGAAGAGGGGTCAAACAGACTGACTGTTCCTTTGCCGTCCCCCTCATCACCGCCTTCGGCGGAGCCGTCTCGGCGGCGCAAGGAGCGACGCCGCCAGCGGTCACGGTTTTTGCCTGCAACGGCAAAAACCTCAGTTCGCCGTGCGCGCACACCACACTATGGTGATGCGCATAATGCGCGGCTCACCCCCAAGGGGAAGCCTTCCTCTTCTCTCGCCTCCCCTGCGTCTATCCCACAAAAATTTAAAAATTTTTGTGGGAGCCCTATTTAAGGGGAGGTGGATTGCCGAAGGCAAGACGGAAGGGTTGTCGTGCCCGCGCGACACCAACCTTTACAACCCTCCCGCCTCGCTGCGTTCGGCACCCTCCCGAATAGGGCTCCCGCAAAAAGACGCAGTATTTTTGCGGGATTTTCGCAGGGAGGGCAAGGGTTAGATATTATAACGCGCTCCTGATTCAGTTCTGCTCATCGGCAAAGCCTTTCTTGAACCCCGCGACTATTGATATGCACCCCAAAAGTTGGACAGACTTTTGGAGGTGCATATTTTATGGCAAAAAAAGGAAGTAAGCAGAAAAAG
>CALVTL010000035.1 GCA_944362555.1 uncultured Clostridia bacterium
CCCCGCGATAGTCGCGGGGTTCAAGAGAGGCTTTGCCGATGAGCAGAACTGAATCGGGAGCGCGTTATAATATCTAACCCTTGCCCTCCCTGTGCAAGGGAGGGTGCCGAGCGGAGCGAGGCGGGAGGGTTGTAAAGGTTGGTGTCGCGCGGGCACGACAACCCTTCCGTCTTGCCTTCGGCAATCCACCTCCCCTTGCACAGGGGAGGCGAGAGAAGAGGAAGGCTTCCCCTTGGGGGGAAGCTCCACCGAAGGCGGTGATGAGGGGGATGGCAAAGGAACAGTCGCTCTGCTTGACCCCTCATCCGTCACTTCGTGACACCTTCCCCCGAGGGGGAAGGCATGAGACCCGTTTACGGGTAACAAGTAACAAATGCGTGACTGCCAGGTCACCACAGGCGCGACTTGCGCGCCGCCGGTAATATAAGGGCTTACAGCCCGCCCCGCCTATGGCGGCACGAGCCGCAGGCGAAGTAAAATGAAAAGCCACCGGTGGATGTTTATTCCTGTCCTTTTTTGCGGCGGATCTCCCTGACCGTGTGCTCATAGCCGTTGTCGGTGGGAGAGTAATACACCCTGTCTTTGAGCGAATCGGGCAGATACTGCTGGGCGACCCAGCCGCCGAAGTCGTGCGGATAGAGATATTTTTCGCGCTCCGCCTTCATCTCGCGGCTGCCGTAGGAGACGTCGCGCAGATAGGCGGGGATGGCGTCGTCCCGCCGCTCGCGCGCATCCTTTTGCGCGGCGAACATGGCGTTCTTCACCGCGCCGCTCTTTTCCGCCTCACAGACGTAGACGATCGCCTCCGAAAGGGGCAGGAGCCCTTCGGGATAGCCGAGGTTCAAAAAGGCGGTGAGGGCGGACGTCGCCACCACGAGCGCATTGGGATCCGCCATGCCCACGTCCTCGGCGGAGTGCACGACGAGGCGGCGGAGCACGAGGAGCGGATCGCACCCGCCCTCGATGAGGCGCATCGCGTAGTAGAGCGCGGCGTTGGCGTCGCTCCCGCGAAGGCTCTTGCAGAACGCGGACAAGATGTCGTAATAGGCATCCTCATTGAGGGAGAGCGCCTTTCTCTGGATGGACTGCTCGGCGTCCGAAAGCGTGACATGGATGCTCCCGTCCGCCTGCGGCGGCGTGGTGAGCACGGCGAGTTCGAGCGCGTTGTAGGCGGTGCGCAGATCTCCCCCCGCCGTCCCGGCGATGTGGTCGAGTGCCTCCCCGTCCACCTGCGCGGCGTAGCTTCCAAGCCCCTTGCGCTTGTCGG
Source organism: uncultured Clostridia bacterium (assembly GCA_944362555.1). GTDB lineage: Bacteria > Bacillota > Clostridia > Christensenellales > Borkfalkiaceae > Gallimonas. The sequence goes on from CALVTL010000035.1 coordinate 1,268, forward strand.
CGAGGGCGCGGACGAGCGCGCCGCGGATGTCGGCAGCCGAGAGCGCCTCGAAATGAAAGACGCGGCAGCGCGACACGATGGCGGGCGTCATGGAGGCGTAGGGACTTTCCGTCGTCGAACCGATGAACACGATGGTGCCCTGTTCGATGGCGGGGAGCAGAGAATCCGACTGCGTCTTGCTGAAACGGTGACATTCGTCCAGCATGAGATAGGTGCGGCGGTTGAAGAGCTTCAAGTTGTCCCGCGCGCGCTCGACCGCCTTTTTGACGTCGGCGACGCCCGCGTTGACGGCGTTCAACTTGATGAATTCGGCGTTCGTCCTTGCGGCGATGACGTTGGCGAGCGTCGTCTTGCCGCAGCCGGGCGGGCCCCAGAAGATGCAGCTCCCAAGCCGGTCGAGCGCGATGGCGCGCCGCAGAAGGCTCCCCTCCGCCACGATGTGCTTCTGTCCCACAAAGTCGTCGAGCGACGTCGCGCGCATCCGTTCGGCGAGCGGCTTTGCCTTCTCTTCGTTGTCGTTGAAATCGAATAAGTCCATTATTCTCCGATGAGTTCTTTGATTTTCTGCGTGTTCGCCGTCCCGAGTTCGTACCCCTTCCGGTAGGCGAAGTCGAGATCTTTCACCTTATACTGATCCATATTGCCCAGCGCGGGTTCCAGCCAGAGGTCGATGTGCTCCCCGCGCGAGGTGCGTTTGAGGCGGGTGACGCGCGTGTCGATGACGTCGATATAGCGCAGGAAGGTGGAGATGAGGTTGGTGGGCTTTTCGGGGATGGACGTTACCAGATCGCCGAGAACGTCCACGGCGACGACGACCTCCGCACCCATCTCTTTGACTTCATTGACGGGAACGCGCTCGATGACGCCGCCGTCCACCAGCATCATGCCGTCCCGCTCGACGGGCGAAAAGACGCCCGGCACGGAGCTCGACGCGATGGCGGCGTCGATGACGTTGCCCTCTTTGAGGCACACCGTCTTGCCCGAAATGAGGTCGGTCGCCACGCAGCGGAAGGGAATGCCCAGCCCCGAAAATTCCGTCTGCGCGCCGATGTACTCCTCTAAAAGTTTCCTCGCCTTGGTGAGGCGGAACAGCCCGCACGCGCGCAGCATATTCGCGTTGAGCGACGCGATGCGCGTGAGCTTTAATCCCGTGACGACGGGAACGACTTCCTTCATGGAGACGCCCGCGCAGTAGCACGCGCCCACGATGGAGCCCATCGAACAGCCCGTGACGAAGTCGGCGCGGATGCCCGCCTCGTCGAGCGCCTGCAAAAATCCGACGTGCGCCACACCGCGCGCGCCGCCCGCTCCCAATGCAAGTCCCAATTTCTTTTTCATAATTCCCCTCGCTCCTCTCGTATATTGAACGTGTGAACACCCCGGTAAAAAGCGCGCTCACGCTGTGCGTCCTTGCCGCCCTCTGCGCCCTGCTCGCCTTCCCCGCGCGCTACCTTGCGTGCGTGACGGAGGGCGCCGCGCTGTGGGCGGCGTGCGTGCTGCCCGCCGCGCTCCCCTTTTTGTTTTTGACGGCGCTCCTTGCGGGAACGCCCCTCTTTGCCCGTCTCTCCCGCCTGACGGCGCCCCTGTTTGCGCCCTTCGGCGTCTCGGGCGCGGGCGGATGCGCCGCCCTGCTCTCCCTCCTCTCGGGCTATCCCGCGGGGGCAAAGACGGTGCAGCGGCTCTGTGCGCAGGGCGCGATCGGGCGGGAGGAGGCGCTGCGCTGCGCCTGCCTTGCCTCGACAAGCGGACCCGCCTTTCTCGTCGGGACGGCGGGCGCCGCAATGATGGGAAACGCCGCGCTCGGCTGGCTGCTTCTGTTCGCGCACGTCACGGGCGTGTTGGGAGGGTCTCTCTTATTCGCCCTGCCGCGCAAAAAGCGTGTCCCGCGGCGGGATATGCCCCCTCCGAACGCCCTTCCCGCCGCGCAGAGCGTGCCCGAGACGCTCGCAGAGAGCGTGCTTGCCGTGCTCACGGTGGGCGGGGCGGTCGCCCTCTTTTACGCCTTCGGCTGTATGCTGACGGACGCCCTTGCCCCGCTGGGGCTGCCGCCCGCGTGGAGCGCCTTCCTTGCGGGGCTTTTGGAGATGACGGCGGGATGCAGCCGCCTGCTCCCCTCGCCCACGCCCGCAGCCCTCGCCGCGGCGGCATTCCTTGTCACCTTCGGCGGGGCGTGCATCCTCATGCAGCAGTGGTGCTTTCTCTCCAAAACGGGCATTCCGCCCGCAAAATTTTTGGGGATGAAGGCGGTGCAGGCGTGCCTTGCCGCCCTCACCGCATTCGCCCTCGGAACGGTCTTTCTTCAATAGACGCCCAGGATGCGGAAGCTGCTGCACACGCGGCGGGCTGCCTCCAGCGCGGGACGCGCCGCCTGCGGCTGCGCGTCGATCTCGATGAAGAAGCGGTACTCCCCGGGCGTGCGCGGGATGGGACGGCTCTCGATGCGCGTCAAATTGATGCCGCGCGCCGAAAAGCATTCGAGAAGGGCAAGCAGGCTCCCCGGGCGGTGTTCGCAGACGGCGGAGAAAAACACCGTGCCGCCCTTTGACGGGATGCCCTCCGAGCGCCTGCGCAGAAGAAAGAACTGCGTGAAGTTGTTTTTGACGTCGGCGATGTTCTCCCCGGAAAGGACGATCCCCTCCGCGCGGATGTGCGCGCCGACGATGCCCGCCGAATGCGCGTCGAGCAGCGCAAGGCTGTGCGCCGTGGAGCGGGTGGAGATGCGCTCCGCCTTCGGAAGAACGGCGTCGAGGTAGTGCGCGCACTGTCCGAGCGCCTGTTCGTGCGAATAGACGCGCGTGATGTCGGAGAGCTCCACCCCCTCCTTTACGGCGAGGCGGTGGTCGATGGGCAGGCGCAGCTCCCGGACGGCGCAGGCGTCGCGCGTTTCCAGAAGGTCGAGATTTTGCAGAACGCCCCCCTGAATGGAGTTCTCGATGGGGATGACGGCGCAGTCCGCGCCCCCCTCGAGCGCGTCGAACACGGCGGGGAAGGAGGGCAGCAGCACGATGCGCGCGCCGTCCGCAAGGCGGCGCGCCGCAAGCTCCGAATAGCTCCCCGCGGGGCCGAGACAGGCGACCGTCCGCTCTGCGTTCGCCGCCATCTTACGCCTTCTCCGCGATGTCGAGGATGAGCCGCTCGGTATCCTCCCAGCCGAGGCAGGGGTCGGTGATGGATTTCCCGAACACGATGTCGTGTTTCTGGTTCCCCTCCTCCAGAAAGCTCTCGATCATGAATCCCTTGACGATGCGCTTGAAGTCCTTGTCGTACAGCCTGTTCTGCAGCACTTCCTCGACGATGCGGATCTGCTGGCGGAACTGCTTTTTGGAATTGGAGTGGTTGGAGTCGATGACGACGGCGGGATTACGGAGCTCCTCCCCCGCCTTCATATACCCCTCGTACACCTGCATCACCGTTTCGTAGTGATAGTTGGGGATGTCGTTGCCGTAGTGGTCCACCCTGCCGCGCAGCACGACGTGCGCGTACGCATTGCCCTGCGTGGCGACCTGATAGTTGTGATACATGAACACCTGCGGGCTCTGCGCGGCGAACACCGAATTGAGGGTGACGGGGATGCTGCCGCCCGTGGGGTTTTTGATGCCGACGGGCTGCTCGATGCCGCTCGAAACGAGGCGGTGGAGCTGGTTCTCGCTCGAACGCGCCCCCACGGCGATGTAGGTGAGCAGATCCTCCACATAGGCGTAATTTTCAGGATAGAGCATCTCGTCCGCGGCGGACAGCCCCGACTGCTCGATGGCTTTGATGTGCAGATCGCGGATGGTGAAGATGCCCTTCAAGATATTTTCGCGGTTCTCGGGGTCGGGCTGGGAGAACATCCCCTTATACCCCACCCCCTTGGTGCGCGGCTTGTTGGTGTAGATGCGCGGAACGAGCACGAGCTTTTCCTTCACGCGCTCGTTGAGCCTGCCGAGGCGGCGCACATATTCGAGCACGGGCGCCTGTTCGTGCGCGGAGCACGGCCCCACGACGACGAGGAGCTTGTCGCTCCTGCCCGCGATGACGTCTTTGACGAGCGCGTCCCGCTCCGCCTTCACCCGCTTGAGGGAGGCGGGAAGGGGCGTCTTTTGTAAAATTTCCTCTGCGGAGGGGATTTGGATCTGGCGTTCAAACATGGAGCATTCCTCTCTTGAAAAGATATTCGCGCACCGCCGCGGGGACGTAGCCGTCCACGGGCTTACAAAAGGCGATGCAGTTTTTGACGAGGGTGGAACTGATGTGCAGGTGGCGCTGCTCGGCGGGGATGTACAGCGCGACGAGCGACGGGTCGATGTCGCGGCTCGCGTAGAAGTCCGCCGTTTCGTACTCATAGTCGGCGGTATTGCGCAGCCCGCGCACATAGAAGGGCGTTCCCTCCCGTTTGAGAAGGTCGACGATGACGCCATCCCAGCGCAGAACGCGCACCCGCGGCTCTTTTTCAAAGACCGCCGCCGCCATCTCCCGCCGCTCCTCGGCGGAAAAGAGGCAGTGCTTCTGCTTGTTTTCGGCGACGGCGACGATCACCTCGTCGAAGAGGGTGAGGCACTTTTTCACGGTGTCCTCGTGCCCCACGGTGAAGGGATCGAACGTCCCCGCGAACACGCACTTCTTCATGGCTCCTCCTTGCAAAACATGGCGATCTTCGTTCTGCCGTAGCTGCGGCGGTCGGCGACGCGCCAGGGCGCGGGCGCCTCTTCCTCCCGCTCGCTCTCCCACACGACCAGCCCGCCCGCGGCGAGCAGACGGCGCTGCGCGATGAGGGCGAGCACGTCGCCTGCGACGTCCATCGCATAGGGCGGATCGCAGAAGATGAGGTCGAACTGCCCCGCCGCCCGCATGAGACAGGCGCGCCAGTCGGAAATTTGCACGATGCCGCGCTCACGGAGCGCGGCAAGGTTTTTTTTGCAGATGGCGGCGCTCGATGCGGAGGCGTCGTTAAAGACCGCCTCCTTCGCCCCGCGCGAGAGCGCCTCAAGCCCGAGCGCCCCGCTGCCGCAGAACAAGTCGAGCACGCGCGCGCCCGCGAGGCGCGGCGTCAGGATCTGAAAGAGCGATTCCTTGACGCGGTCGGACGTGGGGCGCACGTCGAACCCCTTGAACTGCGCCAGCACCCGCCCGCGGTGTTTTCCTGCGACGATCCTCATGTTCCCTTCGCCCTCTTGCCCGCTTCGGCGACGCGCTCGGCGCGCTCCGCCTCCTGCTCCTTTCTGCGCTTCTGCATGAGGGCGCCCACGAGATAGAACACGCCCGAGACGAGGATGGGCAGCAGCACCATGAGCATGGCGTAGCCGCCGCTGACGGGGGGATACGCCCAGTCGCTCTGACCGGGGAAGAGATAGGCGCGGATCCACTGGATGGGGAAGATCGCCCAGCCCGCGAACATGACGAGCGCGACTTCCCCGCCCGACCACGTTCCCGGCAGGGCTGCGAACAGCCCGAGGACGAGCACGGGAATGCCCACATAAAAGCCGATGAGAAAGCCCTTCCACGGGCGGAATTCCCGTTCGGGACGGTGATCGCCCCCCGAGTGCACGCCGAAGAGCTCGTTCTTTCTGTGGATGCAGCCCGTGATGTAGGCGTCGTAGTGCAGAATGCCGCGGTGATAGATGAGGTGGGCGTTGAACGCCGCGCCCGCGACGATGCACAAGATCCCCAAAAGCACCTCGTACCACTCCGTCGTGTCGGGCGAGAACGCCTGACAGGCGAGCCCGATGAGGCTGGTGAACAGATACATCATAAAGGGAGAGACGGCGCGCAGCGCGCACTCCCCCTGGATGCGCCAGAAATACCGCCATTTGGTGAGCGGCTTTTTCTCCTTTTGCTTCTTTGGCAGATCGTTGAGCATACTTCCTCCGCACACGCCGCCATGCGGCGCTTTCTTCCATTATACCCCACGCGCGGGCGCGCTGTCAAGCGTTGAAGCGGTGCACGCCCGCCTCGGTGACGACGGCGTGGAGCGGCTTGTCCCATGCCTCTTTTGGAAGAAGGCGGGTGCGCTGCGCCTCAAAGCAGTACCCCACGCGCACCGTCTGCGGACGGCGGGCGAAGTAGGCGTCGTAATATCCGCCCCCGTAGCCGAGCCGCACGCCGCGCTCGTCCACGGCGAGCAGGGGCGTGACGCACACGTCGCACGCGGTGTCCTCTCCCCCGCGCGGCGCGGGGATGCCGAACGCGCCCTTCTCCAAAGGCGCAAAGGGCACGGAGAGCATCCTGCCCCCTTCGATCCGCGGCACACATACCCGCTTGCCGGCGGCAAGCAGCGCCGCGATGAGCCTGTCCGTCGCCGCCTCGCTGCGCACGGAGATGTAGACAAAAAAGCTCTCCGCCGCAAAGTACGGCGAGGCGAGAAAGACGTCTTTGAGCGCCCCGTGGGGCGCGTTTTCCGCAAAGCCGCTGCGCAGCGCCGAAAAGTAGCGGCGGAGCGCGTCTTTATCCTGCATAATATTTCCTCAATCCGCGCAGCATGGTGAGCACCTCGTACGCGGTGGTGCCGTGTTCTTTGGCATAAGCGGCGGCGTCATCCAGGACGCAAACGCGCCTGCCCGCGGGGAGCGCGCCCTCGCGCACGCAGGCGTCCATGCACAGCGCGCCCACGGCGCCCAGCCCGCCCGCGCGGAAGAACCCGTCGCCGTAGCCCGCGCCCAGCGTGTGCAGCGCGGCATAGCGTTTTTGCGCCGCGCCGTAGCCGGCACCTTTTCCATAGACGGGGGCGGCGTGCAGAACGTGCGCATACACCCGAAGGGCGGGCGTAAGCCCGAGCGTATCGGAAAAAGGCGGCGGCGCATAGCCGTAGAGCCCCAGCCCCGGGCGCACCGCGTCCAGCGGCGCGCCGCCCGCAAGGATGCCGCCCGTCGCGCACAGATGGCGCATGGCGGACGGGAAATCGGCGCGCACCGCGGCGCAGCATTCCATAAACGCCTGCGTCTGCGCCCGCACGGCGGACGCGTCCGACGCGTCGTACAAGTGGGAATACACCCCCTCCACGCGCACCTTGTGCGCCCTGCACAGGCGGCAGGCGCGCGCCGCCTCCTGCGGGGCGAACCCGAAGCGATTCATCCCCGTGTTGAAGGCAATATGGGCGGAGAGCCCCGCGCACAGCGCGACACCCTCCGCCGAGGCGACGGTCACCGTAAGGCGGTACCACTTTGCGCGCAGCGCCTCCTCCCGCCGCAGAACGGGCGTTAAAACAAGCACCCCCTCCCTGATGCCCGCAACGCGCAGACGCACCCCTTCCTCCACCGAGGAGACGGCGAACAGGCATACCATGTCCGCGATGTGCTGCGCGAGGACCTCCGCTCCGTGCCCGTAAGCGTCGTCTTTTACGACGGCGATGACGGGGACGGAGGCGGCGCGGGAGAGCAGGGAGAGATTGCGGCGGACGGCGGAGACGGAGATGACGGAATACGGCCTCATGCTCCCATTGTATGCCGCCCGCTCCGCGCGGGGTTCCGCGCGGCGTTACTGCTTATAGACGAAGCGGCGGCAGTGCTCGCATTCGACGACGTTGCCGCCCGCGAGCCGCTCCTGAAGGGCGAGCGGGAAATCCATGCCGCACACGCACATATTGCCCGTGAGGGGCGCGAGGATGGGGAAAATGTTCTCCTTGCGCTTCTGCTGATATTTGGCGAGGATGTCGGCGGGGATCTTTTTGCCGATCTCCGCAAGGCGCTCGCGCAGCGCGCTCACCTCCTGCTTGTGCGCGCCCACGAGCTCGTCGCGCTTCGCCTTATATTCCTTGTACTGCTTCTGCATGAGCACGCCCTGCTTTTTGAAGCGCTCGTACTCCTCCACCGTCGCGGCGATGTCGGAATTGAGCTTCTGCATCTCCCCTTTCAGGGCGCGAAGGCGGTCGAGCAGCGCCTGCGCGTTCTTTTTGTAGAAGGAGACGTCGCCCCCCTCCTCCACCATCTCGTCGAGCTCGGAATACTCGGCGATCTGGCGGGTGATGTCCTCGGCGCGGCGGATGAGGTCGTCGCGCAAGGCGGCGAGCTCGGCGGCGCGCCTGTCCTGCGCCTCAAAGCGCTCGGGCGCGGACTTCATGAATTTGTTCGCCTGCGCATACTTTTTCTGTTCTTCGCTGGACGCGACGTCCTGCTCGATCTTGCGCAGTTTGGCGTCTACCTTCTGATACTCCAAAAGTTCATTCAAAACGGACATAGTTTGCTCCTTTTTCCGCGGTGCGGAATCATAACAGGCGCTCGTCGGTGAAAACGGTGACGGGCGTCCCCTTTAATTTTTCTTTGAGATTTTCGACGAAGCGGACAAAGCCGTAGTTCTCCGCCGCATAGTGCGTGAGCAGCACGACGTTGCACCCCTTGCCGACGAGCTCGGCGATGAGATGGTGCTTGCCGTCCGAGGAGACGAAGGTGTCCGCCCCCTCCGCGAGGGCGAAGGCGACCGCGCTCTCGTCCATGCCCGCGCCGCAAAAACTTGCCACCTTTTTGACGGGGGCGTCCCCGTAGACGACGACGCGCTCCGTGCAAAAGCGCGCTTTGATGCGCTCCGTAAAGGAGGAGAGCGCCTCCTCGCGCACCGTAAAGACGTGCCCGTACCCCCCTTCCGAGAGCGGGTGCAGCATCTTGCCCGCGCTGCCGCCCAGCCCGAACATGAGCTCCTCGTCGATGCCGCCGCGCGCGCTGTCCAGATTGAGGTGCGCGGAGATGACGGAGATGCCCGCCTTGGCGCATTCGGTGAGCGGCTCGCCGTCCGCAAGACGGGAGACGGGATTGTAGATGGCGGGATGGTGGGTGAAAATGACGTTGGCGTTCGCCCGCTTCGCCGCCTCGACGGCGCGAGCGGAAAGATCGAGCGAGCACAATACGCCGCGCACCTCTCCGCCGCAGTCGAGAAGGGTGCCGCTGTTGTCGTAAAAATGATAGGTCTCGCAGTATTCGGCGCTCAACGAAAAGGGTGCGAGCGCGTCAACGGCGTCATAGACGTTCTTCAATCGCATCTTGGATGCCCTCCAATTCGGCAAGGCGCGCAAGGAGCGCCTCGCGCTGTATTGCATTTTTGACGCGGGCGAGCGCGCCGCGCGTTCTGTTGACGTCGCGCAGGACCCGATCGTAAAACGCGCGCCCGGGGGACTTTAAGTTATCCCTGCCGTAGCGGTACTCGTGTTCGGAGTACACGTCCCCGCCCGTCCCCCGTCCGACGAGCAGATCGTAGCACTGTTTCCCCTCCGGGAAGGTGACGTCCAGCTCCAGCTTCGCGCCCCGCGCGACGAGGAAGCGGCGCACCTTTTCCGTGTTCTTCATGGGTTGCAGGACGAAGTGCTCCGGGAGGGGGCGAAGGGAGAGGATGCGCACCATCTCCTCCCCGCCCAGCCCTGCGCACAGAACGCAGTCCGCCGCCTCGGGGATGCCCTCCAGCCCGTCCGCGCAGACGGGGATGCACCTGCCCGCCGCGATCTCATTTTGAAGCAGCGTCTTTGCCTTTTCAAGGCATTCGGCGCTCACGTCGCTCACATACGCCCGCTCGCACAGTCCGCGCTCCAGAACGTACTGCGTGCAGTAGCCGTGGTCGCAGCCGATGTCCGCGAACACCCGCGCGCGCGGGATGTGGCGGCAGATATACGCAAGGCGCTCCGTCATCAATCGAGGAAGTCCTTGAGCTTCTTGCTGCGGCTGGGATGGCGCAGCTTGCGCAGCGCCTTCGCCTCGATCTGGCGGATGCGCTCACGGGTGACGTTGAACTCCCTGCCCACCTCTTCGAGCGTGCGGGGCTTCCCGTCGTCGATCCCGTAACGAAGGCGCAGCACCTTCTCCTCGCGCGGGGTGAGCGTATCGAGCACGCCTAAAAGCTGCTCTTTGAGCATGATGAAGGCGACGGAATCGCCCGGGGTCTGCGTCTTGTCGTCCTCGATGAAGTCGCCGAGGTGGGAATCCTCCTCCTCGCCGATGGGCGTCTCCAGAGAGACGGGATCCTGCGCGATCTTCTGGATCTCGCGCACTTTGGCGACCTCCACCCCCATCGCCTCGGCGATCTCCTCGGGCGTGGGCTCGCGGCCGTTCTCCTGCAGCAGCATCCGCGAGACGCGCGTGAGTTTGTTGATGGTCTCCACCATGTGTACGGGGATGCGGATGGTGCGCGCCTGGTCGGCGATGGCGCGGGTGATGGACTGACGGATCCACCACGTCGCATACGTGGAGAACTTGAAGCCCTTCTGGTAGTCGAACTTCTCCACCGCCTTCATGAGCCCCAGATTGCCCTCCTGGATGAGGTCGAGGAAGAGCATCCCGCGCCCGACATAGCGCTTGGCGATGGACACGACGAGGCGCAGGTTCGCCTCCGAGAGGCGGCGCTTGGCGGCTTCATCCCCCTCCTGCATCTTTTTGGCGAGCTCGATCTCCTCGTCGCCCGACAACAGCGGCACGCGGCCGATGTCCTTTAAGTACATTTTGACGGGGTCGTCGAGCCCGATGTCGGAGAGCGCCTGCTCGAAGAGCTCCTTTTCGCGCTCCTCCTCGTCGAAGATGGAGACGCCCATCTCGGGGAGCGTCTTATAGACGATCTCGATCTGCTGCGGGGAAAGGTCGTACTTTTCCAGCGCGTCATACAAACTGTTGGTGGAGATGCTCCCCTTCATCTTGTAATCGGAGGCGATCTTCTCCATCAGTTCGTGCAATTTTTCATCGGTGATATTCATGCTTTTCCTCCTGCCGACAGGTTTTTGAGTTCTTTGGTATATCGGTCGATGCGGGTGAGGATCTCCCGCTTTTCCTCGGGCGAAGAGGCGCCCTCGTATTCCCTGCGCGCCGCCTCGATCTTCTGCGTGAGCGGACGGCGCAGCAGCGTTGCGATGCACCCCTCGAAGTACTTCTCCGCGACGGGAGAGTCGAGGTTGTCGCCGTAGTCGAGATTGAGGATCTCGGCAAGTTCGCCGTCCTCGGGGAGAAGGTCGAAGATGCCGCTCGCACGCACGCCGCCCTCGGCGCGCGACTTCATCACATATCCCGCCACCGTCGTGTGAACGGGGTCCTCGAAGGAGAAGGCGGCAAGGTCGCACCCGCGCGCGTACGGCTTATCGAGCAGGCAGGCGGCGAGCACAAAGCGCGCTGCCTTTTTTTCCAGCCCCGCGTCGTCCGCCGCAGCCGCGGGCACGGGCGCCTCCGAAGGGGGCGCCTTGGGCGCGTTCTCGTAGTCGCGCGCGAGCGAGGCGAGGCTCACCCCCGTCTCGGCGGAGAGCCGCCGCAGGAGCTCCTCGCGCTCGGTCGCGCTCTCGGCGTCGCGCAGAACGGCGAGCGCCTCCGCAACGTAGTCGCGCTTTTCGTCCGTCTTTGTAAGGTCGTACTTCCTCTTTGCTGCCAGAAGGCGGAAATCGATGAGGGGCATGGCGGCGTCGAGGCAGCTCTGATACCCCTCCTTGCCCTGCACGCGGATGACGTCGTCGGGGTCGAGCCCCTCGGGAAGGGGCACCACGCGCACTTTAAGCCCCTCCTGCTTCAAAAGGTCGAGCCCGCGCAGGTTGGCGCTCTGCCCCGCCGCGTCGCCGTCGTAGCTGATATACACGGTGTCGGTATACCGCTTCAGAAGGCGCGCCTGGTCGGACGTCAGCGACGTGCCCATGCTCGCCGCGACGCAATGGAATCCCGCCTCGTAGAGGGAGATGGCGTCCATATACCCCTCGACGAGGATGACGGACGAGAGCCCGCCCGCGCGCCGCTCCTTTTTGACGAGGTTGAGGTTGTAGAGCGTCCTGCTCTTGTTGAAGAGCAGCGTCTCGCGCGTGTTCTTATACTTTGCGCGGTCGCTCTTTTTGAGGAGCCTGCCCCCGAAGGCGATGACTTCATCCATATTGTTGATGATGGGGATGATGAGCCGCTCGCCCTCGGCGTCGATGAGCCGCCCCTCCTCCGTGCGCGAACAGGTGCCGCTGTCCACGCACTCCTCGGGGGTGTACCCCTGCGCGAGGAGATGGGAAGGAAGGGAGGAAAAATCGAGCGAGGCGCCGATGCCGAACCTGCGCGCCGTCGAGGGGGAAATGCCCCGCTTCTGAAGGTACGCAAGGTGCGCCTCCGCCCTGCCCGAATAGAGATTGCCGAAGTAAAAGCGCGCGGCGTCCTTCATGAGCGCCACCAGCCTGTCCCGCTTTTTCTTTTTCTCGGCTGCCTCCTCGGCGGAACGTTCGTCGTAGGCGGGCACCTCCATCTTGACGCGCGCAGCAAGGAGCTGCACCGCCTGCATGAAGTCCACGTTCTCGTAATTCTTCACGAATCCGATGACGTCCCCCGACGCGCCGCAGCCGAAGCAGTGATAGTACCCGTCCGCCGCATTGACGGAAAAGGAGGGCGTCTTTTCGTGATGAAATGGACAGCACGCCCAATAATTATAGCCGCGCCGTTCGAGTTTTATATAGCTTCCGATGACATCCGCGATGGCGTTCTTCTCTTTGAGCACGCGGATGAAGTCCTGAAACGCCTCTTTCTTCATACGCTGCCCTCCTTCGGAACGAATAATTTCTTGAAAAGCCCGATGGCGTAACGGTCGGTCATGGAGGAGAGATAGTCGCACACCGCCTGCGGGACGTTGTGCTCCGCCGTCCTGCGGTAGAGCGCGGGCAGCTCCTCGGGCCGCTCGGAAAAGTAGCCGTAGAGCGCGCGCAGAAGGCGCTCGGCGCTCTCCTGGATGAGACGGTTGGCGTGTTCGTAGACGTGTTCGAACATGAAGGCGCGCAGATCGTCGAGCGCCTGTTGCTTCTCCTCCGACATCCTGACGAAGGGTTTCCCCTCCGACGCCGTGAAAATATCCATCACGCAGGTGTTGATGCGCGCGGACGTATCCCGCCCGAACACGCGCACGCTCTCGCGGGGGAGCTCCTCCTCCGTGATGATGCCCGCGCGGATGGCGTCCTCGATGTCGTGATTTATGTATGCGATGCGGTCTGCGAGGGAGACGGCGCAGCCCTCGAGCGTGGCGGGCGTTCCGTTCTTGGTGTGGTTGAGGATGCCGTCCCGCACCTCGAAGGTGAGATTGAGTCCCTTTCCGTCCTTTTCAAGCTCGTCCACCACGCGCAGCGACTGCCGGCTGTGCCTGAACCCCGCGGGGTTGAGCGCGGCGAGCACGCGTTCGCCGACGTGTCCGAAGGGGGTATGTCCGAGGTCGTGCCCCAGCGCGATCGCCTCGGCGAGGTCCTCGTTGAGGGAGAGGGCGCGCGCGAGGGAACGGGCGATCTGCGAGACGTCCAGCGTATGCGTGAGGCGGGACATATAGTGATCGCCGTCGGGCGCGAAAAAGACCTGCGTCTTGTTTTTCAGGCGCAGAAAGGCTTTGGAGTAGATGATCCTGTCGCGGTCGCGCTGGAAATCGGTGCGCATGGGACAGGGCGTCTCCTCCCGCGCCCTTCCCTTGCTCTCATACGAACGCGTCGCATAGGGCGAAAGGAAGGCTCGCTCCTTTTCATAGGTCTTTTCCTTCAACGTGAATTGCTTCATCACTATGTTATTTCGCAAAAGAACAGGAAAACTCCTTTTTTTTTCGCTAAAATTTTTTCAGATTTTTTTGCGCTCCGCCCCCCTTTCCCAAAGAGGGCAAGATACGGAGCTATCAATCACGCCGCAAGGAACGTCGCGCCGTTTTCAAGGCTCCCTTGTGCAAAGGGAGCTGTCACGAAGTGACTGAGGGATTGTTCCCTGCTTTTTGACAATCCCCCCTTTTGATTTCTCGGCGGCGCAAGGAGTGACGCCGCCAGCGGTCACGGTTTTTGCCCACAATGGCAAAAACCTCAGTTCGCCGCGCGCGCACACCACACCGTGGTGATGCGCATAACGCGCGGCTCACCCCCTTTGTACAAGGGGGCAAGAAGAGAGAGCTATCAATTATGCCGCAAGCAGGGTTTCCCTGCGCAGCGGTACTCAATTTGCCGATACCTCGGCTTTCGCGGAAAAGGGAGCCGCCGCGTGCTAAAATGTTGCCATAAAGCGGCGGCGGAAAAAACCGAACGCAGAGCGAAGCGAACGTTGGGTTTTTCCTCTCCTCACGGAATTTCTTTTCGTCAGTTCGAAAAGAAATTCGTGACCCCCCCCTACACTCCTCCCCCATCCACGCCCAGCACCTGACCGGTGATGTAGCGATGGGTGGCGAGGAACAGCACCGCCTCGGCGACCTCTTCGGGCGAGCCGAAGCGCCCCAGCGGGATGCGGCTTTCGATCTCGCGCCGCTCCTCCGCCGAATATCCCGCGTTCATGACGGTATCGATGGCGCCCGGCGCAACCGCGTTGACGCGCACGGCGGGCGCGAGCTCCCTGGCGAGCGCCTTGGTAAAGGCGATGACGGCGCCCTTGGAGGCGGAATACACGCTCTCGCAGCTCCCGCCCGTCACCCCCCAGACGGAGGACACGTTGACGATGGCGCCGCGCGAGGCGAGCAGCTTTGAAGCGGCGTGCTTTACGGCAAGGAAGGTGCCGCCCATGTTGACGTCCATGACGCGCGCGTACTCCTCTCTGGAAGTGTCCTGCACCTGCTTCCACACGTCCACGCCCGCGTTGTTCACGAGCACGTCGAGGGTACCCATGTCCGCGATGAGGGCGCGCATGGCGTCCTCGTCGCGCACGTCGGCGCGCACGAAGCGCACTTCGGGGAGCGCCCTTTTTGCGGCGGCGGCGGATCCTTCATCGGCGGAATAGGTGGCGGTGACCGCAAAGCCGCTGCTTACAAAAAGGCGGCAGCAGGCAAGCCCGATGCCGCGCGTTCCGCCCGTGATGAGCGCCTTCACAGAACAAAGCCCCTCGACGAACCGTCGTCCTTATCCATGATGGAGACGATCTCGTCCGCCACTTCCTCGATCGACCGACCGTCCGTATCGACGATATAGTCGGCGACGTGCTCATAGACGGGCGTGCGCACCTCCATGAGCTTGCCGAGCGTCTCCGCCGTCTTGCCCGTATTTTTGAGAAGGGGGCGCGTTTCGTCGGCGCGCACCCGCTTCAAGAGCGTTTCAAAGCTCGCGCGCATGAAGAAGATGCGCCCGTTCTGTTTGAGCAGCTCGCTGTTCTCGGGCTTCAACACGAGCCCGCCGCCCGTGGAGATGACCAGCCCGTCCCTGCCCGCAAGCTCGCGCACGATCTCCGTCTCCAGTGCGCGGAAGTGCGCCTCGCCATAGAACTCGAAGATGTCGGAGATACGGCCGTGGCGGTCGGTGATGACGACGTCCGTATCATACCACATCCTGCCCGTCTTTTCGG
>CALVTL010000036.1 GCA_944362555.1 uncultured Clostridia bacterium
TGGCGGAAGGCGGCATAGTACCTTTTCAGCAGCTCCGCGCGGTAGTTGAATCCCTTGACGAGGGGCGCGCTCTCGAAGCAGTTCAGAGCAGTACTCGAATAGTGTAACGCAATTTCCGAGCAAATGCAAGAGTTTTCCAGAAAATTCCTGCATTTTTTGAGGTTGAGGGCGGCGCGCTGTACCTCCTCCGTCACCTTATACGCCCTGCCCGCAGGGGAATAGAGCGCGCCGTGCGCCATCTCGTGTCCGTTGGGGTGGGTGCGCAGCAGCCAATAGAGGTTCATCTGCGCGCCCCGCGCGAAGGGCAGCATGGTGTTGGCGTAGCACTCGCCCGCGGGACGGTACCCCCCTTCCGCGTACTCGCTGCCGTTCCAGCCCAGCTGCGTCTCCATCACCCAGAAGGGTTTCTCTTTAACGCACCGCACGAAGTCAAAGGCGAACGCCGTGTCGGCGAGCCCGTCTGCGGCTTCGTAGTGGTTATACTGCGCCACATCCAGCTTTTCGTTGGTCTTGTAAAAACTCATGCTGTTGTGCTGCATCATGTTGGTGCCGACGTTGTGAAATCCGAAGTTATGTAAAATTTCCGCCTGCTCTTCGACATAGCTTTTGACCTGCGCGTACTGAAAATCCCGCCACGCCTTGCGCAGCGACGGATGCCGCCACTGCTTGGGGTAGGGCGGCTGAATGTCCGAAAAGCTGTCGTACGAGAGCGACCAGCGCGCCATGCCCCACGCCTTGTTGAGGGCTTCGATGGTGCCGAACTTTTCTTTGAGCCACACGCGGAACGCCGCCTTGCAGTGCTCGCAGAAGCACCCCTCGTTGTAGGGGTAAATTTCGTTATCCACCTGCCAGCCGACGACGGCGGGATCGCCTTGGAACGTCTCCGCCATTCTGGTGACGATGAGACGGTTCTTTTCGCGCATCACCTCCGACGTCTTGCAGGTATGGCAGCGCGAGGAGACGTCCGCGCGAATAAGGTCGTGCATCACCATGCGCGTTTCGGGATATTTGGTGAGAAGCCATCTCGGCGGCGTCGCCGAGGGCGTGCATAAAACGGTGGAAATGCCGTTTTCGTAGAGCCGATCCACAATTTTTTTCAGCCATCCGAGCTCAAATTTGCCCTCCTTGGGCTCCATTTTGCCCCAGGCAAATTCTCCGATGCGCACGCAATTGAGCCCCGCCTCCTTCATGCGGGCAATGTCTTTTTCAACTTCCGCTTCTTCCCAAAGCTCGGGATAGTACGCCGCTCCCAAATAAAGTCTGTTCATAATTTTTTCTCCAAGATCAGCCAAACATTTCAAAACAAAAGGATGGGACAACGCTTTGCCCCATCCTCCCGTTCTGATGCGGGGAAAGCCTTTTTATGATGATTTCCTTTCCCCTGCGCTTTTCCACTTACACGGCAGCTTTGCCGTACTGCGTGCGTTCGGCGGACAAGTCCACCGTGTCGAACGCGACCGACATATCGCGGATGGTGCAGCCGTGCGTCTCGTCCGCAAAGAACCCTTCAAAGTGGGCGATGCGCATCTGATACACCGCGCCCTCCGAGAATCCCGTGACGGAGAAGGCGAGCTGCGGTTTGCCCTGCGCGTCCTCCGCATAGCAGGCGAGCCTGTCGCCGCTGCGCTGCAAAAGAAGGTACAGTCCGCCCTGCTCCTTCATGAGGTCCGCCCACGCGCTGCCCGTGAGCAGCTTTTCCTGCGAGGCGTTCTTGTTGGGCGTGATGACGATGGTCTCCTTGCCCGGTGTGGGGTGATACTCCATGATGAGCTGCCAATATGCGGGGTCTGCCTGCGTGCGGTGGATGTTCATGTGCACTTCGACGGATTGACCGGAAGAGAGCGTTCCGACGTCGTAAGTAAAGCCCATGAAGAACCGCAGAACGAACTGCTGCGACGAGATGGGCGCAGCGCTCCCGCCGATCTGCGTGCTTGTAAACACGTCGGGCCCGTTCTGTGTGCCCTTGGCAAAGAACGTCCGGTCGGAAAAAAGCTTTGTGAGCAGCTCCGCAGGCTTAGTGCCCGCCGCGTCCGAGAACGCCTCTTTGCAGCGCGAACAGGCATAGTATTCCTTTCCGCCGCCCGAGATCGACTGCCCTTCTTCGACCGTCTTTTTCTGAAGATCGTGCCCGAGCGCCGCAACGGCGGTATCCTCCAAGGAGATCTCCGTCGCTGCCGCCTCGTCGGAGAAGTACTTGCCGCACTCCTCGCAGTGCCAATACGCCGTGTTGCCCGCCTCCGTGCAGGTGGCGGCTTTTGCCGCAACTTCCGTGAGCTCATGCATGTGCCGATCGCACGCGCCGAACATGAGGAAGCTTGCAAGAAGGCACGCGCTCATGACGGCTGCCAGACATTTTACCGATGTTTTCATTCCGCCTTCCTTCTCGGAATGTGCGGGGAGGGTCGCTCCCCGCTTCCGATCGTTTTGTTACGCCTGCCCTTCGGGGTCCTGCCCCTCGGGCTCTGCGGGCTCTGCGGGAACGACGACATCCTCTGCCGTGGTCACGTTTCCGTCCGCGAGCCAATAGTTGGTGCCGTCCGTGTAGTAAGCGACGTTACCCTCTTCGGTATCGGTCGCCTCCTGCGCCTCCACATAGGTGAGCTTTTCCGCCGTGATGGAGGAGAACGCCCACTCGACACCGCAGCCATAGAAGACAATTTCCGTCTCGGCGTCGGCGCAGGCGACCGTGCCGATCTTCACCCATTCTGTTTTCTCATTCTGCACGAACAACGTTGCATTTGCGCCCGTACGGACGATGCGCATATTGACGCCGCCCACGCCGCGCATGAGCGTATCGATCCAGGAGAGCGCAGTGCCGCTTCCGCCGAACCGCGTCTTGCCGCTATCGGCAATGCCATTGTCCGTCATGTCAAAGACGTTCGCCTCGCCCTTGGGCAGGAAGAACAAGAACCCTTCGTACCCCTTCGCCATCTGAATGGCGATGCGCTGGGACGCCCATTCCTCATTGCCCGACGCCTGCGAATTGGTGACGTTTCTCACGTTGAATTCAAGGATGACCGCCGTGCTCTTTTTGAGCTCCTCGGAAATGTCGAGCGTGAAGGAATCCGACCACCTGTTGCCCTTATAGTCATCCACCGTACCGGCGATGGATTTTGCCGCCTTGAGCGTGAGGGTAATGTCGCCGCCCTCTTTGGGAACGACGAGGGTCGTCTGCGCGTACCCTTCCGCCGTGACGGTATACGTTGCCGCAAGCATCTGGGTGGGTGCAGCTTCGCCCATCTTGAAGGTGTATTCGCCGTAAGCTCCCGTGAGGGTGATGACGGTGCCCTCTGCAATGGTCGCCTCCGTCTTGCCGTCCAACGCAAGTCCCGCAACGGTGAGCTTGACCGCAACGGCGGAGAGCACGACGTCCTCTGCCGTGGTCACGGTGCCGTCTGCGAGCCAATAGTTAGTGCCGTCCGTGTAGTAAGCAACGTTGCCGTTCTCGCCGCCAACAACGGGATCTTTTTGGGCGACGTATTCGATCTCCTCGGCGGTGATGGAGGAGAACGCCCACTCGACGCCGCAGCCATAGAAGATAATTTCCGTCTCGGCGGCGGCACAAGCGACCGTGCCGATCTTCACCCATTCTGCTTTCTCATTCTGCACGAACAAGGTGGCATTTGCGCCCGTGCGGACGATGCGCATACTGACGCCGCCCACGCCGCGCATAAGGGTATCGATCCAGGAGAGCGCAGCGCCGCTTCCGCCGAACTGCGTCTTGTTGTCATTGGCGATGCCGCCATCCGTCATGTCAAAGACGTTCGCCTCGCCCTTGGGCAGGAAGAACAAGAACCCTTCGTTTCCCTTCGCCATCTGAATGGCGATGCGCTGGGATGCCCATTCGTCATTGCCCGCCGCCTGCGAATTGGTGACGTTCTGTACGGTGAATTCAAGGATGACCGCCGTGCTCTTTTTGAGTTCATCGGAAATGTCGAGCGTGAAGGAATCCGACCACTTATTGCCCGTGTAATCCTCCACCGTACCGGCGATGGTTTTCACCGTTTTGAGCGTGATAGCAAGTTCGGTGCTGTCTTTTGCGACGGTGAGCGTCGTCTGCGCATAGCCCTCTGCCTTGACGGTGTAAGTGCCGACGTACATTTCGAGCGATTCCGTCGTTCCGACCGTGTAGGTATACTGCTGTTTGCTGCCCTGCACGATGCCCTCGAAGGTGATGACGGTGCCGTCTGCAATGGTCGCTTCCGTCTTGCCGTCCAGATTGTATCCCGTCAGTTTGAACGTGACGTCTGCCGCATAGAGCGCAACGCCGTTCTCATCGGTCATGGTGCCGTCTGCAAGCCAATAGTTGGTGCCGTCCGTGTAATACTCGACGTTGCCGGGCTTGCCCGCCGCAGGCGCCTGTTCGGCAACATATTCGATCTCCTTGGCGGAGACGGAAGTGAACGCCCATTCCACGCCGCAGCCATAGAAGACAATTTCCGTCTCGGCTTCGGCGCAGGCGACCGTTCCGATCTTCACCCAATCGCCCTCACCGTTCTGCCCGAACAAGGTGACGTTCTCGCCCGTGCGGACGATGCGCATATTGACGCCGTTCTCGCCGCGCATGAGGGAATCGATCCAGGAAAGCGCAGCGCCGCTTCCGCCAAACCGCGTCTTGTTGGCGTCGGCAAATGAACCGTCCGTCATGTCAAAGACGTTCGCCTCGCCCTTGGGCAGGAAGAACAAGAACCCTTCATATCCCTTTGCCATCTGAATGGCGATGCGCTGGGATGCCCATTCGTTTTCGCCCCATCCGGACTGCGAATTGGTGACGTTTCTCACGTTGAATTCAAGGATGACCGCCGTGCTCTTTTTGAGTTCGTCGGAGATGTCGAGCGTGACGGAACCCGACCACTTACCGCCCTTATAGTCCTCCACCTTGCCCGCGATCACGATCGCCTTCGTCATGGTGAGGTCGAGCGTAGTGGCTTCGTCATCGATGATGACCTGCTGTGCGCGGTAGCCCTCCGCCGTGACGGTGTAAGTGCCTGCGACCATCTCTTCAAGCGCGGCGCCGCCGACCGTGTAGGTATACGTCTTGGCGCGGCTCGTGAAGGTGATGACGGTGTCCTTTGCAACAGCCTCCGCCGTCTTGCCGTCCAGCGCAATGCCCTTTACGGTGAGCGTGACATCGACGGGCAGGTACACATAAGTGCCCTCGAGCGTTGTGGGCGTGCCGTCCTCAAACCAATAGTTGGTGCCGTCCGTGTAGTAGGCGAGGTTGCCGTGCTCGGCTGCCGTCGCCTCCTTTTCCGCGACGAACTCCAGCGCGTCCACCGCAATGGAGGAGAACTTCCACTCCACGCCGCAGCCGTGAAGGATGATGTCCGTTTCGGCGTCGGCGCACTCCACCGCGCCGATCTTCACCCATTCCGCGTCCTCGTTCTGCACGAACAGGGTGACGATGTCGTCCGTGCGGACGACGCGCATATTGACGCCGTCATCTCCGCGCATGAGCGCGCCGATCCACGCGTAGGTTTTGCCGTTTTCGCCGAAGCGGTCCTTTCCCTCGTCGCGGATGCTGCTGTCCGTCATGTCAAAGATATTCGCCTCACCGTTGGGAAGGAAGAACAAGAACCCTTTGTACCCCTTCGCCATCTGAACGGCAATGCGCTGGGACGCCCATTCGTCGTTGCCCGACGCCTGCGAATTGGTGACGTTTCTCACGTTGAATTCGAGGATGACGCCCTCGCTCTCTTTGAGTTCGTCGGAGAGGATGAGCTCCGCAGAACCCGACCACATCGAACTCTGATAGTCGGAGACGGCGCCCTTTACGGTGACGGACGCGGTTTTGTCCTCCACCGTCACCTTGTCGTTCGAGCCGTAGGCGATGGTCTCCTGCAGTTTGAGCGTCGGCGCGGCATTGTCCTTTTCGACGGTGAACGTGCTGCGCGCATAGCCGTAGAGGTCGACTTCGTAGTCGCCGACGATGATCTTGTCGAGCGCGAGCGTGCCGTCCGCCTTCACCTCGATCGCCTCATACCGGTTGGACGAATACGCGCCCTTTAAGGTGAGCTGCTTGCTGATGGCGCCGTAGTCGGGCGACGCCACCTTGCTGCCCGCCGTGTCGTACACTTCCACCTTGATGGTGACTGCCTGCTCGACGAGCTTGGCGAGCGTGAGGTCGGCTTTTTCGATCTCCTTATCGCCGTTTGCGTCCTCGAAACACGTCTTGCAGACGCTGCACTCATAGTGGGCGAGCATCCCTTCCGACGAGGTGGTCGGCTCGACGAGGTCCACCCAATCGATGTCGTGCCCCGCGGGAATGACGACGCTCGCCACTTCCTTGCTGCCGTCTTTGTCCGAGAAGTTCTTGTCGCAGCGGTCGCACGACCAGTACGCAATGTTGCCGTCCGCCGTGCAGGTCGCGTCCTTTGCCGCGTGCTCCGTCATGTTGTGCCCGAGCGCCGCGATGGTGACGTCCGCATCCGAGAGCTCGGTCTCGGCGTTCTCGTCCGCGAACAGCTTTCCGCAGTGCGAACAGAGGTAATACGCCTCGTGCCCCGCCTCGGTACACGTTGCCGCCTGCTCATCGATGAAGGTGAGATCGTGTTCTTCCCCGCCGCAAGCCGTCAGTGCGCCCAGCGAGAGCGCCAGCGTCGCCGCACCTGACAAGAGCGCGATCTTCAGCTTTCTACTTGTGTTCATTTTTCCCTCCTGATAAATTATTTTACAGAATGTACCATAGCGGCTTTTTTATTTTTCCTCTACTACACACCCTGCCTCTTCCAATGCCCGTACATAAATATTGGTATACGTTTCATTTCTCGGATGTACTCCGTCCTTCAAATCACTTGAAGAGATTTGATCTTCCACATCCACAAACGTGATCCAATCTTTATATTTGCACCACTGTTCCATCGCATCATTGACCGCACTCACCTGAGCCGCATATTTCGTATCTGTGCGCTGCGCAATGGAAAAGTAATAGATATTTGTATTCGGCATCCTGTCGTGCAGCAACGTAAACAGGCGCTGCAAATCGCAGACGGTCTCACTTGCGTCACGGTCGTCGTCATAAATGTTGTTTGTACCGATATTGACGACAAGATTCTTCGGTTGCATCCCCGAAAGGATCGTATCGCCTGCGAGCAGGAAGCTCTCCCAGTCAAATGTTGTAGAACTGCTGATACCGAGCCCCAAAGCATCTTTACCGGCATAATCCGAATAGAAGTTCTGCCAACCCCATTCTTCAACGTCAAAGAAGGAATCACCGATAAATACCGTCGTTTCCCCATCCGTGCCGTTCGCAGAATACTCCCCTTTCAGACTGTTTGCATCGGAAAGATATTCGCGGAAATTCCATTCCGTTCCGCTTCTGTCTACCTCCGAGCATAACACGAAGAAACTTGCCGCGTCGCTGCCGCTCTTCACCTTGACTTCAAATGTTCCCTCGGCGAGCGCTTTTACGGTTTTCGCATCCTTGTCGATCGTGAGTTTGGTAGTATCGTATTCGAGCGTATAATCGCTCCCCCCGTTGTTGAGTTCCAGCGTAAATTCCGACGCGGGATAGCCGACCCAGGCGTATACGTCGCTGACAACAATATTTTCACTAACAGGCGTAAATACGGGTACGACCGTGACGTTGCCCTCCGACACGAAGGAATACACGCCGCCGACGACGTCGCCGATGCAGTCTTCTCCGTTCACATAGAGGTGCGCAAGGCGCCAGCCCTCATCGGGCACGATGTTGAGATTGACCATGTCGCCCGTTACGGTCCAGTCATGCCCCCACTCCTCGGTCACGGTGCCGCCCTCCGCCTTTTGGATGGAGAGCTTGTTGGACACGAACCCGTTGCGGTCGAAGACGTACCCGGAATTGGGCTTGCCCCAGCCGTAGAGGGAGCTCTGTTCGCCGCCGAAGTTGTACCAGGTGCGCAGATCGGAGATGGCGCTGCCGTACTCGTCGAGCGTGGCGGAGATCATCGTCGGGTTGAAGTACACCGTGGTGGGGCGTTCGCTCCTGCCGAACAGGGCGTATGGCATAAAGTATTCGACGTAGTATTCATAGCACTCGCCCTTGGTGATGTCGCCCACGCGCCGGACGGCGTGCACGGGCGTGACGTCCTCCGCCGTATACATGACCTGCAGACCGCCCGAGACGAACTCGGAAATTTTGAACATATTTGCGGCGGTGTTCTCGATCTCGTACACGTCGTCACCCGACGTCGTCGTATCGCCGAAGGCGAAGTAGCCGCTGAAACACGTCTGATTGCCCGTGGCGACGGAAGAGCTGTACACGGCGGCGCGGGTATCCGTGATGTGCGCCGCGACGACGATGCCCGTCTCCGAAAAATAGGTCGTCATCTCCAGCGTGCCCGTCTCCGTCTGTCCGCTCTGCCGCTTTACCTTGTTCGCCTTCATCCACCTTCTGTTGATGTAGAAGGTCTCGTCGAAGTTACCGTCGATGACGATGCCCTCGTCGGGAACGACGCTCGAGCCCGTCACGTTGGCGACGTATTCCTCCGTCTTGCCCGTCAGACGGTAGTTGTATTCGGGCCCGTTCACGAAATTCTTGCTCTGCGAGCAGCCCGCAAGGGGAATGCACGCCGCGATGGCAGCCGTCCCCAGTAATGCGCCCGCACGCATCCACTTCTTGTTCATGCCTCTCCTCCTTCCGCCTGCGTCGTGCCGAATTTGCCGACGAGCGCCACTTCCATGATGTTTGCGCACTCCTGTTCCTCGGGCACTTCCACCGTGAAGCGGATGGCTTTCACGTTGGCAAGGGTCCGAATAGGAGTAGAGGTTGGTGTGCGCGTGATAGGCGATCATGAGCTTTTGCGCGCCGTCCACGCTCACCGTGAAGAAGGAGTGATGCCCTGGGCCGCCCACCGCGCGGTTTTCGCCGAGGTCGTTGCTCAACAGCATCCCGTTCTCCGCGTCGGTGAGTTTGCGGAAGGGACCCATCGGGCTGTCGGACACCGCCTGCATGACGCCGTAGGACGCCTCCGTGTAGTTGCCGATGGAGAAGGTGAGGTAGTACTTTCCGTCATGTTTGAGCATGAAGGGTCCCTCGTTGCAGTAGGACGCGATCTCCTCATACGTCACCTTTTCCACCTTTTCGCCCTGCTGCGCCTTCTGATAGTCCTCCACGGTGTAGTAGCCGCAGGCGGTGAGCGTCTTGTAGGTGGACCAGTCGGGCGTGAGCCAGTTGATCATCTTCACGCCCGCAATGGCGCCGGGCGTCTGCGACCAATAGAGGTATTTTTCGCCCGTGTCGGGATCGATGAAGGGCGAGAAGTCGATGGTCGCGACGTACCCCTTGTCGGCGCCGCTCGTCGAAACGGTGATGATGCGCTCTTCGTCCGAGTACCCCTCCCGCTCGAAAGCCTCCTGATACGCTCCGTTGTCGAGAAGGGCATACCGCGCATAGCTCTGCGGGTAGTCGGCGGAGGTGGTGCGCACATACGTCTCGTACCCCTCGCCGAGCGCCCCTACGGGCGACATCTGCATCATCTCGGCAAAGAACGCCGTTAAAGAGCGCACGGACAGCCCGTTCTCCGAGGCGATCTCCTCGTTGGTGAGAGGCAGGTTGAAATTGTTGCTCATGTAGAGCAGAATGTCGCGCATCTGACGGCGCTTGCGCGCGCCCTGCGCCGCCACGCTCCCGCGGCGCACGTCCTCGATGCACTTGCTCATGATGAGGATGAGATATGCACAGGTGCGCATCTGCTGCACGTCGCTCTCGTCGAAGGCGTCCTTCATGCTCTTCAACAGCTCCACATAGCCGTCGAATCCGCTCAACGCCTTGCGGAAACACGCCTTGGTGAAGCCGCACTGGCGGAACATCGCCTCCAAATTGTCGCCCGTCAGCTCCACCCAGATATACGTCCACGGGTCCTGCGGGTCGGGATAGTAGTTATAGTACTCCCCCTCGAACAGCAGAAAGGACTCGCCGCGCTTTAACTTGTACATCTTGCCGTCCGCCGTCTCGATCGTGCCCCGCCCGAACAGGATGAAGTGCCACGCGTTGTTGGGACGCACGCGCGACACGGGACCCTTGGAGGGCGAGCAGTGCTCATATCCGACTTTCCCGATACGGAACTTATACTCTTCGCCGGATTCATCTACGGAAAAAGTCATATCCTTCCCCCCTCTTGTTGCCTGCACGCAAAGTGCACTGCTTTTTCTTTTATTTTACCTTCTCGCATATTCTTGTCAACAGTGACGGAAAAGTATGCCGAATTATCCACCTTTTTCTGCCTCCGCTCAATAAAATACTCCATCCCCGCGCCCGTCCGAGGCGGGCCGTTCTCTTCTTTCCGCCATGCCTGCGGCGGGTTTTCACCCGCTTTTCCCGCGCGCAAAGCGGCGGGGAACGCAGCGGGCACGCCGCCACGTTCGTTCCGTTAAAGTTTTTTATCTGTTCCCGCGAAAGCGAGAACAGATAGGGGCGCGCCCCTGAAAAATTTTCACATTTGTATCAAAAGCCACAAGTTCAAAGCAACTGCATTATATCACATTCTTTTCCCCCTGTCAATGCCTCGATCGAGAAAAACACGAAAAAAGCCCGACGGCGGACGGATGAACCGAACGCCGACGGGCTTTTTATATACGGATGTACAAAGGAGCGCTCAACCCTCCCAGCCGGCGGCGCGGAGCGCGGGAAGATAGATGTCGCGATACGTCTCGGGCAGCGGGTGAACGTGGTCGTCGCGCAATTTATCGACCGTCACCTGCTCCTCCACGTCGATGAAGGTGATCCAATCTTTATAGCGGCACCACTCCTCCATCCTGTCGTTGACGGCGCTTACGTTGCCCGCGAATGCCGTATCGAGGCGCTGGGCGATGGAGAAATAGTAAATGTGCGTATCCGGCATCCTGTCGTGCATGAGCGTGAACAGCCGCTGCAGGTCGCTCACGGTGTCCGCCGTCGAGCGCTTGTCGTCGTAAAAATTATTCGTCCCCAGGTCGACGACGACCGCCTTGGGCTGCATGGAGGGCGCGAGAATGGTGTTCTCCGCAAGGATATACTGCTCCCAGTCGAACGTGGTCGTCGAGCTGATGCCCATGCAGAGCGCATCCTCATCCGCGAGAAGCGTGGAGAAATTTGTGAAGAAGTACCGTTCATCAAAGAAAGAATCGCCGATAAAGACGGTCGTCTCGCCGTTATGCCCCTGCGAGGCGTACTTTTGCGCAAGTTCTTCGTCGTACGTCGCGTGCGGCGGGTTCTGCCACCAGGCGCCGCTTTTATCGACATTGGAGCAGGTCACGAAGAAGCGCGCCTCCAGCTCCCCGCAGGTGACTTTCACCTGATGTCTGCCCGCGGCAAGCGCCTTGACGGTGTGCGCCGCTTCGTCGATGGTGAGCTTGCTCTCGTCGTAACTGTAGACGACCTCCCCCTGCGCGTCCTCAGGCAGCACGAGCGTAAATTCGGTGGCGGGATAGCCGACCCAGGCGTTGGTGTCCTGCACGACGATCTGTTCCGCGGGGGAAACGACATCGTCGAACACGTCACTCTCCGCATCCGTCAGCCCGATGGCGATAACGCCGTCCTTGGCGACGGCGGGGCAGTCGGACGCGAGATAGTACCCGTCGTGCACGCCGAGCGTCACTTTGATGAGCGGGGTCGTATCGAGCAGGGTATATTCCCCGATGAAGTGGCGCTTGCCCGCCTTGTCCTCGCCATAGACGGCGACGTTCTCCCCGTCGCGCAGGACGACGAGACAGACGCCGTTGTCCTCACGGAAGGCGTCGGAGAGCGAGGCTGCAACGTCCGCAAGATAGGTCTTTGGCGAATCGTTGGTGCCGACCCATGCCCCGTCCGTGTCGCAGCCGAGCATGACGCGCGGGTAAAATTCCGACTCATTGCTGCGCTGCGTATCGAGATTGAGGTTGAGGCGGTAGGGTTCGGGGGAATACTTCGCGTCGTCCGCGACGCACCCGTCCGTCTCCCAGCCCAGAAAGATGCGGAGCCCGAAGGTGAGCTGCGTGACGGCGAGCGTCGTCTGCTCCCCCTCCACATACGCCTTGACGGCGCTCGTTCCGTTGGAGACCGCCACACGCGCATCGCTCAAAGCGTATGTCTTTATTTCGTACACTTCCTCCGAGGTGAGCGGGAGCGTGCACGCCTCGTTCGCGAACAGGCTGCCGCAAACCGTGCAGGCGTAGTGCGCGATGGAGGACGTTTCAAACGTCCCGTCCCCCTTGACGGCGGCGACGAACTGCGGCGTGTGGTGCGCGGGAACGGTGACGTCCTCCGCCGTCACCTCCTCCGTGCCAGCGGCGTCCGAAAAGAGTTTTTTGCACTCCGTGCACTCCCAATAGGCGAGGTTGCCGTCCTCGAAGCAGGTCGCCTCCTTCGCCTTCATCTGGCGGAGCGTGTGCTCATGCGCATCGCCCGCGCAGGACGCCGCCGAAAGGACGGTCGCCATCGCCATCGCCGCGCCCAGAAGCGCGGCAAAAAACCTCTTTGTGCCTTTCATCTTGATTCACTCTCCTTATCAAACAAGATCTCAAACGAAAACACGATGTCGCGTTCCGTGATGCGGTACTTTTTATCGAGCTCGGGGCCGCAGGAATGCGAGCCGAGCCCGCTCATGCGGTAGTCGAGATACAAATTGACGTCGTCACTTTCGCGCATCTCAAAGGAATGCGGGCGGAAATCCTCCGCCGTATACGGGCTTGCGCAGAAGCTGAAATCCGTTTCGCTGCAAAATCCGACGGTGCGCCCCCCGCCCGAGAGAAAGACGCGGCGGCTGCCGCAGTGCGAGCCGTTCTCCTGCGGGCGCACATAGGGAACGTACATCTCGCGGACGGTGCTCTCGTACCGCCCGACGGGGCAGGCGAGCACCCTGTCCTCATACGCCTCCCCCCTGCCCCGTCCGAACCAGGTAACGTTCCGGAGCTCTTTTTCGAGCGGGAACAACAGCCCGACACGGGGAAAATCCTCCACCCATTCCCGCATCCGGACGCGCATCTGCACGCCGATTTTTTTGCGGAAGAAGGAATAGGTGAGGACCATGTCCGCGATCGGTGCCACCATGTCCGAAACGATCACGCCCGAACAGGTGACTTCGTTTCCCTGCACCGTCTGCTCTTTTGGAAAGAATTTTGCCTGTTGCAGGCGGGACTTTTGCCAGCGCTCTTTGGCGTAAATATCGTTGTCGGTGGGAACGCGCCAGAGGCAGACGCGCACGGGCGCACGCAGGAGCTCTCCCTCCCGTTGCAGCGAACACAACATCCCCCGCTCGTCGAGCAGGGCGCGGTACTCCCCTTCCGTCTTGATCCCCTTTATCGCCGTGGTGACGGCGGCGGGCGCGCCGCCCGAGAAAAGCGGCGTTTTGTCGGAGAGGACGAGCTGCGAAGAACAGACGTACTCCCCCGCCTTGGAAAATACAACGTCTATCGTCGTATACCCCTTCGCCTCGGGGAGAGAGAGCGCGATATTTTTGCTGTTATGGGGCAAAATTCCCGAAACGTCCACGGAAAACGAGCGCACTTCCCGCCCGTTCTCCCGCAGGGTGCAGGTGCAGGAAAGATCGTCGAGCGAGCAGAAATCGCGGCGGTTGACGACCCTGATGCCCTTCTCCGTGCGGACGACGGCGGCGGGGGCGTACACCTCGGCGACCTCCGATAAGGAGGAATGCGCGGTGCGGTCGATGCCGACAAGCCCGTCCGTGCAGAAGTTGCCGTCGCGGCGGAAGTTGTCGTCCTCCTCTTCAAAGTCGCCCGCATAGAGCATTTTGCCGTCCTTTACGACGTTATGGTCGCACCACTCCCAGACGAACGCGCCGCACAGCTCGCTGCGGGCATAGATGAGTTCCCAATAGGCGGAGACGTCCCCGCAGGAATTGCCCATCGCGTGCGTATATTCGCACAAGACGAAGGGCTTATTGACCCCGCGGTCGAGGAGCTCTCGGATGTCCTTGCAGGAGGGATACATCCTGCTGCACACGTCGAGGCAGTGCTCCTCCCGCCAATCGTCGATGACGGGATCGTAGGCCCCCTCATAGTGTACGGGGCGGCCGTCCAGCGCGTGGATCGCGTTCGCCGACGCCTCTGTGTTACACCCCCAACCCGATTCGTTGCCCACCGACCACATGACGACGGACGCCCTGTTCTTGTCGCGCGCGACCATGCGCTCGGCGCGGTGAACGTAGAGCTCCTTCCAGGCTTCATCCGCGGAAAGATCGGAAAAGCGCACGAGTTCGGAGGCATCGTTGTGCTGCAATACAGTGCCGTGCGTCTCGAGATCGGCTTCCTCCAAAAGATAGATCCCGTAAAGGTCGCACAGAACGGGCAGGAGCGGGTGCGGCGGATAGTGCGCCGTGCGAACGGCGTTGATATGGTAGCGCCTGAACATTTTCAAATCGCGCTCCAGATCGCCGATGCTCTCCACATAGCCGTTGACCGTCATGGAATGGCGGTTGACGCGCTTGAACTTGACGGGGACGCAATTGATCTTGAACACCGCGCCGTCCGCCGTGACCGTGCGGATGCCGACGTATTCGCAAAAATGCTCCCTTCCGCACACGATGCGGAGCGTGTACACCTCGGGCGTTTCTGCCGTCCAGAGGCGCGCGTCGGGGATGAGGAACTCCGCCTCCTTCCCCTCCTTGCAGGCGAGCTCCCGTTCGCCGTCCGAAAGGGAGATGCGGCAGGGCTTATCGCAGGAGAAGCGGATGACGCCCGCGCTCCCGCGCACGTCGCTTTCGATCTTGTAGTCGTGAAGATGCCCCTTTTCGCGGCGCAATAGGTAGACGTCGCGGAAGAGCCCGCTCATGCGGAGCTTATCCTGCCCTTCGAGATAGGACCCCGTACACCACTTCATGACGACGACGCGGACGGTGTTCTCCCCCGCCTTCAGAAGGGCAGTGACGTCGAACTCCGCAGAGCAATGGGACACAGTGGAATAGCCCGCAAACGCGCCGTTGACAAAGAGATAGAGGCAGCTGTCCGCGCCCTCGAAGTTGAGATAGTATTCGTCCTGCGTTTCAACGATCTGCACCTTCGTTTCATAGATGCCGCAGGGGATGGGTTTATCGATATGAGGCGGGTCGTACGGGAAGGGATAGGCGATATTGGAATACATATCGCTGTCGAACCCGTCGCGCTGCCAGCATTGCGGGAC
>CALVTL010000037.1 GCA_944362555.1 uncultured Clostridia bacterium
AGCGCGTGCCGCGTGGCACGGGCAAGGGCTTCAACAATGGATCACCGCAAAATGGGCGCTTTTGATCGGGTTCGTATCCTTTCCTTACAGTATACTGTATCCATATAAGGAGGCTGCATGGAACAGATCTTACAGACGCTCAAAGACATCGGCAACGACTTTGTGCAGAACACGGGGCTTGCCATCGTGCGGGCGGTCGCCTTCCTTGTGCTGGGGCTGATCGTCATCCGCATCGTGCAGATCATCGCGCGGTCGGCGGCGCTCAAAAGCAGAAAGCTCGACAAGTCCGCCTCCACGTTCATCGTGTCGCTCATCACGGTCGTGCTGTATGTGGCGCTCACCATCGTCGTCGTCAGCTCGCTGGGGCTCTCGACGGCGGGCATCGTGGCGGCGTTCTCCGCCGTCGCCCTCGCCATCGCGCTCGCCCTCAAAGACAGCCTTGCGAGCCTTGCGAACGGCGTCATCATCATCTTCACCAAGCCCTTCAAAAAGGGCGACTACATCTCCATCGGCAACATGGAGGGGCTGGTGCAGGACATCCGCCTGTTCAACACCAAGATCCTGACGTACAGCAACGAGACCATCATCGTCCCCAACAGCGAAGTGCTGGGCAGCAAACTCGTCAATTACAGCGATATGCCGCTGCGGCGCGTCGTCATCGAGGTGGGCATCCCCTACTCCGCCGACGCGGACGCGGTGAAGGCGCTGCTGCTCAAAGAGGTGAAGGCGTATGAGAACACGGTGGAGACGCCCGAGCCCTCCGTGGTGCTCGCCGACTTCGGCGAGAGCGCGCTCAAGCTCTCCGTGCGCGCATGGGGAAAGACGGAGAAGTATTGGGATCTCTACTTCGACCTGCGCGACATCATCTATCAGACGCTCAACGAGCACAACATCCGCATCCCCTTCAACCAGCTCGACGTCCATCTCCCCGACGCCCGCACCGAAGCACCCGACGACCGCGAAGGAGGTACGCGCGCATGAATCTCTTGCTTGCCGAAAGCGTCGATTGGACGCGCATCATCATCGAATATGTCGCCTATGCCGCCGTCATCGTGGTGGGCATCCTCATTCTTCTCCTCCTGCGCCGCAAGACGCGACTGCCCCGCCACAGGGAGCTGCGCGTACAGCTTCACGACCTCTCCGCCGCCGCGGACGCCTTCCGCACACAGCCGCCGACGGGGCTCAAGCGGTTCAAGGCGCTCTCCGCGCTCATCTACCGCCTGGATAAGCTCATCTACGTCACCGACCGCATGGCGGACAAGGAGCGGGACGGGCAGATCGCGGGCATCTCCACGCTGCTGACGGCGGCGCGCAACGAGCTCTTTGCCTACCGCAGCGGACAGCGCGACCTCTCCGACGAGGAGGGGCTTGCGCTCGCGCAGCAGAAGATCGCCGACGCCGCGGAGCTCCTCGAGCGCATCCTTCTGCGCGACGAACGGCTGAAAGCGGGCGGCTGACCGCCCGCGCCCTATTGTGAAACGGGCGTCACAAAACGACAAAGCGCGGCGCCGTGCTCTCTGCACGGCGCCGCGCTTTATTTTATTCACATTATGCGTTTGTGAGGTCGAGATACTCGTCGAAGGTGACGTTTTTGTCGAACGTCTTGCCGCCGTCCAGCACGATGATGCGGTTGCAGACGGTGTTCATGAGCTCCTGGTCGTGCGACGTCAAAAGCATACACCCCTTGAAGGCGGTGAGCCCGTTGTTGAGCGAGGTGATGGATTCGAGGTCGAGGTGGTTGGTCGGCTCGTCGAAGATGAGGAAGTTCCCCCCTTCGAGCATCATCTTGGCGAGCATACAGCGCACCTTTTCGCCGCCCGAAAGTACCTTTGCCTCTTTGAGTGCCTCCTCGCCCGAGAAGAGCATCCGCCCGAGCCAGCCGCGCAGGTACTCCTCGTAGTGGTCCTTGGAGAACTGCGAGAGCCACTGCACGAGCGTCAAAGCGCATCCGTCGAAGTATTCCGAATTGTTCTGCGGGAAGTAGGAGGCGGAGATGGTCTTGCCCCATTTGACGGTGCCCGCGTCCGGCTCCGCCTTGCCCGTCAGCACGTCGTAGAGCATGGTGACGGAGGTAGACTTATCGCACAAAATGCCGATCTTGTCCCCCTTCTGCACGGTGAAGGAGATATTCTCGAAATACCCCTCCTTGGTGAGCCCCTCGACGGCGAGGATGTCGTTGCCGATCTCGCGCTCGAATTTGAAGTCGATGAAGGGATATTTGCGCAGAGAGGGTTTGAAGTCGGAGATGGTGAGCTTTTCCAGCTCCTTCTTTCTGGACGTCGCCTGCCGCGACTTGCTCGCGTTCGCCGCGAAGCGCGCGATGAACTCTTTGAGTTCCGCCGCCCGCTGTTCCGCCTTCTTGTTGGCGTCGCGCTGCTGCCGCGCCATGAGCTGCGAGGTCTGATACCAGAAGTCGTAGTTGCCCAGAAAGAGGTTGATCTTGCCGAAGTCCACGTCGCAGATGTGCGTGCAGACTTTGTTCAAGAAATGGCGGTTGTGCGAGACGATGATGATGGTGTTCTCGAAGTCCAGAAGGTAGTTTTCCAGCCAGCGCACCGTCTTTAAGTCGAGATTGTTGGTGGGCTCGTCGAGGAGCAGCACGTCGGGATTGCCGAACAGTGCCTGCGCCAGAAGCACCTTCACCTTCTGCTTGGCGTCCAGATCGCCCATGCGCATACCGTGGAATTCGGAGGGGATGTCGAGCTCGTTGAGCAGCGTCTCCGCCTCGCTCTCCGCCTCCCAGCCGCCGAGCTCGGCAAATTCCGCCTCCAGCTCGGAGGCGCGCACGCCGTCCTCCTCGGTGAATTCCGCGTGCGCGTAGAGGGCGTCCTTCTCGTCCATGATCTCCACGAGCCGCTTGTGCCCGAGCATGACGGTGCGCAGAACGGTCTCCGAATCGTACTTGTTCTGGTTCTGCGCGAGCACGCTCATGCGCTCGTTCTTGCCGAGCACCACCTCTCCCTTGTTGGGCTCGATCTCACCCGAGAGCACCTTCAAAAAGGTGGATTTGCCCGCGCCGTTCGCGCCGATGATGCCGTAGCAGTTGCCCGCCGTGAATTTTAAGTTGACGTCCTCGAACAGCTTTTTGCTGCCGTATTGCAGACTGACGCCGATGACCTGTAACATATCTTTCTCCTCATTGTTCCGGAACGCTTTGCCCTGGTTGCGTACACTTGCCGTAATGCCGTACGAAAGGCATTATACCATATTCTTCCCCGTTAATCAAACGAAAAACGCGTGGGCGCGCAAATTTCCGTAAATCCGTGCAGAAGGAAAATGCGCGGCGCGGATTTCATGCCGCGCCGCACGCGCCTTTCCCCTGTTTTTTGTACTGACAATTTCCGACACCCCCGTTGACATTTCCGGCAGAACGTGGTAATATCTTCTCATGCAATGTTTTGTCAACGGCGTCACGCTCTGGTATGAAACGACGGGCGAAGGGGCGCCTCTTTTACTGCTGCACGGGAACGGCGAATCGCACGAAATTTTCGACGCCGCCCTTCCCCTTCTTGCCGCCCGGTTCAAAGTCTACGCCATCGACACGCGCGGGCACGGGAAAAGTTCCCCCGTCGCCGAATATCACTACCGCGACATGGCGGAGGACATCATCGCCTTTGTGGGGGCGCTTGGCATTCAAAAGCCTGTCCTGTACGGGTTTTCCGACGGCGGGATCGTGGCGCTCATCGTGGGGATGCTCGCCCCGTGGCTGCCCGGACGCATCATTGCGAGCGGTGCCAACTGCACCCCGCGCGGGCTGAACGCCAAGTTTTTGCAGAACGCGCGGCGGGAGTGGAAGATGACGAAAAACCCCCTCCTGCAACTCATGCTCACCGAGCCGCACATCGGGCGCACGGCGCTCGCAAAAATCGGCGTTCCCGTCGACCTCATCGCGGGCGAACACGACATCGTGCGGACGGCGCACACGCTCGCCATGGCAAGGGCACTCAACCAGGCGTCCCTTCACATCCTTGCGGGGGAGACGCACGAGAGCTACATCGTCCATAGCGAGAAGATCGCCCGCATCCTCCTTGCCGCCCTGCAATAATTTCCCCCTTCCCCGTGCCGCGGCACGGGGAGGGGGATACAAGCAATGCGCCCCATGTTTTCGCCCGCCCTCGGGCGAAAACATGGGGCGCTCAATTTACATGATGTTCTTGACGGTGCGCGGGAAGAGGACGACGTCGCGGATGTTCTCCATCCCCGTCACATACATGACGAAGCGGTCGAATCCCAGCCCGAATCCGCCGTGCGGCGCGGTGCCGAATTTGCGGAGGTCGAGGTACTGCTCGTAGGCGGAGATGTCCATCTTGCGCGCCTGCATGGCGGCGAGCAGTTTTTCGGGGTCGGCTTCGCGCTCGCTCCCGCCGATGATCTCGCCGATGCCGGGCACCAGAAGGTCGGTCGCCGCGACCGTTCTGCCGTCCGCATTCTGCTTCATGTAGAAGGATTTGATCTCCTTGGGATAGTTGATGACGAACACGGGCTTTTGGAACACCTGCTCGGTGAGATACTTCTCGTGCTCCGTCTGCAGATCGCACCCCCATTCGACGGAGTATTGGAACTTCACGTCCGCCTTTTTGAGAAGGTCGATGGCGTCGGTATATTCGAGGACGGCGAACTTGCTCTCTACAATATTCGTGAGCTTCTCTTTGAGCCCCTTCTCCACGAACTGTGCGAAGAAATCCATCTCCGCGGGGCACTCGTCAAGAACGGCGCGCACGACGTATTTTATCATGTCCTCGGCGACTTCCATCACCTCGGGGAGCTCGGCGAAGGCGATCTCCGGTTCGACGTGCCAGAACTCGGCAAGGTGGCGGGTGGTGTTGGAGTTTTCCGCGCGGAAGGAGGGACCGAAGGTGTAGATCCTGCCCAGCGCCATCGCGGCGACCTCCCCTTCGAGCTGACCGGACACGGAGAGCCCCGCCTTTTCACCGAAGAAGTCCTCCTTATAATATGCCGCCTCGCTCTCGTACCGCGCGTTCCACGGCTGCGTGGTCACGCGGAACATCTCTCCCGCGCCCTCGCAGTCGCTCGCCGTGATGAGCGGCGTGTGCATATAATAAAACCTGTGCGAATGGAAGTAACGGTGGATCGCCTGCGCCGCCACGCTGCGCACGCGGAACACGGCGGAGAAGGTGTTCGTCCGCAGACGGAGGTGGGGAATGGTGCGCAGAAAGTCGAGCGTGGTGCGCTTTTTCTGGATGGGATAGTCCCCGGGGCACTTGCCGAGCAGCGTCACGCTCTCGGCGTTGAGCTCGGAGCCCTCCCCCTTGAACGCCTTGACGACGACGCCCGTCACCGCGACGGACGCGCCGCACTTGGTGCACTCGCCGTCGAGGGCGAGCTTTGCCTTATCCACCACCACCTGAAGGCGGGAGAAACTCGTCCCGTCCGTCAGTTCCAGAAAGGCGACGGCGGCGGAATCGCGCGAGGTGCGCACCCAGCCGCAGACGGTCACCTTGCTGCCGAGCAGCGTCTTGTCCTGTAATACGGTTGCAATGTCGATATGTTTCATAAAAACCTCTGTCGGTCACATTTTTACATGGGTCTGCGCAAAATTGCGGCGCTGCGTGCGGGGACGATGCCCGCCGCGGGCACGCCGCCCGTGCTCCAGAGCACCTCGCCCGACGCGTCGAACAAAACAGGCTGTTCGCTGCCCGAGGGGTTGAGCACGACGAGGATGCGCTCGTCCGCGCTCCTGCGCTCATAGGCGAAGGGATAGCGCCCCGCCTCGGCATACACGGGAACGAACTCCCCGAAGGAGGTGAGCGCGGCGTGCGCTCTGCGCAGCGCAAGGAGTGCCTTCACGTTTTCCAAAAGCGACGCTCCGTCCCCCTCCTGTGCGGCGACGGTGGGCGCGTCTTTTTCCCTGTCGAAGGGGATATATGGCGTCGTACCTGTCGTAAAACCCATACCCGCGCCGCGTTTCCACTGCATGGGCGAGCGCGAGCCCGTGCGGTCGTACCCGCCTTCCACCGAGCGGATGCCCTCCAGATAGCGCATCCCGATCTCGTCGCCGTAGTAGAGGAAGGGCGCGCCCGGCATGGTGAGAAGGAAGGCGAAACACACCTTCAAGTCCTGCGCGTCCCTTCCGCGCGCGAGGCGGGGCATATCGTGATTGCCCGACGGGATGCAGATGAGCCCCTTCTGCCGCGTCGAGGCGAGGTCGGCAAGATAGGGCGTCAAAAATTCGAGGATATTCCCCTTCCCCTCGCGCGAGAAGAAGGGATGCTCGCTGCGGAAGAGCGAGGTATAGGCGGGCGGCCCGAAGTGCAGCATGAAGTCCATGTGGAAGCCGCCCGCAATGGACTCCTGCGGGACGCCCCACTCGGACACCATCGCGCAGTGCGGGTACTCCTTATCGAGGAAGGCGCGGAAGTCCTGCCAGAGGCGGATGGTCGCGGGGTGTCCCTCCCCGTCCGCCTTTACAAGGCTCGCCGCCATGTCGACGCGGAAGCCGTCCGCACCCATGTCCAGCCAATGGCGCATGACGTCCTTCATCGCCTCGCGCGTGGCGAGCGCGGCGGGCGCATCGGGCGGCATCATCCACGGGCGGGTGCGGTTTTCGTAGCCGTAATTGAGCGCGGGCTGATGGGAGAAGAAGTTGACCGCCACCGAGCCGTCGCGGTCGGAAATGCCGCGCAGGCAGGGAAGATCCGTCCCCTCCCATACGCAGTCCGTCCAGATATAGCGGTCGGAATACTCGTTTTTCTCGGGCAGCAAGGACGCCTTGAACCACGCGTGGTCGATGGACGTGTGCCCGGGGACGAGGTCGACGAGAACGTGCATCCCGCGTTTGTGCGCCTCGTTAAAGAAGCGCTTTGCGTCCTCGTTCGTGCCGTAGCGCGGGGCGATCTTTTTGTAGTCGCGCACGTCGTAACCCGCGTCGCCGAAGGGAGAATCGTACCACGGATTCACCCAGACGGCGTTGCAGCCGAGCTCCCTGATGTAATCGAGCCGCGCGATCATGCCCGGGATGTCGCCGATGCCGTCGCCGTCGGAATCCTGAAAGGACTGCGGATAAATTTCATAAAAGACGGCGTCGGCAAGCCATGCGGGAAGTCCCATACCGTTCCCCTCCGATATTTTCTTATCAGTAAGCCCTTGCGAAGATGACGGTGCTCTCCGCCTTTTTGCCGCAGGCGACGCACGTCGTCTGCGTGTGCTCCTTATCGAGGACGCGGGCGGTCGCCTGTGCGAATTCCTTCACCCTGTCCTCGCAGGCGCGGCAGCCGCACCAGCCCGCCCGCACAAAGTTGCCCTTGTCGACGGCGGAGAGCAGCTCTTCGAGCGAGGAGGCGGTGACGATGCGCTCCTCCATGCGCGCCTTGGCGCGCGCGTACATATTGTGCGAGATGTCGGAAAGCAGCGCCTTGACGCTCTCCTCCGCGCCCGCGAGCGCGCACTCCGTCTTTTCGTGCGTGTCGCGGCGGGCGAGCAGGCACTTGCCCGCTTCCAGATCGCGCGGGCCCAGCTCGATGCGCACGGGCACGCCCTTCATCTCCCACTCGTTGAACTTCCAGCCGGGGGAATTTTCCGAATCGTCGAGCACGGCGCGCACGCCCGCGGCGGCGAGCCGCTCTTTGAGCGCCCTGCACGCCTCCAGAACACCCTCTTTTTTGGCGGCGATGGGCACGATGACCGCCTGAACGGGCGCCACGACGGGCGGGAGCACCAGCCCGCGCGCGTCGCCGTGCGTCATGATGATGGCGCCGATGAGGCGGGTGGACACGCCGAACGACGTCGTGTAGCCGTATTTCAATACCCCGTCTTTGTCGAGGAATTTGATGTCGAACGCCTTTGCGAAGTTCTGCCCCAGATAGTGGGTGGTGCCCGCCTGCAGGCTCTTTCCGTCGTGCATCATCGCCTCCATGCCGAAGGTGGCGACAGCACCCGCGAACTTCTCCTTCTCCGTCTTGCGCCCCGTGAGCACGGGCATCGCAAGGCAGGTCGCGGCGAATTCTTCATACACGCCCAGCATTTTGAGCGTCATTTCCATCGCCTCCTCCTCGGACGCGTGCACGGTGTGCCCCTCCTGCCACAAAAATTCGCTCGTGCGGAGGAAGGGACGGGTGGTCTTTTCCCAGCGCATGACGTTCGCCCACTGGTTCATGAGCACGGGCAGGTCACGGTAGGACTGGATCCACTTGCT
Organism: uncultured Clostridia bacterium; assembly: GCA_944362555.1. GTDB lineage: Bacteria > Bacillota > Clostridia > Christensenellales > Borkfalkiaceae > Gallimonas. Next base: position 8,153 of record CALVTL010000037.1, read on the forward strand.
GTACATACTGCCGATGATGGTCTCGGACGTGGGACGGATGACGAGGGGCTCTGCGAGCTTCTCCCCGCCCGCATGGGTGACGACGGCGACTTCGGGCGCAAACCCTTCGACGTGCTCCGCCTCCTTCGTCATAAAGCTCATGGGGATGAGCAGCGGGAAATAGGCGTTCTCGATGCCCGCCGCGCGGAAGCGCTTGTCCATCTCGCGCTGGATATTCTCCCAGATCGCATACCCGTAGGGGCGGATGACCATCGTCCCCTTCACGGGGCCGTAGTCCACAAGTTTGGTCTTGACGACCACGTCGGTATACCACTGCGGGAAATCTTTTTCGATGTCCGCGATCTGTTCCACAAAATTGTCCTTTGCCATGTTCTGCTCCGAAAACGCGTAAAAACGCGCAAAATAATAAAGATATGGTCATTATACCATATCTTTTTTTATTCGTCCAACGTTTGAGGGGCGTTTTGCGCGCGCCCGAGGAAAATTCTTGCAAGAACGGGATACAGGAGCGCGACGCTCACCGCCGCGCACGCCGTCTGCGGCAGCATGGCGAGAAATCCCGTGTAAAAATAGGCGAGCGCCGCCTCCGCCGTCCACCCGTAGATGAGCGGGGTGAGCACGTCGTCCAACAGGGTGAACAACACGGTGAACAGCGCGGCAAACGCCGCATACGCCGCCGTCCGCCGCCCCGCCTCCCCGCGGCGAAGAAGTGCCGCCCAGAGAACGAGCAGCGCGCACAGAACGCCGAAGAGCACCCACGCGAGCGTACGGATGCGCGGAAGTTCGAGCGCGCTCACGGGCATGGGCACAAGCGCCGCGCACAGCGTTCCGCCCGCGAGCAGCGCAAGGAGGGCGGGGCACAGCCATGCGGCGAGCCTTTTTGTGCCGAGAAAGCCGAAGAAGAGCGCGAAGGCGTTGAAATAGACGAGATAGAGCACGATGACGCTCGGCGTAAAGCCGAACAGAAAGCAGCGCAGCAGGGAGAACGCCGTCGCCGTGAGCACCCCCGCCCGCGCGCCGAAGAGCACGCAGAAGGACAAAAAGAGCGCCGTGACAAGCTCCACGCCCGGGACGAAGGAGAGCACGAACTGCACCACGAGCAGCAGCGCGCACATGAGCGCCGAGGCGGCGACCCGCCGCGACGGCGTTAAAAAGCGCACCCGTGCGGGGATCTCAGAGGGACTGATAGACGAGCGCATACCACTCCCCCGCGACAAGGGGCAGCCCCGAGACGCCGTACGAAGCGCCGAAGAGCTGCTTGCCTTCGTACTCCCACGTCCCGTACGACGGGTCGGAATAGGCGACGCCGTCCCTTTCTTCCAGCGAAGTATAGACCATCCAATAGAGCTGCTTCCCCTCGTCGGCGTCCGTTCCGTTGAGGGAAGTGAGGTAGAAGCCGTACTGCGACCAACTTCCGTCCATCGTGAGTTCCCCGCGCTCCGCGAATACGGCGAGCGCGTCATACAGGCTCTTTTCCTCGTCCCCCGCCGTCACTTCGACAACGACGCAGGTCGGCGTATTGACGCACACCTCCGCGCGCGCCGCGCCGATGTCCGCTCCTTCCGCGCAGGCGGAAAACAACATAACAGACGCAAGGGCGGCAGCCGCCGCCCCGTATTTTTGCATGAGCTTCATGATCCTGCCGCCTTAAAACGCGTTGCGCAGGCTCTTGGTAAAGTACCCGAGCGCGAAGGCGTTGGGGCCCAGATGGGAGCCGATGACGGGTCCCATGATGGTGACCTGCGGCTGGATGCCGAAGCGCTCCACGACGTACGCCTCCAGCTCTTTGGCGGCGGGTTCGTTGTCGGTGTGCACGATGAAGATGTGTATGGGGTCGGCGGGGCCCTCCGTCTCCATCTTTGCCTTGATGAAGGCGATCGCCTTCTTCGTCCCCTTCACCTTGTCGATGACGACGAGCTTGCCGCTGTTATCGAAGGTGAGGACGGGCTTGATGTTGAGCATGGAGCCGATGGCGGCGCTCGCCGCGCCCACCCTGCCGCCGCGGCGCAGGTACTTCAAGTCATCCGCGATGACGAAGTGCTGCAGGTGCAGGCGCAGCCCGTTCACATAGTCATACGTCTCCTGCGCCGTCTTGCCCGCGTTGCGGCATTCGAGCGCCTGCTGCACGAGCGCGCCCTGCCCCACCGTCGCCGTCAGCGGATCGACGACGTAGACGTTGAATTTGGGGAAATCCTTTCTGACGTCCGCCGCCGCCCGCGCCGCCACGTCCTTGGTGGGCGAAAGCCCCGAGGAGATGGTGAAGTGCACGACGTCCTCCGCGCCCTCCTTCGCAAGGCGCAGGAAGTGCTCGTAGTGCGATTCGTAATTGAGCATGGAGGTGCGCGAAAAGCCGCCCGCGCGCAGCTCGTTATAAAAATCGACGTATTGACGATACTCGGTGAAGTTGTCGAGATGGTCCTCGAGCTTCCCGTTCTTCTCCACCGTGAAGGTGAGCGGAACGAACTTGATGTCGTTCTGCACGATAAAGTCATGGTAAAGATCGCAGGTCGAATCCGTCGAAAGGGTAAATTTCTGCATTGTTGATTCTCCGAATGATTTTGCAGTATCAGTATAGCACAAAAAAGTGACATTCGCAATATTTTTTCAGAAAAACTATTCTTTTTTGCGAAAAGGTCTTGAAAATCTCTTTCTAAAACGGTATAATGTTAGCATACGGGCAGACGGCGCCCCATCCTTTCGCGCGCCGCCGAAAACATTGCCCGAGGGGGGATCATGAACGAACAGGATTTTTTGAACTTGCGCAACGGCACGGACGTGCGCGGCGCGGCGCTCGCGGGCGTTGAGAACGACCCCGTCACCCTCACCGACGAGGCGGTGACCGCCATTGCAAAGGCGTTCTTCGTCTGGGCGCAGAACAAGACGGGAAAGGCGTGCCCCACGCTCGCCGTCGGACACGACTCCCGCCTCTCGGCGGAGCACATCTGCGCGCTCGTCACAGACGGGTACACCGCCTGCGGCGGCAACGTCATCGAGACGGGGCTCTCCTCCACGCCCTCCATGTTCATGCTGCTGCAGGACGACTTCGGCGCGGACGTCTCCGTGATGATCACGGCGAGCCACCTGCCGTGGCAGAAGAACGGGCTCAAGTTCTTTGCAAAGGACGGCGGCCTGGAGGGCAGCGACGTTGCGGACATTTTAAAGCTCGCGGCAAAGGGGCAGTTCCCGCAGGGCAAGGGCAGCGTCACCAAAAAGCGGTACATCGAAAAGTATGCCGCCGACCTCGTTAAGAAGGTGCGTGCGGCGTGCGGGGAGGAGCAGCCCCTGGCGGGCAAGCGCATCCTTGTGGACGCGGGCAACGGCGCGGGCGGCTTTTACGTCGACCTCGTGTTGAAGCCCCTGGGCGCGGACACGACGGGCTCGCAGTTTTTAGAACCGGACGGGCACTTCCCCAACCACATCCCCAATCCCGAGAACGAGGCGGCGATGCAGTCCGTCTGCGCGGCGGTCGTGAAATATAAGGCGGACTTCGGCATCATCTTCGATACCGACGTCGACCGCGCGGGCGCCGTTGCACCCGACGGCGAGGAGATCAACCGCAACCGCCTCATCGCGCTCATCTCCGCCATTTTATTGAAGGAGAAGAAGGGCGTCATCGTCACCGACTCGGTGACGAGCGACGGGCTGGCGGCGTTCATCAAGGCGCACGGCGGCGTCCACCGCCGCTTCAAGCGCGGGTACAAGAACGTCATCAACGAATCCAAGCGCCTCAACGCGGCGGGGGAATACTCCCCTCTCGCCATCGAGACGAGCGGACACGCGGCGCTCAAAGAAAATTACTTTCTGGACGACGGCGCCTATCTCGTCACCCGCCTTCTCATCGCGCTTGCGGCGTGCGCCAAGGAGGGAAAGGACCTCATGTCCCTCATCGCCGACCTTCCCGAGCCTGCGGAGGCGGCGGAAGTGCGGCTCTCCTTTGTCCCGGGGTGCGACTTCAAGGCGCTGGGCGCGGGCGTCATTGCAGACTTCACCGCCTTCGCGCAAAGCGACCCCTCCCTCACGCTTGCACCCGACAACTGTGAGGGCGTGCGCGTCAACTTCGCAAAAGACGCGGGCAACGGCTGGGCGCTGCTGCGCATGAGCCTGCACGAGCCCATCATGCCCATCAACGTGGAGAGCAACGAACAAGGCGGCAACAAGCGCATCATGCGCGCCCTTTACAAGTTCCTCTCCGCCTACCCCTTCTTAAACCTCGAAAACCTCAAAAAACAAATTTAATGTAAGGAGAATGAAGCAATGAAAGAAGTCAGACAGACCACCATCAATGCCATCCGCATCCTCTCGGCGGAGGCGATCCAGAAGGCGAACTCGGGACATCCGGGGCTTCCCATCGGCTCCGCACCCATCGCCTACACGCTGTGGCAGGAATTTTTGAAGTTCAACAACAAGGACCCCAAGTGGGATGACAGGGATCGCTTCGTCCTCTCCGCGGGGCACGGCTCCATGCTCGACTATTCCCTGCTCTATCTCTACGGCTACGGGCTCACCAAAGAGGATCTGATGAACTTCCGTCAGCTCGGCTCCAAGACGCCCGGTCACCCCGAATACGGGCACACCGTCGGCATCGAGACGACGACGGGCCCTCTGGGACAGGGCATTGCCAACGCCGTCGGCATGGCGGTCGCCGAGGCGCACCTCGCCGCCGTGTTCAACCGCGAGGGCTTCCCCGTGGTCGATCACTACACCTACGCCCTGTGCGGCGACGGCTGCCTGGAGGAGGGCATCTCCTACGAGGCGTGTTCGTTCGCGGGCACGCACGAGCTCGGAAAGCTCATCCTCTTCTATGACGACAACGACATCACCATCGAGGGAGATACGGACATCACCTTCAAAGAGGACGTCGCGGAGCGCTTCAAGGCGCAGAACTGGCAGGTCATCAAGGTAGACCTCGTGTCCAATCCCGACAACGTCGCCATGCTCTCCAACGCCATCAAGAAGGCGAAGAAGGAGACGAAGAAGCCCTCCATCATCATCTGCAAGACGAAGATCGGCTTCGGAACGCCCCTCGAAGGCAGCCACAAGTGCCACGGCTCCCCTCTCGGCGCGGAGAACCTGCAAAAGACCAAGGAAAACTTCGGCTGGACGTGCGCACCCTTCGAAGTGCCCGAAGAGGTGCTCGCCCACACCGCCAAGGCGGGCAGGCGGGGCGCCAAGAAGGAGCGCGAATGGAAGGCGATGTTCGCCGAATACGAAAAGGCGTATCCCGAACTCGCCGCCGCCTACAAGAAGGCGATGCGCGGCGAGATGGTCGACCTCACCAAGGTGGAAGACCTGATGAAGTTTGAAAAGCCGATGGCGACCCGTCAGACGAGCGCCACCGTGCTCAACAAGATCGCGGCGCTCGTGCCCAACCTGATGGGCGGCTCGGCGGACCTTGCGCCCTCCAACCTCTCCGACATGAAGGACACCGACGCCATCAGATACGGCTCCTTCTCGGCGAACGACAAGAGCGGCAGAAATATGCACTTCGGCATCCGCGAACACGCGATGGCAGCCATCACCAACGGCATGGAGCTGCACGGCGGGCTCAAGTGCTACTGCGCGACCTTCTTCATCTTCTCCGACTACTGCAAGCACGCGATGCGCCTCTCCGCGCTCATGAACATCCCCGTCGTCTATATCCTCACGCACGACTCCATCGGCGTGGGCGAGGACGGCCCGACGCATGAACCCGTCGAGCAGCTCATCGCGCTCCGCTCCATCCCCAACATGAAGGTGTACCGCCCCGCCGACGGCAAGGAGACGGCGGCTGCGTGGATCTCCGCCCTCACGGGCACGGCGCCCACCGCCCTCGTGCTCACCCGTCAGAACCTTCCGCAGTACGAAAACAGCGGACTTGTGGCGCTCAAGGGCGGGTATGTGCTCGATGATTGCGACGGCACGCCCGACATCCTGCTCATTGCGAGCGGCTCGGAAGTGGAGCTGTGCGTCGGCGCCAAGGCGAAACTCGCCGAGGAAGGCATCAAGGCGCGCGTCATCTCCATGCCCTGCTTTGAGGAATTTGAAAAGCAGAGCGCGGAATACAAGGAGAGCGTCATGCCCGCCGCCGTCAAGGCGCGCGTGTGCGTGGAGGCAGGCTCGCCCTATAGCTGGTACAAGTATGCGGGCGACAACGGTGAGATCGTCGCCATGTCCACGTTCGGCGCCAGCGGCCCCGCCGCCCAGCTCTTCAAGCTGTTCGGCTTCACCGTCGAGAACGTCGTCGAAAAGGCGAAGCTCTCTCTCGCCAAGGCAGGCAAATAACAAGAACCTCAAAAAACTCCGCCGCGCGGCGGAGTTTTTTTGTGTTCCCCTGCTTTTTGTCGCTCCCCGGGGGATCCCTCGCTTCGCTGACTTCGCCCCGATGGGGCTCGTGCGCCGCTTCGTCGGAATGCTTCCGCCCCTTCGTCATCCCGAACACGGAACGTAGTGAAGTGGAGGGATCCCCTTGCAAGCGACAAGGGGGCGGGGGGATT
>CALVTL010000038.1 GCA_944362555.1 uncultured Clostridia bacterium
GAGCACCTCGGACGGGTGACGGATGAAGCGGTCGCAGATCTGCGAGATGTGCACGAGCCCGTCCTGATGGACGCCGATGTCCACGAACGCGCCGAAGTCGATGACGTTGCGCACCGTGCCCTTCAATTCCATGCCGGGCTTCAAGTCCTTGATCTCCAGAACGTCCGTGCGCAGGATGGGCGCGGGCAGCTCGTCGCGGGGGTCGCGGCCGGGCTTCAGCAGCTCCTGCACCACGTCGCGCAGGGTGGGCACGCCCACGCCGCACTCCGCCGCCATCTTCTCCTCGCCGTACGCCTTGATGCGGTTTTTGAGCTCTTTGAGCCCGCCGCTGCGCACGTCCTCCTCGGTGTAGCCGCAAAGGGCGAGCAGCTTTTCCGCCGCCTGATAGCTCTCGGGGTGCACGGCGGTGTTGTCGAGGATCTCGCGGCTCTCGGGCACGCGCAAAAAGCCTGCGCACTGCTCGAACGCCTTGGCGCCCAGCTTGGGCACCTTCAAAAGTTCGCTGCGGGAGGTGAAGGAGCCGTTCTCCTCGCGGTATTTTACGACGTTCGCCGCCGTGCCCGCATTCAGCCCCGACACGCGCGCAAGCAGCGGAACGGACGCCGTGTTGACGTCCACGCCCACCGCGTTCACGCAGTCCTCCACCACGCCGTCCAGCGCCTCGGTGAGGCGCTTTTCGGGCATATCGTGCTGATACTGCCCCACGCCGATGGACTTGGGCTCAATTTTCACAAGCTCCGCGAGCGGGTCCTGCAAGCGCCTTGCGATGGAGACGGCGCTGCGCAGGTTGACGTCGAAATCGGGAAATTCCGCCGCCGCCAGCGGGGACGCGGAATACACCGACGCGCCCGCCTCGTTGACGATGGCATAGGAGACGCCCGCGTCTTTGCCGAGCCCCGCGATGAGCTCGACGGTCATTGCCTCCGTCTCGCGGCTCGCCGTGCCGTTGCCGATGGCGATGTGCTTGACGTGGTCCTTTCTGATGAGTTCGCCCAGCTTTTTCAGGCACTCCGCCTTCTGCTTTTCGCCGTGCGTGGGATAGACGACCGTCGTATCGAGCACCTTGCCCGTGCCGTCCACCACGGCGACCTTGCAGCCCATGCGGTATCCGGGGTCGAGCCCCATCGTGACGAAGCCCTTGACGGGCGGCTGCATGAGGAGGGGCTTTAAGTTGAGGGCGAACTGCCCGATGGCGCCCTCGCTCGCCTCCTCGGTGAGGGAGGCGCGCACCTCGCGCTCCATGGAGGGCGCGATGAGGCGGTCGTAGGCGTCGGCGGCGGCGTTCTCCACAAACGCCGTGGACGCGCACTTCTTTTTGATGACGCGGCGGTAGACGCCCGCAAGTGCGGCGTCGCGGCTCAACACGACGGCGACCTTCAGAACGCCCTCCTTCTCGCCGCGGTTGACGGCGAGCACCTGGTGCCCCTGGATCTGATTGACGGGGGACGTGAAAGCGTAATAGTTGCGGTACACCGTGTCCTTGGGGTTCTTTTCCGCCGCGACGGAGACGATGTCCGCCCACTCCGTATACAGCGCGCGCAAATCCTTTCTGACGTCCGCGTCGTCGGAGATGGTCTCGGCGATGATGTCGGACGCGCCCGCGAGCGCCTCCTCCACCGTGGCGACGCCCTTCTCTTCGTCCACATACTCCTTCGCCGCTTCCTCGGGCGCCGGGCAGTCGGGCTGCTGCGCATATAAAAGTTCGGCGAGCGGCGCCAGCCCCTTCTCGCGGGCGATAGTCGCGCGCGTGCGGCGCTTCTGCTTGTAGGGACGATAGATATCCTCCACCTCGGCGAGCGTCTTTGCCTCGTCGATGGCGCGGGAGAGCTCCTCGGTGAGCTTGCCCTGGTTCTCGATGGAGGTCTTTACCTCCTGCCGCCGCGCCTCCAGATTGCGAAGATAGGTGAGGCGGTCGGCAAGGTTGCGGATCGCCTGGTCGTCCATGGCGCCGTGCATCTCCTTGCGGTAGCGCGCGATGAAGGGAACGGTGTTGCCCTCGTCGAGAAGGGTGATGACGTTCTCCACATAGTCCTGCCGCTGGCCGAGCTCTTCCGCGAGGATTTCGGGAATGGTCTGCATGAATACTCTCCTTCCTGCTTTTGAATACCGTATGATTATATCATGTCCGCGCCCGAAACACAATGCTTTTTCTCAAAATTCCGAAGTTTTTTTGCGCCGTCTTTTTTGAATTTCTTTCCTTATATGATACGGCGGAAAGGAGAGCGCGCCCGCGGCGGCAAAAAAGAATGCATCCGCCCGGCCGCAAAAGGACAACGAAAAAACCCGCAGAATACCTCTGCGGGCGGGTTGGGAGAGATGCGCCGCGCGCGGAATGTGCGGCGCATAGGATGGTCGAAGAACAGGGCTTTTCCGCCCCTTCGTCACAATGATTATACCACCGACTTGTAAAAAACTCCCCACAAAGTTGTAAAAAAGTTGTAAAATTTTTCCGCACCCGCCCCTTATTTCCTGCAAGGGGATCCCTCACGGGCAGGAGCGCGCGCCTTTCGGCGCGCGCTCCTGCCGTTCGGGATGACATATAAAGAAAAGGCTCCCTCGTTGAGGGAGCCGGCTGCGGAGCAGTCTGAAGGAGTTGCTATTATTTAAGTCAACGATTTTTAATTACTCCTTCCGTCACGGCTGCGCCGTGCCACCTCCCTCATGGAGGGAGGCATAGAGGGAGCATTTCGACGAAGCAGCGCACGAGCTCCATAGGGGCGAAGTAACGAACGTGCGGCGGAAGGCGTTGCTCTTTCCTGAACCCGAACATTGTATAACTCACTCCCTCCGTCACGGCTATGCCGTGACACCTCCCTCATGGAGGGAGGCATAGAGGGAGCATTCCGACGAAGCGGCGCACGAGCCCCAAAGGGAAGGCCTTTTTAAGGCTCCCTTGTGTAAAGGGAGCTGTCACGAAGTGACTGAGGGATTGTCGCTTGTACAGAACCTGCATTTTGACAATCCCCCCTTTGATTTCTCGGCAGCGCAAGGAGTGACGCCGCCAGCGGTCACAGTTTTTGCCCACAATGGCAAAAACCTCAGTTCGCCGCGCGCACACACCACACCGTGGTGGTGCGCATAACGCGCGGCTCACCCCTTTACACAGGGCTCCCGCAAAAACGTGAAGCGTTTTTGCGGGACATTCGCAAAGGAGGCTTTCATCCGTTCCCCTTTCGCCCCGCCGTTCCGGGCACGGAGCGTCCGCCTTCAGAGGAGCGGCAAAAAAGATTGTGAAAATTTTGCGGGACGGGGTTTCAAAATATCCACTTTGTTGACATTCCCCCGAATTTTTGGTATGATAAAAAAGAGTGCGTTTTGCAAAGGAAGGACGTTTCCATGGCGGAAAAGACAACGAAAAACAAACAGAGCGTGTGGGTAAAGAAGCGGCACGCGCGCGTGTTCGCCTTTCTGCGCTTTGCGATGGCGGGCTATGTGCGGCTGAAATTCCACTACCGTGCGGAAAAGGCGCCCATTGCGTCGGGTCCCTGCATCATCCTGCACAACCATCAGGCGACGATGGATCCCTTTTTCATCTCCAAGGCGTTCCGCTTCCCCGTCTATTTTGTGGCGACGGACGATCTGTTCAACCTGAAGGTCTCCCCCCTCATCCGCTATCTGGCGGCGCCCATCCCCAAATCCAAGGGCACGACCGACCTTGCCACCGTCAAAAATATCCTGCGCGTCCTCAAAGAGGGCGGCGCGGTGGGCATCGCGCCCGAGGGCAACCGCACGTTCAGCGGGCGGCAGTGGGAGACCGTCCCCTTCTCCATCACCAAACTTGTGAAGAAGTCCAACGTGCCCCTCGTCCTCTTTACGCTGTGCGGCGGCTACGGCACCGACCCCCGCTGGGGACACAGCGTGCGCAAGGGAACGAAGTACGTCGGGCGCGTCAGGCGCATCCTCTATCCCGAGGAATACAAGGAGATGTCCCTCGAGGAGCTCTACGAGATCATCAGGCGGGAGCTGAACGTTGTGGACGCCGACTCGGGCGAGCGCTACAAGAGCAAGTACCGCGCGGAATACATCGAGCGCGCCCTCTACCGCTGCCCCGTGTGCGGGCGGGTGGGGACCATCGTCTCCAAGGGCGTGCGCTTCACCTGCACCGGCTGCGGCACGGGGGCGGAATACACCGAGCAGCTCACCTTCGACCCGCCCGTTGCGGGCTTTACCAAGGTGTATGAGTGGTACGACTGGGAGCGCACCCACATCGCGCCCTATCTTTTAGAGGGCGGCACGTTCTCGGACAGGGGCATCACCTTCCGCGAGAGCGTGAAGTGCAAGCGTAAAGTATTTCTGGACGGGAACGCGCTCTCGATGGACAAAAACGAGCTCGTCATCACGGGCGAGAAGGAGCGGCACGTCTTCCCCCTCGCCGAGATCGACGGCATGGCAGCCGTCATGAAGCGCAAGTTCAACTTCCACTATCACGGAAAAATTTATCAGGTGAAGGGGCCCGAGCGCTTCTCCGCCCTCAAATATGTGCACGCCTTTTACGGGCTGCGCGCCGGACAAAATCCGCCTTCGGAGGAATAAATATCTATGAGTTTTGCCGACCTAAGCATCTGGACGTTCATCATGGTGATCGCGGCGCTGCTTGCAAGTATGCTGCTTGCCGCCATTTTGAAGCACTTCATCCCCTTCCTGCAAAAGACGCTCATCCCCGTTTCGGTGCTGGGCGGCATTCTTTTGCTCATCATCTCCACCATCGTCTACTTTGCGGCGGGGGATTACCTCTTCAACCTGCCCGCCTTCGGCGACGGGTCGGACGGCGCGTCGGGCATGGAGATGCTGGAAATGATCACCTATCACTGCCTCGGCATCGGATTCGTCGCCTCGGGAATGCGGAGCTCCAAGAAAAAGTTCACCAAAAAGCGCGCCGAGGAAGTGTTTGACTCGGGCGTGACGACCGTCAACGGCTACCTCATCCAGGCGTTCGGCGGGCTTGCCATCACCCTCATCGCCGCATGGGCGTTGAGCACGCCGGGGCTCATTTCGGGCGCGGGCATCCTGCTCGCCTTCGGCTTCGGACAGGGCACGGGACAGGCTTTGAACTACGGCCGCATCTACGAAAACACCAACGGGTTCGTGGGCGGCGCCAACTTCGGGCTGACCGTCGCCGCGCTCGGCTTCCTGGTCGCCTGCTTCGGCGGCGTCATCTACCTCAACGTCATGCGCAGGAAGGGCGTCATCAGGATCGACACCTCCGTGCGCCCCTCCAAGCTCTCCGACTACGAGGACGAGAACGAGCTGCCCGCCGTCTCCTCGGTGGACAAGATGACCGTGCAGATCGCCATCGTGCTCGCCGTGTACGCCATCTCCTTCGGCATCATGTACGGGCTCTCCGCCCTGCTCCCCTCGCTTGCCGACACGCTGTTCGGGTTCAACTTCCTCATCGGCGTGCTTCTCACCGTGCCCGCCAAGGCGCTCCTCAACAAGCTCTACGCAAAGGGCATCGTGAAAAAGCACATCGTCAACAACTATATGATGGACCGCATCAGCGGATTTGCCTTCGACGTGATGATAGTCGCGGGCGTCGCAGCCATCCAGCTCCCGCTGCTCGCCGATTACTGGCTCGTTCTGCTGCTGCTTGCCGTTTACGGAACGGTGGTCACCTTCCTCTATGTCAACTTCGTCTGCAAGAAGATGTTCCCCGCCTACCGCCACGAGCAGTTCCTCGCCTTCTTCGGGATGCTGACGGGCACGGCGAGCACGGGCATGATCCTGCTGCGCGAGATCGACGGCAGCTACCGCACCCCCGCGAGCGAGAACCTCGTCTATCAGACGCTGCCCGCCATCGTGTTCGGCTTCCCGCTCATGTTCCTTGCGCCATACGCCGCAACGAGCGATCTGGCGGCGCTCATCACCTGCATCGTCGTGGGCGTGTGCTTTGTCGTCCTCAACGTGCTCCTGTTCCGCAGGAGCATCTTCAAAAAGCAGTACGCGCGGGCGGCGGCAAAGCGCGCCGCGGCGGACGGCAATGAAGTACCCCTCCCCGAAGATGCGGACACGGGTGCCTCGGACGAGCTTTCGGACGGCGCGGACATGGGTGCCCCGGACGACGCTCCTTCCGCCCCGCCTGCGGACACGCCCCCATCGGAATAAGTGCCTGAACGAGCCCGATCGTAAACGGGATCACAAAGCGCGCCGCCCCCCTCGGGCGGCGCGCTTTTTTCCCTTCGGCGCGGGGGCGGTTTGTCCAAAGCGCACGGCGTTTTTCTCTTCCGTGCGCGCAGCAATTTTCCATTTCATGCGGGGACGGTTTGTCCGAAATGCGCGCGGCGGGAAAATTTTCCCGCCGCGCGCACATACTGCGGCTATGAAGATGACCACCCTCTTGTGCTGCGGCGCGCTCATCGTGTTCGGACTGTGCGCCTGCATCACCGCGCTGACGGGCTTTGACGTGCTGCGCGCCGCCGTCTGCGGGAACGAGACCGTCTACCGCGCCCTGCTCTCGTTCGCGGGCGTGGCGGCGCTCTGGCTGCTGTTCTGGCTCGTCGTATTCCGCCCGACCCGCCCCCTGCGCTGAAATCATGGCGAATAACGCAACACGTCGTCGCGGCAAGGCGCCTTTTGCGGGCATTCGGCACAGCCGAACGCCACGCCTTTTTACACAAAGGCACGGCCTTCCCCCTCGGGGGAAGGTGGCAGGCGAGGAACGAGCCTGACGGATGAGGGGTCACGCATGGAACAAGATCCTTCTTTCCCCCTCATCAGTCCCTTCGGGACAGCCGTCTCGGCGGCGCAAGGGGAACGCCGCCAGCGGTCACGGTTTTTGCCCACAATGGCAAAAACCTCAGTTCGCCGTGCGCGCACACCACACCGTGGTGATGCGCATAACGCGCGGCTCACCCCCAAAGGGGAAGCCTTTGCGATCCCCCCCCTTTTGATTTCTCGGCGGCGCAAGGGGAGCGCCCCGCCTTTTTGCACGTCATCCCGAACCAAGCCAACGGCGCGTGTGAGGGATCCCCTCGTTCCCTGTCCCTTGCGAGGAGATTCCTCGCTACACAATTCTCTCCTCCAATTCAATTCCACTCATCGGCAAAGCCGCTCTTAAACCCGCAGGCGACCCGCGGGATCTCTTAAACAACAAAAAACAGCCCGCGCATTCGGTCGGGCGCGGGCTGCATGGTGATTTATTTTTGCAGAGAGGTCTGCGACGCGTCCGTGTGTTCGGGCACGGGCGTCTTCTTTTTGTCGGTAAAGGCGGGAACGCCCTTCTTCTGCATGGAGAAGATGAACGCGCAGAGCGGGATGCCGAGCGCATACACCCACACGCCCTCGGAGAGGAGGAAGGACGCAAACGACGTCCAATAGGCGGCGAGGGTGGCGTCCTCACCCGTGCTGCACAAAAAGACGATGACGGCGGGGATAACGAAGGCGTTCATGAGGACGGGAAAGACGCCGCCCAGCCCCACTTTGAGCGCCGCGCCGCCCCTGCCCTGTACCTTTTTGAGGAGCACGCCCGTCAAATACGTGCACACGGCGGCGGCGAGCGTCACGAGCGGACCGATGGTCAGGTCGTAGACGAGGAAGGGGGAGGCGAGGTTGGCGAGCAGGCAGCCGACGTAGAGCGCGGGGATCGCCTCCGGGAAGAAGAGCGGAAGCAGGGTGAGCGCCTCGGCGGGGCGCACCTGCAGCACGCCGAACGCGACGGGCGCGAAGGCGTAAGTGAGCGCGACGTACAGCGCGGCGATGACGCCCGCGCGGCAGATGCGCTTGGTGGTGAAAAACCTTCTGAACATGAAAAAACCTCGGTTTTTTTATTTGGAAGTGTTGACCGAAAACCTTCCATGACGAGTATGATTATACCCTGTTTTTCCGCAGACGTCAAGCGTTTTTGGGGACATTCGACGGCACCGCCGCGCCGCACATATTTTGCGCGGCGCGGCGGGCGTTTTCACCAATCCTGTTTTTTCAGGCTCTTGTCCTTCACGTCGTCGTACTTCTCAAAATAGGCGCGCTTCCACTGCGCGGGCGAGGGCGCGCCCTCCTTCCCCGCCCACTCCGCGAGGTACGCCTCCAGCTCCTCAGGCGTGAAATCCCCCTCGGAGATCTCGCTGTCGTAGCGGGAGAACAGTTTCATCAGATCGTATTGCGACATTTTCCACCTCCTGCAAAGTTATCCACCGTCCGAATGTGGATATGTGGATAACTCATCGGAAACACCCGCGCGCCTCGTCGTACACATACCCCGCTGCGGCAAGGCGGCGCACCACCTCCTCCTGCTCCCAGCCGAGGTCGTCGCAGAGCTCCCCGAGCGAGCACTGCAAATTGCGAAGTTTCATATTGACGAAGCTCAACAGCATCGCCGTATCCTTGATGATTTCCATATTAAAAGTATACTGTAAGGGCGTTTTTTTCCCTTACAGTATACCACATCCCGCGGAAAAATGCAACCCGCCGCGCAAAGAAGGCGCAAAGAACGGGGCAAGAACGCACATCGGAACGGGGCAAAGGGTTGCAGAACACGCCGCTCTGCGCCCTGCAAACGTCCGTTCCGCCCGATCGCCCGCGCCCTGCAAAAGCCCGTTCTGCCCGACCGCCCGCGCCCTGTGCGCGCCCCTTCGGCGCCCCCTTCCACCGCGTCTTACGAAAGGGGTGATTTGCTTGACATCATGCGGGAAATAGCGTATAATCAAACACAGATGGCGCACGCGCAAGCGGACGCCGCCGAGGGGGCAATATGGAACAACCGCTGGAAGAACAGGTCATCGCCGCGTGGGTGCGCCTGACGGGCATCCTGAAAAACACGCGCATCACCAAGGGGCTCGTGTATAACGAGGCGATCGTCATGCTCGTCGCATACAACCAATACCGCGCGGACGGAAAGGGCGTCGTCTCCTTCAAGCAGATCGTCGCCGAGACCAAGATGCTCAAATCGCTCGTCAACCGCACCATCGATTCGCTGGTCGCCAAACGCTTTTTGGAGCGCTTTGAGGGGAAGGACAAGCGCACCACGCTCGTGCGCATCCTGCCCGAGAACATCGGCGAATATCTGCGCGTGCACGAGCAATCGCTCACGCTCGCCCGCGAGCTCATCGGTGTTATCGGCGAGGAGGACGCCGCTGCGTTCATCCGCATCTCCGAAAAGATCGCCTCCGCCGCCAAAGATTGAACGAATTTTTGTAAACGTCCCGCCCGCAGCGTACGCTGCGGGCGGGTTTTTTAGGTCGAAGTTAAGATCGGACTGCTTGAAACTATTTTTGCTCCGTCTCGGATATCCGGTCGTTCGCTTCTGTCGCCTGAGATGCCGCACTCGCTTTTATGGATTTGTTGTTCAAGCCGATCGCAACCGCCGCCAGGACGGGGAAAATGTAAAAACAAATATACAACCCCGCTCCCGCATAGGGGGGCGTAACCAGAAAGGCGCCCATGCCGGCGATGCTGAACAGTGAGCATAAAACAATGCTGACGATCAGAAGAATCATTGCATATTTTACCCCCTTTGTCTTTTTCGCAGACAAAAGTTTGATTGCGGGAACAATGCACAAGAAAAACAGGAAAACTGCTTCGATCAGGTACACGATTTCATAATTTCCGAAACCGTTTGCAACATAGAGAAAAATTATATACACAATGTTGTAGTAAATTATAGCCCAAAAATACAAGGAAATGGCGATAGTCGGTTTATTGAGCCACATTAAAACGACGCTTGCCGCCACGATGCCCCATACCAATGTTAACCACCACATCTCCATAAGAGAAATCATGGCAAGAGAATTGCCGAGAAACCCCGAAATGAAAGAACCGGCGGTTGCCAACGTCCATAAAATTTTTGCTGGTAAATTTTTCATATTTATATTCCTCTCCTTTCATAAGTATTTGGTTGATCCTTTCATGACTTCCATAGCGTCGTACACCCGTGCGACCGACACACGGGGCGCAGTGAGGGGGCAGACGGTCCGGCCCCGGGGAGGGGGGCGCTTTTGCGCTCCCTCCCCGGGAATTTTCGTTATTGTTCAATGCTTTTACAAAACATCCGGCCGCATTACCATGCCACGGGGAAGCCGTCTACATAATGCCATATATTGCCGGCGTTGGTATCGGTTGCGGAATAATACTTCCTCCACGCATTTTTTAAATCTAAATTGCCCGTGTCCTTAACGCCGTCTATTGCTTCGAACTGTTGGGATGTGCTCCCTCCGTAATATACATAATCTATCGAAGCGGCCCAGAATGCGTCTCTCCCGATTTTGGTAACGCTCTTGGGTATGACAATGATATCTATTTCACAGGAATAAAACGCATTGCCACCGATGGTTGTTACCCCCTCGGGGAGAATAACGGTGTCTATATTGCTGTATCGGAACAATGCATCGCTTAACAAATTGATTTTGCCCGGCACTTGAAAGGTTTCCAACTCAAGAAAGGAAAGTGCTTCATTCCCTATGGAAATAACGCTCTCGGGGAGAGTGAGCGCAGTAACCGACGCCCCTTTAAAGGCGCACGCCCCCACCGTCAAAGCCCCCAAAGGACTGTCCGGCAACGTTACCGAAGTCAGTTTGGAACCGTAAAATGCATGATCGGCTATGGCGTTTACGGTATCGGGCAGGGTAAGGGAGCCCGTAAGACCCGGGGCAACCGCCTCAACAGATGTGCGCTTCCCTGCCGTTGTGCCGTATATTACGCCGTTTTGCGCAACAAGATGCGCATTGTCTGCCGCCACGGTTATTTGAGTAAGATTTTCGGGCAACGGCCGCATAGCAGACGAAGCTCCGGACGAAGCTACGCCCGCGAAAGCTTCTCCCGTTATCGAATGCAGCGTGGAGGGCAGAGAAACGGAAACGATATCCGCGCCCGCCAAAGACCCGGCGTTGAGCTTTTGTATCCCTTCAGACACTACAACGTCGGTGATCCCGGTCTTGTTGGCAAGGGCGTAAGCCGCAACTTCGGTAACGGGCTTATTTTCATACGTTCCCGGTAAAATGATTTCGGTCTGCCCCATCAGTTCGGCGCCTCTTTTCCAGTCCACAATATAACCGGTCCTGTCACTGTTCGGCTCAAACTCGAAAAAGTAATCGTTGTAAGAGATCCCGCAAGCCGAGCACGCGCCGTTCTCCCAGCGGTGCGCCGTTTTTGAAGTGGTAAGCTTTGAAACGGAATTTTCACACGCCTCATCGGAAAAATTCAGGCCGCAGTCCGGACATTCCCAGTACTCCATGGTGCCGCTGCCTGTACAAGTGCCTGCTACGGCAGCGTGATGTATCTTGTTTTTATGGTTTAATTTGCCTGCTGCAAGCTCGGCCTGCGTCAAAGGCAGAGTGGCGCTCTCGTCCGCAAAATAAGATCCGCAGATTTCGCACTCCCAATATTCTCTCTGTCCGTCCTTCGTGCAGGTAACCGTGGCGTCGTGATAAATAAGTTCGTGCTCACATATCTGCGTCTGCGGCTCTTTTTCCGTTTCGGAACCGTCGTCGCAGGCAGAAAGCACCGGGGTGACCGCACACATAATTGCAAGAATGTATAAAACCGTTTTTTTCATCTCTCTTTCTCCTCTTTCTGCTGTTGAATTTATTATATAGCAATTTTTCCTATGTGTCAAGCATCTTATAGAAAATTTTTCTATATTATACGACATCGGGAGGCTTATATGGATTTAGCAAAAACAGTGGGAGAAAACCTGAAAGCCGCAAGAAAAGCCAAAGGGATCACTCAAAAACAGATAGCGGCGGAATTGCACAAATATCAGTCCGATTACAGCGACTATGAAACGGGCAAGGTTCAGTTGGACTATGAAAAGATAGTATATCTCTGCAAGCGTTTTGACATCTCGCCGGACGATCTGTTCGACTTCCACTGACCTTTCGGCCCGCACGCGGGGAATGGTGGCAGCGACAAAAATCTTTTTTATGCGGCTGAAAGAGCATATCGGGCATGATCGTATCCGCAATGTAAACGGACGCTCTTCGCACTAAAAATCAACGGATCTCAACGCGGCAAATGGAAGCGGCGGCGTTCACTGCGCGCACACCGCGCCGTGGTGGCGCACATAACGCGCGGGTCACTCCCTTTCCGTGGCGTTCCCGCAAAAACGCGAAACGTTTTTGTGAGACGATCGCATGGGGGCAAAAAAAAAGAGACTGTCTCGCTGCGCTCGGACCTTCCTAATTCAATTCTGTTCACCGGCAAAGTATTTCTCGGACCCGCGAACGATCCGCGGGTTTTCTTATATAACGACCCGCCCGCAGCGCACGCTGCGGGCGGGTTTTTATGGTTGAGGGGATTCTGTCCGATGTATTACGATTTGGGCGTGAGCCCCATGCACACGCTGTCCAGCGGGGAAAAGCCGTGTTTGCGGTAGAACGCCTGCACGCCCGCGCCGTCGGTGTGCAGCACGACGCGGGTATAGCCGCGGTAGCGCGCGAGCGCCGCCTGCAATAAGCGCGACCCGACGCCCCGCCCCTGCGCCTCGAGCGCGACCAACAAATAATGGATATAGGCGATCATTTCGCCGTCATCCATCGCCGCGAGCAGCCCGACGAGCCTGCCCTCCTCCCGCGCGGAAAGGACGCAGGAAAAGCCGCGCATCGCCCGCACAAGGCGGTCGGGGTACTTCGCCGATTCCCACCGAACAGAGGAAAAGAGCGCCTCCAGCTCCTCTTTGGCAAATTGTGTTTCTTCAGCGATCGTCACGGCGCTGCTCCTCCGCGGGCTTCGTCCCGCTTATCATTTCCACTTCCGTCCGGGCCGCCTCGTTCGGGCGCAGACGGCTCACGCACCAGCTCTTCTGCCCGCAATGCGGGCATTTCAGACGTCGCTTTTTTGTGGTGTGCGGCGCAAGCAAAAAGGCGGAGAGCGTCGGGACGAATTTCGTCTTGCACTTCGGGCAGGTATAAAATTCCGTATTGACGGCGACGAGCAAAATGGGCGCGATGACCGCCGCAAGTCCCAAAAAAGCGCATACGATGATGACGATGCGCGCCCATACGGGCAGATCGCAGAACGCTGCAAGCAGGATGAGCGCGAGCCAGACGACAACGCTCACCCAACACGCGGCGTTACAGATGATGACCTTGGTCTCGGGGCGGGTGCGGTCGCAGGTGAGCAGAAGGCGCTCCTCCGCCCTTTCGCGGTACTGTTCGCCCGTCGGAAGGCGCTCGCCCGCGAGCAGTT
The DNA here is from genome assembly GCA_944362555.1 of uncultured Clostridia bacterium. Lineage (GTDB taxonomy): Bacteria > Bacillota > Clostridia > Christensenellales > Borkfalkiaceae > Gallimonas. Next base: position 13,114 of record CALVTL010000038.1, read on the forward strand.
CGTTGACCGTAATGCCGAGCAGTTCGCATACGGGCAGCATGAGCGAAACATCGGGAAGACCGCGTCCCGTCTCCCATTTGGAGACCGTCTTTTCGGATACGCCGAGTTCCTCAGCAAACTCACTTTGCGTCCAACCCCTTTCCCTGCGCAGTTCCTTGATAAATGCGCCCGTCTTGTTCTGATCCATATCTGCCTCCGCGCGCCCATTCTCTGCGCATATTTATCATACCACATCCGCCGCAAAAATGCCACCCACGGAACGTAGAGTCGGGGATTTTTTATCAATGCGGCGCAGGGAAACTTTTTACGTCATCCCGACAGAGCCGAATGACTTTCGGCGTGTGGCGCGTTCCTTCGCTGCTCCCCGCCGCAAAGGCGCAACGCGCAGGCGAAACCGAGAACCGAACAGCCCCCACTTTCCCCGCTGCGATTTTGCAAGCAGTTCGCGGAGCGGGCGGCTTTCC
>CALVTL010000039.1 GCA_944362555.1 uncultured Clostridia bacterium
CCCCACCTGCTCAAAGATGTTCGCGCACTGCTTGCTGAATTTCTGGATGCTTTCCTCTGTTACCATAGTATTTGTTCCTTTTTGATGGATTTTTCGGGATCAGAGCCCGCCATAGTAATCTTCGATGAATTGGATGAGTTCGGGCGGGAGTTCTCCGCCGCTTTCCAGGATGTCCTTTGCCATGTCGAGGTACTGTTCGAGCACGTCGCGGTAGTCGGTGTTGCCGTCGATGATCTGGTTGTTGTCCGACCAGCCGCCGCCCGCGCCCGAGCCCTGACCGTTGCCGTTGCCTTCGCCTTCCTGTCCGCCCGAGCCCGTGCCCGTGCCTTCGCCCGTGGCGCCGTCGCCGTCGCCCTCGCCGCCGTCGCCCGCGTCGCCGCCGGCGCCTGCGCCGTTGCTCTCGTCGGGATTGGGCGCGTTCTGGTCGTAGTCGCCCTCGTCGTCCTTATCGAGCGCGTCGTCGCCCGCATCGATGTCCTCGCCGTCGCCCAGCTCTTCAAAGATGGCGGTGACGATGAGGTCGGATTTGACGTTGAGGTCGGTGCGCTGGGTGGACTTATTGCCGTCCGACCACCGCACGAACGCCCAGCCGTCTTCGGCGACCGCCACAACGGGAGTGGCGTCCTCGCCCGCGGTGAGGATCTGCTCCTCCTCGCCCTCGATCTCGCCGCCCTCGTCCACAAGGTAGCTCACGGTGATGAACTGCTCTTTGTCGGGCGAGACGATGCCCGGGGAGGGGATGGCGCCCGAGGCGGCAAGCCCCGTCACCGTCGTCATGCCGACGGCGAGCAGCAGCAACACGCCTAAAAGGACGGATGCCGCCGTTCCGACGGCAAAGTAGGGGAAGGCGCGCTTGGTCTGTTCCTTGGTGACGGCGTGCAGCTTCTGCGTCGTATCGGCGCGCTGCAAGTTCGCCATGCTCGAGTTCACGCCGCGCAGTTCCACCATCGTGACGGTGCGCTCTTCAAGCCCCATGCTGTCGATGCGCCGCACGACGTCCGCCTGCGTGGGGCGGAATTTGAGGAAGAACAGAAGACACCCCGCAAGGGCGGCGCTTCCCAGCCCCAGCCCGACGGCGAGCCATACGCCGTTGTAGTCGAGCAGCCAGCTCAAAAGCGCCGTTAAAAAGGCGACGGTCGCGCCGATCATCAGCGCAAAGCACGCGGAGGAGATGACCGCCGCCGCCGTCATACGCCTGCGGTAGGCGGCAAACAGGTCCGCCTGCCGGCGGGAGAGATCCTCCATCAGGGAGGAAGAAGTTGTTTCGTGGTTCTTTTTCATAGTGCTCCTGTCCGCGCAGGCGGAACGGGCGCTCCCGCTCCGCCGCTGCGGCTCCCGCATGAACGGGAATGGTATTGAATGTTATTCGGTGGGTTCCTGCGCCTCGGCATAGATGATCGAGGAGGCAGGCACACTGGCAGCCCAACTTGCATCCCAACCTGCGGGAAGTTCTCCTTCAGCAAACGGAACATAGATCGTTTGCGTGGAGTAAGTACCCCAAAATGCAAATGCCTGGCTCCCCATGGTTGTGACCGAGGCGGGGATGCTGATGGTTGCAATGTAGTCACAATAATAGAATGCGCGATAGCCGATGGATTCAAGGGTAGAGGGCAGTGTGATCGCCGTCAGACCAAGGCACTGCATAAAGGCGTTGCTGCCGATGCTTGTGATGCCCTCGCCCAATGTGATCGATGTGAGCGATCTTAAACCATAGAATGCATAGTCGCCGATGACCGCCCATCCGGGAAGCTCCACGGTCTCCACGCTTGCGCCATTGAAGACGCTTGCCATAGTAGGATCATCAGTCCCTTGGAGCGTAACTTTTCCGGAAGGGTCGCCTTCGCTCTTGTCGTACGTCACCGTCTTGACGGCGGTGCCGCTGAACAAACCGGAGCCGGAGATGAGCGTCGCCCGCTTGGAGATGGTAAAGGTCTCCATCTTCGCGGGGACAAAGGCGAGCGTGCCGTCCGAGGTATACAGTGCGCCGAAGTCGGCAAAGTATGCGCTCGTGTTGCCTTCCTCGATGGCGACAGCCGAAACTTTCGTTCCGCTCAACAGGGATTGGAGTTCGGAGAGATAGCTGCCGTCGATTGCGACATCTTTGGGGATCGTATAGGAAGTGACGAAGGAGGGGAAGAATACGGGCTCCATGTCGGCGTTGTGGATCACGCCGCCGACAACCTTGAAGTCGGGGTTATCCGAAGTGATCGACGTCAAGTTGGGGTTCGCTGCAAGCAGGTCGAGGAAGGAGTCGTCCGTGAGGGTGGCGGGGATATTGAAACTCTCCACCTTCTCCATGAGGTACACCCTCGTCTTGCCTGCGTCATAGAGCACGCCGCTTTCCAGAACGATATTGCCTGCCGCGCTGTCTGCAACGGTGATCTTATTCACGGGAGCGCAGCCCGTGAAGGGATTGCCCGTGAGCGTGACGTTTGCGGAGGCAAAGGCAACGCTCGTAAGCCTCGTGCAGCCGTTGAACGCACTCTCGCCGATGACCGTGTTCGCAGGGAAGGTGAGGCTCGAAAGCGCCTTGCAGCCGCTGAACGCATTCCTGCCAATGTTCGTTTTGCTGTCAAAGGTGAGCGTATCGAGATAGGCACAGTTGTTGAAGGCTCTCTCGCCGATGCTCGTGTTCTCGCCCAACGTGACGGTCTTAAGGGCGTAGAGCCCGGCAAAGGCATAGGCGCCGATGGTCGTATTTGCGGGCAGGGACACGCTTGCAAGCGCATTCATGCCGACAAACACGCCGTAGCGGGTGCCGTACATATTTCCGCCGTCCTCCAGCACGAGCGCTGCCGTGCGGCCGTCTTCAAAGGTGACGGATGTGACCCCTGTTCCGTAGAAGTATCCGTCCGACGGGAGGGAAACGACTTCCTTGGGGATGGTGTACGACGTGATCGCGGGGCAGACATAGAGAAGATTCCATGCACTGTCGTAGACCACATTGTCCTTGACGCGGAATGCGGTGTTCTCGGCTGCGATCTCGATGCTTGCAAGTGCCTCGGGACGCTGCAGCGCGTCAAGCAGCAATTCTGCGTCGGTGAGGTCGGCGGGGATATAGAAGGTATCCAGCTTGACGGGGACAAAGATGACCTGCGTCATATCCGTCTTGTAAAGGACGTCATGGTCGACTTTGTAGACGGTGTTGCCTGCGGCGACGGTCACGTCGATGAGGGAGTCGCAGTTTCCGAACGCTTTTTCGGAGATGTCCGTGAGCGTTGCGGGCAGGGAAACTTCCTCGACCTTCTCGCAGTACGAGAAGATGTTGTCGCCGATGGAGGTGTACCCCTCGGGGATGGTGAGGCTCTTAAGATCGGTGTAGCCGAAGGCATTGTTGCCGATGGTGCCCGCGCCGGGGGTGAGGGTGACCGAGTTGAGCGCGTTGCAGTTATAGAACGCGTATGCGCCGATCGTCACATTGGCGGGCAGGGTGACGGTTGTGAGCGCTTGCATGCCGACGAATGCGCCCTGTCCCCAGCCGCCTTCGGCGATCACGAGGCGCTCGGTGCGCCCTTCCTCGAAGTCGATCTCTTTGATCGCCGTGGCGGAGAAGTAGTTGCCGCCGTAGTAATCGTCGGGATTCTGTGCCGCGATAAAGGTGACTTCCTTGGGGATGGTGTATGTCTCCATCGCCACGGGGACGAGCAGCAGGTTCCATTCGCTGTCATAGAGCACGCCGAACTTGGCACGGTAGACGGGGTTGCCCTCCTCGACGACGATCTCCTTGAGCCCTTCCGCCGTGCCGAGCATACTGATGATGTCCGCACTTGTCATGGCGGCGGGGATGGTGAAGGAGGTGACGGAGACGGGCATGAAGACGACCTGTGTCATGTCTGCGGTGTACAGAACACCGTTCTCCATGACAAATGCAGGGTTGCCCGCCTCGAGATAGACGTCGGTGAGTGCCGAGCATCCCGTGAACGCCGACGCCGAAAGGGAGGTGACGGACGCGGGGATGGTGATGGAGGTGAGCGACGTGCAGTTTGCAAACGCGTTGCCGGGGATGGCGGCAATGCCGGGTTCGATCTGCACGCTCTCAAGCGAGCGGCAGTCCGAGAAGGCATAGTTGTCCATGCGCGTCACCGTCCTCGGGATGACGATGCTCTCAAGCTCGGTGCCGCGGAAGGCGCTGTGTCCGATGGTCGTAAGGCTTGCGGGCAGGGTGATCTCGGAGAGGCTGCTGTTTGCGAAGGCGTTGGGTCCGATCTCCACGCAGCGGCTGCCCTCGGCAAAGGTCACCTTGGTGAGATAGTAGAGCCCTTCAAACAGACCCGTGCGGTTACCATATTCATCCACTTCGCCCGTCACTTCCGTGAGCGAGGCGGGCAGGGTGATCTCTTCAAGGTAGTCGCAGCCGCTGAACGTATCGACGGCGAGCCGCTCGATGGTGAACCCTTCGGCAAAGGTGACGTCGGTGAGGTACTCGCAGCCGCTGAAGGTGCCGCTGCCCATCGTGCGGAGGGTGGAGGGCAGATACACGCTCTCCAGCGCATCGTCCGCATAGAAGGTCTCATTGCCCATCGTCGTCAGCCCTTCGGGGAGCCGCACGCTCACAAGATAGGCGTTGTTGCGGAACACGCCGTCGCCCATCGTCGCAAGGCTTGCGGGCAGGTCGATGGTCTCAAGGAAGGAGTATTGGAATACGTTGCTGCCCAAAGAGTTCAGCTTGCTGTTCGTTCCGAAGGTGATGGACGCAAGACGCACGTCGCCATCATACATAAATCCCTGCGAGTCTGCCGCAAAGGCGTAGTCGTCGATGGCGAAGGTGCGCGCGGGCAGGGCGACTTCGGTAAGCTGCGTGTTGTAGAACGCGTACTGCCCGATGATGAGCTGCGCGCCGTCCTCCTGCGCAAAGGTGACCGTTGCAAGGGCGGAGCCGTTGAAGGCGTTCGCCGCAACAAAAGTGACGGACGCGGGGATGGAAACTTCGCTGACGGCTGCGCCGCGGAAGGCGTTCTCGCCGATCTGCGTGGTGCCTGCGGGCACGGCGTACGTTTCGGGCGCGCCCGAGCGCAGGTAGTAGACGAGCGTCTTTTCCGCGCCGTCCGTGAGGATGAGCGCCGCACCCTCGTCGACCTCATAGCGGTCGTTGCCGTCGCTCACCGTAAGGGTGGTGAGGGCGTCAAGCCCCAGCGTCGAGGCGTCGAAGGAGAGCAGGCTCTCGGGCACGCGGAAGGTGGTGAGGGAGTTGCTGTTCACAAAGGCGCTCTCGCCGATGGTCTGCACGCTGTCGGGCAGGGCGATGGAGGTGAGCCCCGTGGAGCGGAATGCCTCTGCGCCCACGCTCGTCACCTGCGCCGTGCCGAAGTTGATGTCGGTGAGGTGCGAGCAGTACTTGAACGCCTCCGCTGCGATGGTCTTGGTGTCGTTGTGAACGGTCGCCGTGCCGTTCTCGCCCGTAAATTCGGGCGGGCAGAACAGCAGCGTTGCGTAGTCCTTCGTGTACAGGATGCCGCCGTGCGAGGCATATTCCGCGTTCTTGTCGGACACGGAGATGCTTGCAAGTAGCGTGCCGCTCTCGCCCGCGTAGAAGATGTTCGCGGCAAAGCCCGTGAACTGGGCGGGAAGGGTGATGGACGTGATGCCTGTGGAGCTGAATGCGCTCGCGCCGATGGTGAGGCTTACGTCCGCATTGTCGGTGAACGTCACGCTCGCAAGGCTTGCGCTGCTCGCAAAGGCGCTCTCGCCGATCTCCCTGACGGAGGCGGGGATGGCGATCGCGGTGAGGGCGGTGGAGTTGAAGGCGTTCGCGCCGATCATTTCGAGCTTCGAGCCCTCCGCGAACGTCACGCTCGCAAGGCTTGCGCTGCTCGCAAAGGCGCTCTCGCCGATCTCCCTGACGGAGGCGGGGATGGCGATCGCGGTGAGGGCGGTGGAGTTGAAGGCGTTCGCGCCGATCGTTTCAAGCCGCGCGTTGTCCGCAAACGTCACTGTGGTGGCGGCGCTGCCGCGCATGGCGTTCGCGCCCAGCTCGGTGAGGTGCGCGGGGAATGCGACCGATGCGACCTGCGTTCCTTTCAGAATGTAGCCGCCCACGAGGAGCGCGGCATCTGCTGCGGTGTTTTCCGCAAAGGCGATCGTTGCGAGCTTGCTGTCCGCGAAGGCGTAGGCGCCGATCTCCTTGACGGAGGCGGGGATATTTACAGCCGTGATGCCCGAGGAAGCGAAGGCGTTCTCGCCGATCACTTCAAGCCCTTCGGAGAGGGTGACTTCGGTAAGGTATACGCCGTAGCTGCTGTTATCCGCAAAGGCGTAGGCGCCGATCTCCTTGACGGAGGCGGGGATGGTGACTTTGAGCGTCGTATACCCCGTATTGAAGAAGGCGTAGTCGCCGATGGACGTCGCGCCGCCGAGGTCGATGCGCGTCGTGCACTTTTCGTACCATTTCGAGATCTGCGCAAAGGCGTAGCTGCCGATGGTGAAGGCGCTCTCGGGCAGGTCGATGGTCTCAAGGGAAGAACCATAGAACGCTCTCTCGCCGATGCTCTCGAGCTGCGAGCCCTCTGCAAAGGTGAGCGCGGTGAGCTGTGCGCCCTCAAAGGCGTTCGCGGCGATCGTCTTAACGCTTGCAGGAACTTTGAAGGCGGAAAGGTCTGCCTCCGCCGTGGGCTGGAAGCGCAGCAGGGTGACCATTGCACCGTTCTCCGTGAGGTAGAGGGCGTACTCGTCCGACTGGAGGGTGGGGTGATCTTTGGCGGGGACGATGCGGTCCACTTCCAATCCGCCGAGGAAGTCGTCGCTGAGCGTGACGGAGGCGGGGATGGAGAGCTCTTCGATGTAGCAGTCGGAGAACACGCCGTTGCCGAAGGAGAGCTCCTCCGTGCGCTCTGCAAAGGTGACGGTGAGTTCGCCGTCGCTGGAGCCGCAGCCCGCGAACGCGTAATTTCCGATCTTCGTCATGCTCGCGGGGATGGTGAGCATTGTGACCTCTTCGCAGCCATAGAAGGCGTAGTCGCCCACTTCGGTGACGGCGCTGTGCTGCGCAAAGGTGACTTCTTCCAGGTAGATGCATTCGTAGAAGGCGTAATTGCCGATCGCAGTTCCGCCGAGAGAGCCCTCCTCCCCCGCAAAGGTGAGCGTGGAGAACGAGCAGCCCGCAAAGGCGAAGTCGCCCACCGTCTGCACGGATGCGGGGATGACGACGTCATCGCCGCTGAAGCCGACGACGCCGAAGAAGGCGCCCGCCGCGATGGCGGAAGTCGTCTCGGGGATGGTGTAGCCGGAAACGCTCTTATAAGAGGGGAAGTAGAGGAGGGTGTTGCCCATAAACAGGACGCCGTCCACAGTGCGGTAGGTCGCCTGCTCGCTCTGCGCCACTTCGATGCGGGTGAGGTTGGAGCAGCCGAGGAAGGCGTCGGGCGCGGTCGCCGTCAGGTCAGCGAGGTCGTCGAACGCCGTGGCGGCAGCGTCGTACTTTTCATACGAGATGCTCGCGAGCCTTGCGGGCAGGCGGATGGAGGTGAAGTTCGCGTTGTTGCAGTTCTTGAAGGCGCGGTCGCCGATGGTGAGGGCGGGCGCGCTCGCGCCGAGGTCCTCAAAGACGACGCTCGCAAGGTTGGAGCAGTTCGCAAACGCCTCCGTTCCGATGGAGGTGACGCTTGCGGGGATGACGATGCGCTCGATGCGGCTGCCCGCAAACGCGCTTGCAGGGATGGTCGTCACGCCGTCGGGGATGCGGTAGCTTCCCGTCTTCCCCGCGGGCATGAACGCGGGCTGCGGCGCGTGGGGCGCGTCCTGCGCGCCCATGTCGTAGAGCACGCCGTCCTGCGAGGAGTAGCGCGCATACGCGGCGCCTGCCGAATACACGTTGACGTCGGTGAGCGCGGTGCACCCTTCAAAGGCGCTCGCGGGGACGTTCGTCACGGTGTCGGGGATGTCAACGGAGGTGAGGGAGGTGAGGCTTGCAAACGCGCTGCTTGCGATCTGCGTCACCGTTCCGCCCTCGTACTGCGCGGGGATGGTGATGGAGGGAACGAGGTTTGCGCGCGCCCCTGCACGGACGGAATAGCCGTTGCCCATCCAGGTGAAGGTGAGCACGTTCTCCACCCGGAAGGCGTAGAGCGTGGTGTCCTCGGTGAACTGCCAGACGGAGAGGGAATTGCCGTATGCGTCGGTGTACTGCTCGCCCACGCCGTGCGGCGCGCCGAACCAGCCGCCGAACGCGCTCGCGCCGTCCGTCGCCTCGGGCACGGGAAGGGTGTATTCCTGTCCGTAATAGACGGTGGCTTCCGTCAGCCCGTCCGCGCCGCTCAACGTCACTTTGACCGCCTTGGGCGCGTAGCTTGCGTAGAGCGCCAGCCCGCCCGGAGCGACATAGCAGGTGTCTTCATACCGTGCGCCCAGCCCTTCGGGACCGTCGGGGGAGGTGTACCACGCGTCGAAGTCATAGCCTGCGGGCGCGGTGGGGGTGGGCAGCCGGACAAGGTCGCCCGCCGCCGCATACACGGCGCTCACGGAGCTGCTGCCCTCGCGGCTGTCAAAGGTGACGGCGTACGCCTTCACCGTGAGAGACGCCCATTCGGAGGCGCCGTTCTCGCGCAGGAAGCGCACTTCCAGCGTGTTCTCGCCCGCGCGGGTGAGAACGGGGCCGCAGGAGGTGCCCTCCACGCGGAAGAGGGTGGCGTCGTCGCCGTTCGCGCGCACTTCGTAGCCGAGCGCGCCTGCAACGGGCTTCCAGGAGAGGGCGCCCTCCGCATAGGTAAGAACGGGGTCAAGGTCGTCAAAGCGGAAGGTGTACGGCTCGCTCGTGGCGGAGGCGTTGCCCTTCGTCGCCTTGAGCTGCACGGTGTAGTCTTTGCTCACCGTCCAGCCGAACAGCGCCGCAAGGTCGTAGGACGTCTCGCCCTGCGGAACGGCTGCTTCCTTGCCGTCATAGAGAACGGAATAGGAGATGCCTTCCTCGCCCTTCCACGAGAGGACGGTGCCGTTGAGCAGCAGCTCTTCGGGCAGGACGGGCGTCGTCTTCTGATGGGTGAGGGAGAGGGCGGCGGGGGAGTTGTAGCCGCGCGCCGCGGGCTGCACCGAGAGGGTGTATTCCCCTGCGGGCAGGTTCTTGAGGGAGTACTGCGTTCCCGTGACCGTGAAGGTGGCGGGACCCACCGTCACGCGGTAGAGCGTGGCGCCTGCCACGGGGTTCCAGGTGAGGACGTCGTCCTCCACTTTGAGGTTCTGAACGGCGTTCAGCGTGCGTTCCAGCACAAATTCCGCCTTGGAGGAGGCATAGCCTTCCGCCGTCGCCTCGATGGTGAAGCGGATGCCGCCCTCCTGCATTGCACAGTTGGAGAAGTTGTAGTAGAGCGAAGTGCCCAGATCGAGCTTATTATGAACGTGCCTGTCGTCGCCGCAGTCGATGGTGAGGAGGTACTTCTGCGCCCCCTCCACGCCGCGGAACACGAGCGTGTCGGGCGCGATGACCTCAATGCCCGAGACGCGGGAGAGCGCCTTGCCCACAAAGTAGCGCTCCGTCGTCGCGCCGGGGATGACGCTGCCGCCCGCCGTCGCGGCGGAGACTTCCACGCGGTATGTGCCCGCATCCGTCAGTTCTGCCGTGAAGGTGGTGCTCGTCGTGGGCTGCGCGCTGGCAATGGAGGTGCCGTCGGGCGCGGTGATGGTCACAAGGTAGCGGCTCACCCCGTCGATGGCGTCCCAGGTGACGGCGTGCTCGGAGACGGAGACCTCGGGCGCGGGCGTCTCGGCGTCCGCAGCCTGCCACACGGCAAACAGCGTGGTGTCGGCGTCGAACACGGTGTCCTCCGCAAGGCGGAAGGTGAGGCGTTCTGCCTCGTTCTCCATGCTCACCCACCAGCCCGCAAAGTTGTAGCCTTCGCGCGCGGGAACGGGCGCGTTGTAGAGCTTCTTGCCGATGGTCGTCGCGGGAGCGGGCGCCTCCGCCTCATAGCCGAGGTCGTACGTCACGGTGTATTCCACGCCGTCGGCAGAGGTCTGCGCCCAGCGCGCGTACAGCGTCGTTTCGGCGGTCACCGCATCCGAAAGGTAGGGCGAGGTGTACTCTGCGTCCTTGTACCAGCCGATGAAGGCATATCCGTCGCGCACGGGGTCTGCGGGGAGCTGCGCCGCCTTTCCGTTGAGCGTCTGCACGCTCGCGGCGTCGCTGCCGCCCTGCGCGTCGAACGTGACGGTGTAATAGACTTTCTTGTAAAAGCGCATCTGCGCGTCGCCGTAATTGAGGGAGAGGATGTTCCCCTGCAGCGTTGCAGAATACGTCTTGTCGCCCGCGTTGAGCGTGAGCGCCTCGTCCTGAAGGGTATACCCCCCACGCGAGACGTCGCCCTTCACGGTGAGGGTGAACTGCATCTCGCCGCCCAGCGTGAGCAGATACTCCTCGCTGCCGGCGTCGTAGTAGTATGCGCCCGCTTCCGCGCCCGACTGCGCGGCGGGCTCGTCCTTGCACGCCGTCAGAACGGCGGCGAACAGGCAGCATACGAGGGCGGCGGCGACGGCAAAGATGCCGAAGCGCCTTCTTTGGATGTTTTTCATATCCGTACTCCTTACTTTGTGCCGCGGTTCGTTTTGCGGCGGCGCCCGCACAACGGGGCGCCGCCGCCGCGGCACTTGCCTTGCATCATGCAGGGAGCGTTTCCCCACTCCCTATATAATGTAATACGGATTATATCACAAATCTCATTTTCCTGTCAAAAGAATGACACGCTTTTTTGCAATTTTTGCGGGACGTATGACATTTTTCAAGGAAAAAGCGGGGAAAAATGGAAAAATATCCGCTTTTTTGAATAAGAAGAGCGGCTGCTTTTCGGCAGCCGCTCTTCATGGCGTATAATAAACTGAAAATTGGGAAAACAGGGGGCGCACGGAACGCAAGCAAAAGGGGACGTCCGCGCGCAGGACAGAGGGGTCACAGGTCCTCCTGATGGCTGCGGTAGCCCAGCCCGTACACCTCTTTTGCGGAGGTGACGATCATAAAGGCGTCGGGGTCCTCCTCGCGTATGATGTCGCGCAGCATGGGGTAGAGGTGCTTTTTCACGACGACCATCAGCACCTTCTTCTTCTCGCCCGTGTATTCGCCCACGCCGTCGAAGCCCGTCACGCCGATCTCCAGCTCGGTGAGGATGCGGTTCTTGATGGTCTCGTTCTTGTCGCTCACGATGTGCACGAACTTGGCGCTGTTCCCGCCGTAGATGACGACGTCCATGAGGACGCTGTATATGGCGATGCCGACGGCGGCGTAGAGACCGATCTCAATGCTCTCAAAGACGATGGCGGAGACGCCCGCGATGACGAAGTCCACGATGAGGAAGATGGTGCCCACGCCCAGATGCCGCCACTTTTTGTGGATGAGCATGACGACGATGTCCAGCCCGCCCGTCGTGCAGTTGCAGCGGAACACCAGCCCCAGCCCCACGGCGCACAGCACGCCGCCTGCCACGGCGGCAAGGAACAAATCGCCCGTCGCGGCGACGAGCGTCTCCCCCGTGAGGGCGGAGACGGCGGTCATGTTCATGCGCTCCATGACAAACGAGATGAGGTCGGTCGCCAGCGAGAGCATGATCGTCGCATACACCGTGTTGAACAAAAACTGCTTGCCGAACTTGATGAGCCCGATGAGCAGCAGCGGGATGTTGAGCAGGAAGATGAGCAGACCCGTGTTGAGCGGGATGAATTTGTTGAGGATGATGGCGACGCCCGAAATGCCGCCCGGGGCGATGCTGTTGGGGTCGAGGAAGAGTGCGATGCCCGCGCCCAGCAGCACGCAGCCCAGCGTGATGAGGAGATAGCGCACGATCTCCGCGCGGATCTTTTGCCGTCTTTGTGCCCGAAGCGCGTCGGGCTCGTGGGAAGAAATGCTCATGGCTCAATAGTTTATCACGCGCGGCGGGAAAAGTCAAACCGCATTCACCCCCTTTTCAAGGGATTTTTCGGGGGTTGACGCTCGGAATGACACCCCTTACGTCATTTTGAACCGAGCCGAAGGCGAGTGTGAGCCTCCTCGCCTTTTGTCGCTTCCCGGGGGGATTCCTCGTCGTATACGCTCCTCGGAATGACGTGTGCGGCGGGGGCGTTTCCGGAATATGGCAGGAGAGGGGACAGCTTTCTGCACAAAAATCTTGACAACGTCCGCACGGCGTGATATAATCAAGGCAACATTTGATACCCGAGAGGAATTATGAAAGAACTTTCACAGGAGGAGCGCGCGCGCGGGATGCAGGCGGACGCCGCGCAGGAAACCGCGCCCGAGGCTCTGCCCGAATTGCCCGAAAACGGGGACACCATGTCCGCGGCGCAGCCCGAAGTATCTGAAAACGGGGCTACCATGTCCGAGGTTCTGCCCGAAGTGCCCGAAAGCGGGGACACCATGTCCGAGGAGGCAGCGGCGACGGACGCCGCGCTTGCGGTCATGCCCGGGGAGGACGCAGAGCCCGTGCCTGAACCCGTCTTTGTCCCGCGCAAGGGCTTCCGCTACGGCTGTTACCGTTTTGTAAAGCGCACGTTCGACATCATCTCGTCGGGCTTGTTCCTCATTATATTCTCGTGGCTGTACCTGATTTTGGCGATTTGCGTCAAGTGCAGCGACGGCGGTCCCGTCTTCTACCGTCATAAGCGCGTGGGGAAAAACGGGAAGGAGATCTATATCCCGAAATTCCGCAGCATGAAGAAGAATGCGGATAAATTGGAGGATATGCTCACGCCCGAACAGCTTGAACAGTATAAGCGGGAATACAAGATCGACAACGATCCCCGCATCACAAAGCTCGGCAAGGTCTTGCGCAAGACTTCGCTCGACGAACTCCCCAATATCTGGGCGATCTTCGTCGGGAACATCTCCGTCATCGGTCCGCGCCCGCTCATGCGGGAAGAAGTGGACGAAAAATACGGTACGGATGCCGAAAAGCTGCTTTCCGTAAAGCCGGGGATGATCGGTTGGTGGGCAGCTAACGGAAGAAATAACTGCACCTATGAGAGCGGAGAGCGGCAGAAACTTGAGCTGTATTATGTCGATCACTGTTCTGTTTGCTTGGACATCAAAATTATCTTTAAGACGATCGTAGGCGTCTTTAAGCGCACGGGAGCCAAGTAACAAAAGCGTTGTCCGCCTGTTCCGACAGTGATATGCACCCCAAAAGTTGGACAGACTTTAGGGGGTGCATATTTTTATGTCAAAAGGAAAAAGATTTCAAACAAAATACTCGTCAGAATTCAAGATAGCTGTTATAATGGATATGCGCGAAAACCACATGAGTTACAAAGAGACAGCTCGTAAATATTGGGGTTTGGCACGAGGACAAGAACACAATTATACGGGTCGGCTAAAGCGGTGGGAGCGTATATACTTAGAAGAAGGAGCGGCAGGACTAATGGAAGAACGTCGCGGAAGGAAAAGTACGGGCAGGCCGAGGAAACAGCCATTGGAAAAGTCTGTGGAAGAAGATTTAATAGCTGAGAACCAAAGGCTAAAAGAACGGGTACAATATCTTGAAGCGGAGAATGAATACATAAAAAAACTGAGTGCCTTAGTTTATGCGGAAGAGCAAAAGAGCGGGAAGAAGCGAAAATAATTGCT
>CALVTL010000040.1 GCA_944362555.1 uncultured Clostridia bacterium
TTTTCTGCTTACTTCCTTTTTTTGCCATAAAATATGCACCTCCAAAAGTCTGTCCAACTTTTGGGGTGCATATCAGTTTACTGGTGGTTTTGACTTCTGTCGGTGAGGGATTCGCGCCTTTGGCGGCGCGCCTCGGTGAACAGCACGCCGTGCTGCTTTAATTGCGCCACGGCAAGATGGAAGCGTTATTCTTTGCGCAAACCGTTTGCTCGCGCAAACGCCTCCACCCCCGAATCCCTCACATCACGCTTTTCGCGCCAAACAAAAAAGGGCACATAGCCCTTTTTTGTTTGGCGGAAGGTGAGGGATTCGGACCCCCGGAGGCTTGCACCTCAACGGTTTTCAAGACCGCCGCATTCGACCGCTCTGCCAACCTTCCGTATTGAAATTGCCGAAAAAAACGGCAATTTTTTATTCAGTTTTGCATTTTGAGAAACGGGGCACAGACGGGCGGGTTCGCGGGATGCCCCGCAGAAAATTTTGTAAAACCCTATACCTGCGTCCGTTTTATGCTTTGCAGATCTGCTCGATCTCGGCAAGTTCCTCCGCCGTGAAGGAGGGGTTGACGTTGATGTTTTCGAGGATCTGCTTTGAGGAGGACGCGCCGATGATGACGCTGGGCACAACGCCGTCCCTCAACACCCACGAGAGGGCGAGGGCGGGCAGCGTCTGTCCGCGGCGTTCGGCGACGGTGCGCAGCGCGGCGAGCTTCCGGAAGAACTCGGGCGTGAGCGTCTCCTCCTTGAGAGAGCCGCTCTTTTTGATGCGGCTGTCCTCTGGGATGCCGCCTGCGTAGCGCTCGGTGAGCAGTCCCTGCGCGAGGGGGGAGTAGGCGATGACGCCGAAGCCCTCCTTTCTTGCAAGGTCCAAAAGTCCCGTCTCCTCCACGGTGCGGTCGAGCAGGTTGTAGCGCGCCTGGTTGAGGATGAAGGGGGTCTTCAGCTCCTTGAACACTTTGACTGCCGCGGCGGTCTGTTCGGTGGTGTAGTTGGAGATGCCGATATAGAGCGCCTTGCCCTGTAAGGTAAGCTGGTGCAGGCAGTAGCACGTCTCCTCGATGGGCGTCTCGGGGTCGGGGCGGTGATGGTAGTAGATGTCCGCATAGTCGATGCCCATGCGCTTCAACGAAGCGTCGAGGGAGGCGATGAGGTATTTTCTCGTGCCGCCCCGCCCGCAGGGGCCGCCCCACATCGGGAATCCCGCCTTGGTGGCGATGAGCATCTCGTCGCGGTGGGAAGAGAAGTTCTCGCGCAGGATCTTGCCGAAGTTCTCCTCGGCGCTGCCCACGCGGGGACCGTAGTTGTTGGCGAGGTCGAAGGAGTTGATGCCCTTGTCGAAGGCGGTGAAGATCATGTCGCGCATGATTTCAAAGTGGTCGAAACTGCCGAAGTTCTGCCACAGTCCCAGCGAGAGCGTGGGGAGCTTCAGACCGCTGCCCGCGCCCGTGCGGCGGTATTCGACGGCGGCGTGCCGGTAGCGCATCGGATCGGGCGTTCTGTTCTTGTTCTCGATCAGGTGTTTGAACGTTGTCTCATCCATATCTCTGCCTCCGCGCGCCGTGTGCGGCGCGGCGCTTTCAAACTGCGCAATATTGTATCATAAGCGGCGGAAAATGGCAAGCATTTGCACGCCCGCCGCGCACGGTTTTTCCGGCTTTCACGCGCGGAACGCAAGGCGCATACGATGGGGAGAATGAAAAAGGGGGAAAAGGGCATGGAAAAAAAGAGGATGGACCTTTGTATCTCGCGGGCGCTTGCGCCCGCCTATGCGGGGCGGAGCGGCGAGCTCACCGCCGTGTTGCAGTATGTCTTTCAGGCGATCGTTCTGGGCGGCTGCGGCAGGGAGGCGGAGGCGCGCGCGCTCATGAACATCGCCAAAGACGAGATGCGGCACCTCGAAAAGCTCGGGAGCCTGCTCGTTGCGTGCGGCGTGCCGCCCGTGTTCACGGCGTGTCCGCCCTATCCCGTCGCCTATTATTCGGCGTCCAACGTCGACTATACGCGCAAACTCCCCGAGATGCTCGCGGCGGACATCCGCGCGGAGCGGGAGGCGATCGCGGGCTATACGCGCATCCTCTCCGCCGTCAGGGATGAGCGGGTGCGGCAGGCGGTCGGGGAGATCCGTGCGGAGGAGGAAGGGCATCTCGCGCAGCTTGAGGAGATGGCGCGCGCCCTTTGACGGGAAGGGTGTCCGAAGGGGCATCCGAAGGGGCATCCGAAGGGGCGTGCAAAGCGCGCCCTGCCGCGCACTCGGCATTCGCGGAAGCGCCCCCGGCATTCGCGGAAGCGTCCGCGGCGGGCAGGTCGCCGATGGCGGCGGCGGGGTCTTCGGGCAAAAATTTCCAATATCTCACGGGCATATACCCCTTCATCTGTTTGAGACGGGCGCGGGAGGGGAGGGTGACGGCGTTATAGTAGCGCCGCCAGAGCGCCTGCCAGCCCGCTTCGTCGGAGGAGAGCACGATCTCTGCGTGCTGTAAGGGGGCGAGGAAGGCGTGCGCCCCGTCCCAGACCGCCGCTTTCCCGCGCGGGACGTCGTGCAGAACGAAGGGGATGTGCCCGAGCCGCCCGCGAAAGTGCGGAAGGAGCAGGTCGCACACGTCGTTCACGGGGGAGACGGGGGCGTAGAGCGCGCCGCTCGCGCATTCGAGAAAGCGCACGAACCCCTTGAGGCGGTGCGCCTCCAGCTTGATGCGGCGGATGCACTCCGTCGCCTCCGAAACGGCGTCCTCGGCGAGCTCTCCGCGCACGGGGCGCCCGCGCTGCGCGATGAGGCGAAGGTACAAAAAGGCGGTCTGTCCGCGCATCCCTTCGCCGCTGCGCAGGAGGAAGGAGAGGTCGTCCATGCACCGCTTGTCGAGCTCGAGAAGGCGGCGTTCGCACTTTGCCGCCATGGCGGGGTCGGCGCGCACGAACACGCTCTTCTGCCCGATGGAGAGCTGTTTTTCGCCCGCCGTGAGCAGCGCCTCCCCGTCGCGGTAGGCGAGCAGGAACGCCGTTAAAAATGCCTCTTTGCTGCCGTCGAAAAAGTAGATCATAATTCCCCCGTACGCGCGGAGCGCGCCGCGTCCTGCGCAAAGAGCGGGAGCTGCACGGGCGTGTGCTCCCCCGCCGCAAAGAGGGAGAGCTGCTCGGGTGCGTCCGCCGCCTCTGCCGCATCGCCCGCCGCCAGCAGGCAGCGCAGGGCGGGCGCGTGCTCCTCGCCGCAGAATTGTCCGTTTGCCGTGATGAAGTGCCGCGCGCGCTTCAAGACGACGCGCATTTTTTTGAGGTGGTCGAAGGTGAGCGCCGTGTAGCGGCGCGCCGACAAGATCTTCTGCGCGCTCCTCGCGCCGATGCCGGGCACGCGCAGCAGCATCTCAAGGGGCGCGCGGTTGACTTCGACGGGAAAGAGGTGCATATTTCTGAGCGCCCACGCGCACTTGGGGTCGATGTCGAGGGGGAGATCCTCCCCTTCGTCGACGAGCTCTTCGACATCGAACCCGTAAAAGCGGAGCAGCCAATCCGCCTGATAGAGGCGGTGTTCGCGCAGGGCGGGGCTGGGGACGGAGGGGAGAAGAGCGTCCTCCACGACGGGCGCATAGGAGGAATAGTACACCCGCTTCAGCCCCGCCGTGCGGTACAGGCTCTCGGTGAGGCGCAGGATGCAGCCGTCCCGCTCGGGCGAGGCGCCCACGATCATCTGCGTCGTCTGTCCCGCGGGCAGAAAAAATCCCTTCCGCTTTTCCGCTTGGAACAGGGCGCGCTCGCGGCACAGCCGCAGCATGGGGGAGAGCAGGCTCTCTTTGCTCTTTTGCGGGGCGAGGAGCTTTAAGCTCCGTTCGCTGGGGAGCTCCAGATTATAGCTCATCCGATCGGCGTATTTCGCCCCCTCGGAAACGAGCAGCGGATCGGCGTTCGGGATGCCTTTTAAGTGGACGTATCCGTGAAATCGGTACTTTGTGCGCAGAAGTTTCACCGTGCGGACGAGCAGTTCCATCGTCGCGTCCGGCGAGACGTGCACCGCCGAGGAGAGGAACAGTCCCTCGATATAGTTGCGCTTATAAAAGTCCACGGTGAGGGAGCAGATCTCCTCGGGCGTGGCGGTGGCGCGCGGCACGTCGTGGCTGCGCCTGCTCATGCAGTACTTGCAGTCGAAGATGCAGTCGTTGCTCATGAGGAGCTTCAACAGGGAGACGCACCGCCCGTCGGGCGTAAAGGAATGGCAGCATCCGTCGGGCATCCCGTTGCCGATGCCGCCCTCATTTTTGCGTCCGCTCCCCGAGGAGGAGCAGGAGACGTCGTATCTGGCGCTCTCCGTCAGGATCTTTAATTTCTCTTCCGCGATCATGGGAACAGTATACCACCTTCCTTGCAGAAAGTCAAACATTTGTTTGAAATTTTTCGGAAAAATCATGTTGCCAATTTTTAGGAAATGTGGTATATTCAATATGATAAAACAGGGTGAAGGCAATGTTTCACTCGGATTTCACAAAATGATAAAGGAAAATTAAAGGAATGCGGGTATAATCTTTCCGCAACGACAGGAGGAAGTCATGAAGATACTCATCGTAGACGACGAAGAAATGATCCGCGCCGTGCTCCGCGAATACATCGAATTCGAGGGCGGCGAGGCGGACGAGGCGTGCGACGGCATGGACGCCGTGAAGATGGCGCGCGAGAACAACTACGACGTCATTCTCATGGACGTGATGATGCCGCGCCTGGACGGCTTCTCTGCCGTCAAGGAGATCAGAAAGTTCAAGCAGACGCCCGTCATCATGCTCTCCGCGCGCGGGGAGGAGTACGACAAGCTCTTCGGCTTCGAGATCGGTTCGGACGACTATGTCACCAAACCCTTCTCCCCCAAAGAGGTGATGGCGCGCATCCACGCCGTGATGAAGCGCGGCAAGCCCGTGCGCGAGGGCGACGGGCAGATCTATGAGTTCGAGGGGCTGCGCATCGACATGGCGGGGCGCAGCGTCACCGTGGACGGCGAAAAGGCGGAGCTCACGCCCAAGGAGTACGAGCTGCTCTTTTACTTCGTGCAGAACAACGGCGTGGCGCTCACGCGCGAGCGGCTGCTCAACAAGGTGTGGGGGTATGACTTTTACGGCGACGACAGAACGGTGGACACCCACGTCAAGATGCTGCGCGGCAATTTGAAGGAGTACCGCAAATTTATCGTGACGCTGCGCGGGCTCGGGTATAAATTCGAGGCATAAACGGCGGGAGGGGAATGTTCCCCTCGGGGACGGCGTATGGAGAAGCGGGCAAAACGCAACAAAGAGGGGAGGCCGGGCAGGAGCCTGAGTCTCATTTTGTGGTGCGTCTTTTCCCTCTTTGCGCTCCTTGTGGTCGTCGTGTTCGTGCTCGTGCAGAACGCGCTCGTCGTGCGGCAGTTCCGCGAGAATACCTTCAAGATCCTGCGCGAGGCGAACGAGCGGATGAGCGCGGAGATCGCCACCTCGCAGAGTTCCTCCCAGCTCGAGAGGCGGCTCATCAACATCGCCAACGACTACGGGCTCACCGTCGCCCTCTTTTACGAGGACGGCGAGAGCGTGTATCCGCTCACCGAACAGACGGACTACGGCGCGCTCGCCGCGTCTCTGCGCGAACAGCGGGACGCGGGCAGGATGTCCACCTTCCTCATCTCCGAGCGGGACGGACAGGTCGCCCTCGCCAGCGCGACGGCGGTGGGGGGACAGCCCGCCTTTTTGTATCTCTCCGCCTCCATGCAGGGCAATCTCGACCTTGAGGCGGGCTTGAAGTGGATGTCCGTCATCACGGCGCTCGTTGCCGTGGTGCTCGCCTTCGTCGTGAGCGGGTTTGTTTCGGCGTCCGTCACCCGCCCCGTGACGGAGGTCACGGCGCGCGCGCAGGAGCTCGCGCGCGGCAACTATCAGATCTCCTTCCGCAAGGATTATTACTGCGCCGAGATCCGCGAGCTCTCCGACGCGCTCGACCATGCCCGCGTGGAGATCTCCAAGGCGGACAAGATGCAAAAGGAGCTCATCGCCAACGTCTCGCATGACTTCAAGACGCCGCTCACCATGATCAAGGCGTACGCCTCCATGATCCGCGAAATTTCGGGCGACAACAAGCAGAAGCGGGACGCACACGCCAAAGTCATCATCGACGAATGCGACCGCCTCACCATGCTGGTGAGCGATATGCTCGACCTCTCCAAGCTGCGCGCGGGCATGAACGCCGAGGAAAAGCGCTCGGTGTTCAACCTCTCGGAGGAGGTGTGCGCCGTGACGGAGCGCTTTTCCTACCTCTCGGAGACGGAGGGCTACCGCATCGAAACGGATATCGCGGACGGGCTGTACATCCGCGCCAACAAGGAGCGCATCGCGCAGGTGTTCTATAACCTCATCGGCAACGCCGTCAACTATACGGGCGCGGACAAGCGGGTGCGCGTCAAGCTCTTTGTCAAGGGGCAGAACGCCCGCTTCGAGGTCATCGATTCGGGCAAGGGCATCCCTGCGGACGAAGTGGATACCATCTGGGACAGATATTATCGTTCGGGCGCCTCGCACAAGCGCCCCGTCAGCGGCACGGGGCTGGGGCTCTCCATCGTGAAGAATATTCTTTTGCAGCACGACTGCCCCTTCGGGGTCATCTCCGAACAGGGCAAGGGGAGCTGCTTCTGGGCGGAATTTCCCCTCGTGACGGACGAGTGGGAGGACGTGCGCGGGGACAGCCGCGCCAAGGAGGACGTATGAAAGGCAGGTTCGGAGCGCTGCTGCTGGCGCTTCCTCTTACGGCGGGAGGGGTGTCCCTGTCCGGACAGCGGACGGAGGCGTCCGCAAATTCCGCGCCCGCCTATTGGTCGGGCGCGGGCGGCTCGGGCGTCGTCGCCGTGTTCGACGGGGGAGAGTGCCCCGTCGAGGTGCGGCGCGAGACGCTCACCTTCCGCATCCCCGATCTTCCGCTCGTCGATATGGACGGCTACCGCTCCACCGTCACCGCGGAGTACGAGCTGTACAATCCCACCTCGCGCGATATTGCCCTCACCATGTTCTTTCCCGTGGGCTTCCGTCCCTCCTATTACGAGACGTACCGCGAGAGCGGCTCGCCCCTTCCCGGGGTGGAGGCGTACTCCGTCACGGCTTCTTCGGCGGGGGAAGAGCGGGCGCTGGACGTCGATTTCCGCTACACCTATGCGGACAGCGATTTCCGCGCGGGGTTCAACGTGACCGAACAGATCCCCCTCGACAGCTATGTGGAGAGCGGGCTGTACGGCCGCGGGATGCGCGTCACGCGCTATTCTTACACCGTCACCGCGCCCTCGGAGGGAACGTACTATACCTTCTGTTTCCTCTACGACTGCAATCCGCGCAAGACGCAGGTCATCTGCGAGAGCGGCGTCACGGGCACGCTGGAGGGGCGGGGGATCGCCTACGCCTTTTTAAGCGCGGGCGAAACGCGGGAGGTCACCTTCTACGCCGTGGGCGAACAGCTCACGTCCGACAATCTGGAGACCCGCCTGTGCGCGGGCTGGGGAACGACGTCCGAACTTGCCAAGGGGGGCACCGTCTCCGTCCTCACCGAGACGCGCCAGACCTTCGATGAGTTCGTGGAGGAGTTCCGCCCCGTCGAACAGACGGAGTACGGCGGCGTGAGCGAGGTGGATTGGTACAACGCCGTCGTCGCCATGCTGTTGAGCGGGGAGAGCGGCAAGCTCTTTTTGTCCGACGAGGTGCAGCTTCTCGACTATCTCATGCTCTGGTGCGAATATACGCTCACCGTTCCCGCGCGCGGCACCGTCAGGAACACCGTGTCCGCGCCCGTCTACCCGGGCATCGAGGGCCCTCTTCCCAACTATACGTTCGACTATCTCCTCTCGCCCGCGCAGTATTGGTCGGACTTCGGCGGCATCACCATCCGCATCGTCACCGACTACGACCTGGGCAGCAGCTCGCTGCCCTTCATAAAGACGGAGGAGGGGTACCTCTACACCAAAAATTCCCTGCCGATGGGGGAGCTCACCTTCTCCATCGCGCGCGACGCATCGTCGGGCTCGCAGGTGCCGTATGACGGCGAGGATTCCCCCGTGCTGCTCACGGCGCTCATCCTGCTCGGCGTGGTCGTCGTCTGCGCGGCGGGCGTCGCCGTCGCGGCGATCGTCGTCCACAGACGGACGAAAAAGCAGCAGGCGCGGCGACAGGAGCGCCTCGCGCGCGGAAGGCCGCAGGAGGGCACCATCGACCTGCCCTCTTCCGAGGAAGAAACGGGCAAGGGCGGCGCGCAGGACGAAGGGGGCGCGCAGAGCGCCGATCCGGCAAAAGATAAACCGGGCGATCCGCCGGGCGATAAAACGCAGAAAAACGGATAAGAGGGGGCTCGCTCCCTCTTTTTTGCACGCATTTTGCGTACGGATCGTCATGCATTTTGCGCGCATTTTTGCGGGCGGAAATTGTGGACATTTTGCGCGGGATATGCTATAATATCCCCCGCAAATACGGAGTACATCTATGCTTGAACTGCAGCACGTTTGTTTTCGCGCCGCCGACGGCGACGCCGATAAAGAGATCCTCGACGACGTCTCGCTCAAAGTGAACGAGCGGTTCGTCGCCATCACGGGCCCCAACGGGAGCGGCAAGTCGACGCTCGCCAAACTCATTGCGGGCATCCTGACGCCCACGTCGGGCAAAATTTTATTGGACGGCGAGGACATCACCGCGCTCTCCGTCACCGAACGGGCAAGGCGCGGCATCTCCTATGCCTTTCAGCAGCCCGTCCGCTTCAAGGGGCTCACGGTGAAGGACCTCGTCTCCCTCGCGGCGGGCAGGAACATCACGGTGGGGGAGGCGTGCAATTACCTCTCCGAAGTGGGGCTGTGCGCGCGCGACTACATCGGGCGCGAGGTGAACGCCTCTCTCTCGGGCGGGGAATTGAAGCGCATCGAGATCGCCACCGTCCTTGCGCGCGGCACCAAGCTCTCCGTCTTTGACGAGCCGGAGGCGGGGATCGATCTGTGGAGCTTTCAGAACCTCATTTCGGTGTTTGAAAAGATGCACGAGCGCACCCGCGGGAGCATCCTCATCATCTCCCATCAGGAGCGCATTTTGAACATTGCCGATAAGATCATCGTCATTGCGGGCGGCAAAGTGAGCCGCGAGGGCACCAAAGAAGAGGTGCTCCCCGGGCTCCTCGCGGGCCGCATCTGCCCCGCACTGCAAAACTGACGCGCATTTTGCGGCATTCGGCACAGCCGCCCGCCGTGCCGTTTAACACGTCATCCAGAAGTTTTACACGTCATCACGAAGTTTTACACGTCATCCCGAACGAATGTGAGGGATCTCCTTGTAAGTGACAGAGAGCGGTGGGATCCCTCGTCGGGCTTACGCCCTTCTCGGGATGACGCATTATGAGGAATAGGTAAGCGGGGGGGGATCCCTCGCTCCGCTGACTTCGCCCCGTTGGGGCTCGTGCGCCGCATCGTCGAAATGCTCCTGCAAGCAGGCATTTCTCCTTGCGTCGGACGGAATGACACTTTGAGATAGAGCTTTGAACAAGCTACCAATCACGCCGCAAGGAAAGTCGCACCTTTCCGCAGCGGGACTCGCGTCGCGGCAAGGCGCGTTTTGCGGGCATTCGGCACAGCCGACCGCCGCGCCTTTTACGCCTGCCGCTCCTCTTTCGCCAAAATCTTTTCCAATGAAAATATTTTGGCGATAAGTTATAATGATGTGGCAAAAGGCGTCACTGCGTTATGCCTTTTGCGCCCCTATTTGCTGCTCACGCAGCTTATGGAGAAAGAGTGAATGCGGGCGCGATAAAATGTTAAGCCCCGAGGCGCGCCCGCAGAGAGAAAACGAGCCGCAGTCAAAGTCGCGGCGGTGTTTTCTCTCAAATCACGGCAAAGATTTTTGCCTTTGCAAAAAGATTTGCGTGAACAAGGAGTTTTTATTATGGACGAACTTGAAAAAATGCTCTTAATGCAGATCGCCGATCTGCACAAGGTGCCGGACGGCGCCTACAATATCCGCAAGAACGGAGAGGCGGACGGCAGGCGCAGCACGCCGCACATCCGCATCGAACAAAGGGCGGACAAAAAGCCCGGCATCGACATCTTCATCTCCTCGCAGGCGCAGGGGGAGAGCGTGCACATCCCCGTCGTCATCACCGAGACGGACTACCGCGAGACGGTCTACAACGACTTCTATGTGGAGGAGGGGGCGGACGTGCTCATCATCGCGGGGTGTGGCATCCACAACTGCGGGCAGGCGACGAGCGAGCACAGCGGCGTGCACACCTTCCACATCGGCAAAAACGCCAAAGTGAAATATGTGGAAAAGCACTACGCCTCGGGCGACGGCAACGGCGAGAACGTGATGAACCCCACCACGGACATCCGCATGGAGGAGGGCAGCCGCCTTGAGATGGAGACGACGCAAATTAAGGGCGTCGATTCCACCGTCCGCACGACGCGCGCGCAGCTTCGGGAGGGCGCCGAGCTCGTCATCCGCGAAAAAATCTATACGCACGGAAAGCAGTTTGCCAAGACCGATTTCACCGTCGCGCTGGACGGCGACAACGCGGGCGCGGACGTCGTGTCCCGCTCGGTGGCGGCGCAGTCGTCGCGGCAGGAATTTTATCTGCGCATCGACGGCAACAAAAAGTGCCACGGGCACAGCGAGTGCGACGCCATCATCATGGACGACGCGAAGGTGGTCGCCATCCCCGCGCTGGCGGCGAACAATGTGGACGCCGAGCTCATCCACGAGGCAGCCATCGGAAAGATCGCGGGGGAGCAGCTCTTAAAGCTCATGACGCTCGGTCTCACCGAGCAGGAGGCGGAGGAGCAGATCATCAAAGGATTTTTGAGCTGAACGCAAAAATCGGGCAATTTTCGAGGGAGGACGGCAGCCGTCCTCCCTTTTTTGCGTATTTTTTTGCGGGGCGCGCGAAAAAACAGGGCGTTTCGGGGACGCTAAAAAAATTTTCCGATAATTTTTGCCATCGATATTGACAACCCGCCGCGGATAGGCTATAATGAGTACCAGAAAAACTATGTCATCAGGAGGAATCCATGAGTAACGAAACCATTCCCGAAAAGAAGCCTTTGACGGAAGAATATCTGAAGAAGATGGATGCTTACTGGCGCGCGGCGAACTACCTCGCGGCAGCACAGCTCTATATGCTGAAGAATCCGCTCCTTCGTCAGCCGCTCTCCCGCGATCAGGTCAAAAAGAAGATCGTCGGCCACTGGGGCACCGTTCCCGGACAGAACTTCGTGTATGTCCACCTCAACCGCGTCATCAAGAAGTTCGACCTCGATATGATCCTTCTCTCCGGCCCCGGCCACGGCGGCAACTTCTTCGTCGCCAACGCCTATCTGGAGGGAACGTACAGCGAAGTGTATCCCAACGTCTCCGAGGACGAAGAGGGCATGACGAAGCTGTGCAAGCAGTTCTCCTTCCCGGGCGGCATTTCCTCGCACGTCGCGCCCGAGACGCCCGGTTCCATCAACGAGGGCGGCGAGCTCGGCTATTCCATCGCGCACGCGTTCGGCGCCGTGTTCGATAACCCCGACCTCATCGCGTCCGTCATCGTCGGCGACGGCGAGGCGGAGACGGGCCCTCTTGCGACCGCATGGCATTCCAACAAGTTCTTAAACCCCGTGACGGACGGCGCCGTGCTGCCCATCATGCACCTCAACGGGTTCAAGATCAATAACCCCACCGTCTTTGCGCGTATCTCCAAGGACGAAGTGCAGAGCTTCTTCCACGGCTGCGGCTGGAAGCCTTACTTCGTGGAAGGCGACGACCCCATGACGATGCACAAGAAGATGGCGGAGAC
>CALVTL010000041.1 GCA_944362555.1 uncultured Clostridia bacterium
CCGCAGATGCAGATCGTCTTCCAGGATCCCTATTCCAGCCTTCCGCCCCGTATGCCCGTCGGCGAGATCATCGGCGAAGCGGTCAAGGTGCACAACATCGTGCCGCGCGCCGAATACCGCGACTACATCATCTCCGTCATGCGCAAGTGTGGATTGCAGGACTTTTACTTCGACCGCTATCCGCATGAGTTCTCGGGCGGTCAGCGCCAGCGAATCTGCATCGCCCGCGCGCTCGCCTTAAACCCCAAATTCGTCGTCTGCGACGAGCCCGTCTCAGCGCTCGACGTCTCCATCCAGGCACAGATCGTCAACCTTTTGAAAGAGCTGCAGGAGCACCTCAAGCTCACATATATGTTCATCTCGCACGACCTTTCTGTCGTGCAGCACATCTCGGACAGGGTGGGCGTCATGTACCTCGGGAACTTTGTGGAGATGGGGAACAAGAAGGACATCTTCTCCAACCCCATGCACCCGTACACGCAGGCGCTCTTCTCCGCCGTTCCCGTGCCCGATCCGCACTATCAGGTCAAGCGCATCATTTTGCAGGGCGATATCCCCAGCCCCGCAAATCCGCCCAAGGGGTGCAAGTTCCACACGCGCTGCTCGCGCTGCATGGACATCTGCAAGGAAGTCGCGCCCAAATTCCTCGACTACGGCAACGGGCATTGGTGTGCCTGCCACCTGTATTCGCAGGAGCCCTCCAAATGAAGCGCCAAAAAAAGCAGCCCGATTGGGATGACGGCAGGACGGTCGCCAACATGAACGTCGAGGGGATGCCGTGGTATCACCCCGACAGCGGGAAGAAGGTGCGCGAGGAGGACAAGCCGACGCGCAAGGAAAAGCGCGCCATGATCCGCGCCGCCTATCTTGCCTATCTTCCGCGCATCCTCGCCATCCTTTTCGGGTTCGGCGTCACCATCCTCATCGTGTATCTCTGGCTGAACGGCTGGTCGTTCTGATCGGTGCAGCCAAAAAAAGTTTCACGCCGCCCGACGCGCCTTTTGGCGCGTCGGGCGGCTTGCCGTTTGTCGGGATCGATTGTTGACGCGCCTTCGTCGGAAGGAGTATTCGTTTGCGGACGGGCGTCGGTATCGCTCTTGTCCGGAACGCCGCGTCGTCCGATGCGGTTTATGAGCCGCGATGGATATATTTCGACATTTTTCTAAATAAGATTTTGGCAGGACGGAGGTGCGGATCGGCGCAGAACGCGGCAATTTTGCCCGAAAAACACCGCTCCGCGCGATGAGCGCGCCCTGCTTTGCTGCGAAAAGTTCCCTTTTCTGCTTGCAAAATCCTTATTTCGACAAAAATCTAAATAATAATTCTCCTATATCGTACAGCGCCTTCCTGCTCTTGCCCCCTTGCGAATGTCCCACAAAAAAGCTGTGCATTTTTGTGGGAACCCTATTCGGGGGGATAAGGGGGGGATTGTTAAAATTCGGACTTCGTTTTGATAACAATCCCTCAGTCACTTCGTGACAGCTCCCTTTGCACAAGGGAGCCCTTTTTTCCGTCATCCCGAACACGGAACGGAGTGAAGTGGAGGGATCTCCTCGTAAGGGTCAGAGGGCGGGGGGATTCCTCGCTTCGCTGACTTCGCCCCTATGGGCTCGTACGCCGCTTCGTCGAAATGCTCCTGCAAGCAGGCATTTCTCCCATGTCGGTACTTCGCCCCGTTGGGGCTCGTGCGCCGCATCGTCGAAATGCTCCTGCAAGCAGGCATTTCTCCTATGTCGGTACTTCGCCCCGATGGGGCTTGTGCACCGCATCGTCGAAATGCTCCTGCAAGCAGGCATTTCTCCTATGTCGGTACTTCGCCCCGATGGGGCTTGTGCGCCGCATCGTCGAAATGCTCCTGCAAGCAGGCATTTCTCCTTGCGTCGGACGGAATGACGGAAGAGCGGGGACACGCCCCAACTTCATCCCTATGGGGCTCGTGCACCGCTTTACCGAACGCTCCCGCAAGCGGGCATTTCTCCTCGCGCTCGGATGGAATGACGGGTGAGGGCGGGTGCGGGGCGCTGCCGTATAAAACGGCAAAAAGGCAATTTCTGCGCACTTCATTGCATTGGCGGATGGGGGAACTTGCCCGTCAAGCCCGCCCAAACCGCCCGCAGAAACGCAAAAAGTAACCCCCGCGCAACCGCACGGGGGAGTGTTTGCATCATTGAGTTGTAAGCCGGGCAGAGAATTCCCTGCGATCCTCTCGTCGCTCGCCTCTGATTTTGGCGGCTCCCTGCCTGCGCGCGTTCCGATACCACCGGTTGTATCCTCCTGCGCACCTGCCGACGCCCTTCACGCTCGAACGCTACCGCGGAGTCACGCTGTTGCGATCGGTTGTCAGGAACCGTGCTCCATCCTCATTGGTCTGCTCGGGGAGGGGAGAGAGTCTCGGCTTCCGCTTCTGTATGTGGGTTAAGACCCGTCGCGGGGGAACCTTCCCGCCGCAAAATCTTCAAAGCCGATTTACTTCTCCGCCCTCATGGTGGAATTGTACACTGGTCTGTCCTCCTTCTACGAAATCTTCAATCCTTGGGAAATGAATCTGAACATAGTATCGTTGCACCTCCCTCTATTGAATTTTTCGGAGACATCCCATCTCCGGTCTTTTGGTGGGTGACGAACGTTCCTGTCCGTCCTTTCGCTTGCCCGTGGGCAATTACCTGTTCATCGGACCGTCCTGCCTTGTTGTTAAATAACGTTTCATGAAAGTTATTTTCTTTTTGTACCTTTATTATAGCAGGTATTTCGGAGTTGTCAATAGTTTTGGGAAAAATTTTTCGGAAAAATTTTTTGGGGCGGAGGAAGGGCGCAGTTCCCGCGGGCGCGGGAGCGGGAAAATGCGCCGCTTTTCCCGCCGCGCCGCCGCACGGAACGGGGAGGGATACGGCATGGAACGGGTCGCACTCATGAAAGAGAACGGCGCAGGGCGCACCGCTTATTTACGGCGGCGCGCCCTGCGCCATATATATGCCATATATTATGCGCGCAGCGCCTTGCTCCATATATACGCTATATTTATGATTGATTGTTCCGCACAGAGCCCTGCGCCGTTCAACTCCGCTTAAAACGTCAGCGCAGGCTCTTTGCGCGCGCGTGCACTCTGACGTCCAGCTCGGAGAGGGGGAGCTCCTTCCACTTGGCGAACAGCTCGCGCGAGGCGCGCCGGAGGGAGCGGCGGAAGAAAAAGAGATCGCAGTCCGCCTCCGAACACGCCTGCCAGAGGCTGCGGATGTGCTCCTCGAGCGTTTGCGAAAGGCGCACCTCCTCCTCTTCGGAGAGTTCCCCCGCGGCGAGTTCGTCGGGCGGGGCGGCCTTGTGTTCGCCCGCGATCTGCACCTTGCACTCCACGCGCAGAGCAAGCCCGGGTACGCCGCCTTTTACAAGCTCCGCGCCGCCCTTGTTCTTCAGAATGACATACGTCTTGTCGTCCGCGGTCACCGCGCCCGCGTACACCTTTTCAAGCAGCAGGCTGAAGGCGAACGTCTCCTCGGACGTGAGCACGCCCGTCAGCGCGCCGCCCGAAAAGAGGGCGGTCTCGCGCGCGGAATACACCTTCTGCGCCTGCTGTCCTTGCTCCGCATTCTGCGCCGCGCCCTGTCCGCCCGCGCCCTGCTCGCTGCCCTCCTGCGCCTGCGCGCGCACATAGGGCATATATCCGCTGCGGCTCTCGCCGAAATATCCGATGGCGAACTCGCGCAGCGTGCAGGGAACGACCTGCCCCGACTTTTGCGCCGCCTCCGAAAAGAGGTTCAAAAGGGCGAGGGCGGACGTGTCGTCGATGGCGCTCGCGGAGGAGATGAGCTCCTTCGCGCTGCCCGCGCACGCCGCCAGAAGGCAGGCGTCGGGAATGTACTCGTTGCGCAGAAAATAGTCCAGACAATCGAACACGTCCCCCCGCGTCGCCGTCTCGCCGAGCACGAGAAGATCGCAGAACACGAGCTTCGGCACCCAGCCCGTGCGCGCGTAAATATCGGAGAGGCATTCGGGGATGGTCGCGCCCCTTCCCTCGATCTCCACGCTCGAAGTGCCGCCCGTCGTGCGGTCGGTGCCCTTGGGGACGGCGATCTGCGCCGTGAGGGAGAACTCCTCGCCGTCGCGGTCGATGCCGGCAGCCAGAACGAGCGCCGTCTCTTGCAGATCGACGAGCCCGAAGTCGTTGGCGAAGAAGGCGAGCGTGATGGCAGCGCAGACGATCATCCACAGCTTCGCGGGCAGGCGCTTCAAGAACTTGCTCATTCCGCCCTCCTTCCGCCGCGGTCGCGGCGCCTTCCCAATAAAAGGGCAAGGAGAAGGGGCACAAGCGCCCCGAAAACGGGGAATACCCAAAAGAGCGTCCCCGAAAACAGGGAAACGACGGTCACGGTGTAGAAGTTGAGCAGATACACCGCCGCAAAGAGCGCCGCGTTCACCCCTGCCGAGAGGAGGGGGGCAAGCAGTTTGCGCTCGCCGAACGCCTCACACACCAACCCGACCGCCCCGTGAACGGGCAGAACGGCGTAAAACGCCATGACGAACGCCAGCCCGAAGGCGAACAGATAGTCGATGCGCCCCACGACGCCGCGCGCGGGGAAGAAGGCGCCGACGCGTGCAAAGGCGAGCGATTGCAGCGGGGCGATCTCGCCGAACACGCCGTAAAAGACGGCGAGGAACAAGAGCAGCACGCCCCCGCCCGCGAGGTAGCACAGCACGCCCTTCGCGGCAAACCCCCGTTCATAGCGGAACCTTCCGACGAGCGGCAGCAAAAACGCGGCGTCTGAAAAGCGGCTGAACGCAGCCGCCGTTCCCGCAAAAAAACCCGCTTTCCCCGCCGCGCCCGCAGGGGCGAGCGCGCCGAAGTCGCAGCTCCCCGCAGAGAGCAAGAAAAGTCCGATAAGGCAGACGACGGAGACGGGCGTGAGGATGTCCCAGATGCGCCCGAGCGCGGGCAGCGGACGGCAGGCAAGATACGCCGAGAACAGGAAAAAGGGGGCGAATACGAGGTGTGCGGGGATGGTGTCGTAGAAGATGCTGCGCACCATCACCTTCTGTTCCACGATGGGCAAAAAGGCGCAAAAGAGCAGGAAAAGGGCATAGAGGACGGCGAATGACGCAGCACATCCCCCGCCCGCGCACGCTCTGATGAGGGAGAGGACGGTGCGCTCGCGGCGGGCGAGCAGCAGCACGCAGAAGATGAGCGCCGCCTGAAAAAGGAGATGCGCAAGGGCGGGCATCCACAGATCGTTTCCGGCGATCCCCGCAAGCTGCGCGGGCAGCAGAACGAGCTTTCCCACAGGCGCCACGGCGGCGAGGAAGAACAATATTTGTCTGGGTCGCAGGGTCATTTCAACCTCCTCTTATTGGGGCTTTTGAGCACGGCGGGGCGCATCTCCAGAGAGAGAAGATGCGACTTTATGAGGCTGTCCTTTAAGTCGCGTGCGATCCACGGCGCAAAGGGCGCGGTGAGGGGCACGCCGTAGTTCTCCGTCGTCGTGAGCGCGACGGTCACCAGCGCGGACAGCAGCACGATGCCGTAGGTGCCCAGACTCCCCGCGACGAGCAGCATGAGCAGGCGCAGAACGCTCGTCTCCTCGATGAGGTTGGGCACGGCGTACAGCCCGATGCCGCTGAACGCAATGATGATGATGGCGGGCGTGGACACGAACCCCGCGCTCACCGCCGTCTCGCCCAGCACCAGCGCCCCGACCACCGAGAGCGCCATCCCCACATATTTGGGCATCCGGATGCTCGCTTCGTTCAGAACTTCCAGCACGAGCAATACGAGCAGCATTTCAAGGGAGGGGGAGAGGGGGATGTCGCGCACGCTCCCCGCGATCGTCAGAAGGAGGCGGATGGGCAAAAGCTGCAATTTAAAGATCTGCGCCGCCACATAAAAGGCGGGCAGATAGATGGCGACGAGCAGCGCGAACAGCCGCAACAAGCGCGTGAACGTTGCGCGGTAGGCGGGAACGAAGTAATCCTCGCCCGACTGAAAGTCCTCCACGAGCAGATAGGGCAGCGTGAGCGCGATGGGGGAGCCGTCCGTCAGGATCCCCGCCCGTCCCTCGCACAGTTTGGCGCAGAAGATGTCGGGC
The DNA here is from genome assembly GCA_944362555.1 of uncultured Clostridia bacterium. Taxonomy (GTDB): domain Bacteria; phylum Bacillota; class Clostridia; order Christensenellales; family Borkfalkiaceae; genus Gallimonas. Next base: position 6,075 of record CALVTL010000041.1, read on the forward strand.
TTCTCCGTCGTCCCCACCTGCTTGATGAGCGAACGGGGGCGGTCGGCGAGAAAGCGCACGAGGTAGGAGGAGTCGGGGACGCCGTCGATGTCAACGGCGGCGAGCTTTTTCTTCACCCGTTCCACAATGTCCGCGCGGCACGTTCCCTCCAGCCAGCACAGCGCGACGGCGGTCGCCGTCCGCCGCCCCACGGTGAGCATCTCGATGCGCAGCTCCCCCGTCTTCAGCCTGCGCCGCACGAGCGCCGTGTTCGTCTTGACGTCCTCCACGAACCCCTCGCGCGGACCCTTGATGGCGACGTCGGTGGGCGGCTCCGCCACCGCGCGCAGCGGCACTTTTTTGGTGCCCGCCGCAATGCCCGCGTCGCCCCCGTCCCACAGAAGCACGGGGTTGCCCGCAAGCACCTCTTCGGCGAGTTTCTGAAAGGATGTCTGCACGCGCACTTCGGGGGAGAGCAGGTGCGCGGCGACCTCCTCCGCCTGCGCGCCGCCTGCATACGCCCTGAACGGGCGCAGCACCTGTTCGGCGAGCAGGTCCTTGTCGGTGAGTGCGTCGGCAAAGACGCAGACGGCGTTCCTGCCCGCCCCGTCCGCGAAGTGAAAGCACAGGATGTCCTGCGCGGGCAGCAGCGCTTTGAGCGCCGCGCCGTCCTTTTGCGCATTGCCCGAAATTTCCCGCATTTCCTCTTTTTTCATAGCAAGAAAAGTATGCGCGTCCCGCTGCCGATTATGCGGAACGGGCGGCGGCAAACAAAAACCCCCTTCCCGCAGGGGGAAGGGGTCACGAAGTGACGGATGAGGGGTCAAGCAGAGCGACTGTTCCTTTGCCGTCCCCCTCATTTCTCGGCGGCGCAAGGAGCGACGCCGCCAGCGGTCACGGTTTTTGCCTGCAACGGCAAAAACCTTAGTTCGCCGCGCGCGCACACCACACCGTGGTGATGCGCATAATGCGCGGCTCACCCCCAAAGGGAAGCCTTCCTCCTCTCTCGTCTCCCCTGTGCAAGGGGAGGTGTCTGCGATTGAAAAGAGCAGACGGAAGGGTTGTCATGCACGCGCGACACCAACCTTTACAACCCTCCCGCCTCGCTTCGCTCGGCACCCTCCCTTACACAGGGAGGGCAAGGTAGAGACAGCTCGCTCTGCTCGGCACCCTCCCGAATAGGGCTCCCGCAAAAAGACGCAGTATTTTTGTGGGATTTTCACAGGGAGGGCAAGGGGTAGATATTATAACGCGCTCCTGATTCAGTTCTGCTCATCGGCAAAGCCTCTCTTGAACCCCGCGACCATCGCGGGGTTTTCGTTTATACAAAAACCCCCTTCCCGCAGGGGGAAGGGGGCGACGGTCATGCCTTGGGCAGGGCGTCGAGATAGGCGGCGACGAGCTCCGAAAGCAGGGCGAGCTCCGCCTCCGTTGCCGCGGGCGCGGCGGAGAGCAGCGTCGTCCGCACAAAGGCGCGCAGCGCTTCACCCGTCTTTTGCCGCGCGCCCGCCTCGAGCGCCTGTGCGACCGCCTCCCTCGTCTCTTCGGGCACATACCCTTCGAGAAGGGGCGCCACGGGCGAGAAGGTACCCGTGTCCGAGGTCGCCTCCTTCTGTTCGCCGTCCGCGGCACCCGTGTCCGAGGCGTCCGCGGCGTCAGGGGCGTCCGCAGCCGTGCCGCTTTCACTGTTCCCGCCGCTTTCGCCTTCGCCGTCCGCGGCGCTTGTGCCGCTTTCCGCGTCCGTCTTTTTCTTTCGGATGAACTGCTCGTAGATGACGTAGTAGAGCGTCGCCGCGCAGCCGCATCCGAACCCGCCCTCCAAAGTGGCGGCAAGCCCCGTGGTGAAGGGCTCCGCCGAGAGGGTGACGAGCGCGCGCCAGACGGCATACAGCAGGATGCCGAGCGCGAAGGGCAGAAAGACGTACAATTTCTTGGGCGCGTTTTGCAGGACCGTCTTTTTCAGGAGCGCCGTCAGAAGGGAAACGGCGCCCGCGAGGAGGAGCACATCCCAGCCGTACAGGCGGAAGGCGCTCAGGTATTGGATAGCCGACATAACATTCCTCACTTTTCCCCGTCGCACATCGATTATAGCACGCCTTTTGCGCGCCGTGCGCGCCGTCTGCCATATTTTTCGGGACAGGCGCATATATAAAGAAAAAACCCAAACGGGCGGGCGGTGCCCGCAGGAGGGAACATGGGAAAAAAGCTGTTGGCATTCGTCCTCTGCGCGGCGCTCGCGTGCGCCGCCCTCGGTATTGCCGCCTGCGCGCCCGAGACGCCGCGCAGTTCCTACCAAATGGCGCTCGAATACACCCCCGAAACGCGCACGCTGGCAGGGGAGATGACGGCGGATATCGTCGGCACGGGCGAGGACGCGCAATCCTCGCTCACTTTCCAGCTCTGGGCGAACGCCTTCCGCGAGGGGGCGAAGTACGCTCCCGTCACCGACCTCTTCGCCCCCGCCGCCTACTATAACGGGGAGAGCTACGGCGGCATCACGGTGCATTCCGTCGAAGGCGCGCGCAGCTTCTGCGTGACGGGCGAGGACGAGAACCTGCTCGAAGTCACCTTGAAAGAGCCCCTTCTTCCCGGGGAGCGCGTGCAGCTCACCATGTCCTTCACCGTCCTCCTCGCCGAGGTCAATCACCGCCTCGGCGCGGGGGAGCGCGTCGTCACGCTCTCCGGCTTTTACCCCGCCCTCTGCGCGGGAGAGGGGCGCGTCTACTCCGCCCTCGGCGACCCGTTCGTGGCGGAGTGCGCCGACTTCGAGGCAACGCTCACCCTGCCCGAAGGGTACGTCGCCGCCTGCACGGGGGAGGGCGAGCGCACGCTCTCGGACGGAAAAGCCGTATACCATGTCCGCGCCGAGGGGGTGCGGGAGATCGCCTTCCTCTGTTCCGAACACTTTCACACGGCGCAGACGGAGGCGGCGGGCGTGCCCGTGACGTACTACTATCTCGACGACCCCTCGCCCGAGCGCACCCTGCTCGCGGCGGCGCGCGCCCTTGCGTATTATTCGGAGAATTTCGGGCAATATGCCTATGGGCAGTACTCCGTTGCCGAGGCGGATTTTCCCTACGGCGGCATGGAGTACCCCATGCTCTCTTTGCTCGCGGCAGATCTTACGGAGGCGGAGATCCCCCTCGTCGCCGCGCACGAGACGGCGCACCAGTGGTGGTATGCGGCGGTGGGGAGCGACCAGTTCGCGGAGCCCTGGCAGGACGAGGCGCTCGCCGAATATTCCGCGGCGCTCTTTCTCGAAGCATACCCCGAATACGGCAGGGATTACGCAGAGTGCGTCGCCTCGGCGGAGGGGGCGTACCGCTCCTTCTTCTCGGTGTTCTCGCAGATCGCCGACGCCTCCCAAACCTCCATGCGCCGTCCGCTTACCGCCTTTCAGAGCGAATACGAGTACCGCAGCGTCATCTACGACAAGGGGCTCATCCTGTTCGACCGCCTGAACGGGCTGCTCGGGCGGGAGAAGATGCTCGCCGCCCTGCGCGAGTATTATCGGGAATATGCGGGAACAATCGCCCCGCCCGAGGCGCTCATCGCCTGTTTCACGCGGCGGGGGCGTTCGGCGGAGGGGGTCTTTTCCTCCTTTCTCGAAGGGACTTGCGTCATCTGAAAATTTTTTTCCGAAAAACAGTTGCCAAATCGCCGCATAAGGATTATAATGAATAAGACCGATATGGTCGAAGGAGCGGAAAATGGACGCTGCGCCAAACAACCGATGCGTTGCGAACAGACGACCCGTGTGATCCGTACGGCACTTCCCGTTTGAGAAGAGCGTTTACGGCGCACGGTTTTTCCCGTGCGCTTTTTTGTTGTCCCATGCGGAGAACGGGAACGCACTCATCTCAAGTGAAAAGTGAGGAAGTGTCATGCTGAAATTTTTCAAGACACAGGAAGACGGCAAGATCGACCGCATCGACGCGTTCGAAAAGAATTGCTGGGTGGATCTCGTCAACCCGACGGACGACGAGCTGGAGGACGCCTGCGCGATGACGGGCATCCCGGAAGAGATGCTGCGCGCCGCCCTCGACGAGGAGGAGACCGCGCGTGTGGAGCGCGACGAAGGGGCGCTGCTGTGCCTGCTCGATACGCCCACCATCACGGACACCGACGAGGGGGACACATACGAGACCATCCCCTTGGCGCTCGTGCGCAACGACGTGTGCATCGTCACCGTCTCCCTGCGCGGCAATGCCGTGCTGGGCGACTTCATCAGCAACCGCACCATCGTGGACACGGCAAAGCCCGTCTCCTTCATTCTCAATTTCATGATGGGGAACGCCAAGCGGTTCCTCTCCAACCTGCGCCAGCTCGACAAAAAGTCACTGCGTCTGCAGGCGGAGCTGCACCGCTCCATGAAGAACCAGGAGCTCATCCAGCTTCTGGGCATTGAAAATTCCCTCGTCTACTTCTCCACGTCGTTGAGTGCGAACCTCAACGTCTATAACAAGCTCGAGCGCCTTCCCTCCATCACGGGGAACGACGATTATAAGGACCTGTTCGACGACGTCGTCATCGAGACCCGCCAGGCAATGGAGATGTGTAACATTTACCGCGACATTCTCTCGGGCACGATGGACGCCTACGCCTCCGTCATCTCCAACAACCTGAACGTGGTCATGAAGCTGCTCGCCGTCATCACGCTGGTCATCTCGGTGCCTACGCTCATCGCAAGTTTGTGGGGCATGAACGTGCCCGTTCCGTTTGCGGAGCTCGCATGGGGATTCTGGCTGCTCATCGGCATCAGCATCGTCGTCACGGCGGTCGTCTCCTTCTTCATCATCCGTTCGAGCAATTCCATCCGCATCAAAACGCCCCGCCAGATCCGCCGCGGACGGGGACACCATCCCCGCGGCGACCGCGATTAGCGCTGCGGGAAGGAGGGCGCTATGCCGCTGTATGATTTTTACTGCACCAAGTGCGGATTGTATTTTGAGGACCTCATGAAAAAGCCCGAGGAAGCCACCGTCTGCCCGCGCTGCGGCGGCGTCGCCGTCCGCGTCTGGTCGGGAACGATGCACTCCGCAACGGGCAAGCCCCCCAAAAAGTGTTCGGGGCACTGCTCCACCTGTTCGGGCTGCAAATAATTTTTTGCTCACAGGCCGCCGCTTTGGCGGCTTGTTTTTATTTTTTCGCGTGTTTCTTTTCTTTGCGCATATCCGTTTGCGCACCTTCGCGCGCGCACATACTATATATAGTATAGGGAAGGGCGCGCGGGGCGGATGAAAATATTCTTTTCAAAAAAAGCGCAAAAAAAGTCTGAAATGCCGCGAAAAATGCTTGACGAAAAAAAGCATCCGTGCTAATATATGTAAGCTGTCGCGTGAGACAGCTTGCTTTTTCCCAAAGAAAGAGCCTCTGCCGATGCAGAGAACCCGCAGATTGACAACTGAATAGCGAAGTAAAGTACGAAAAGGCAAGAAAGAAGATCTAAAGTGGTTAATACAATTTCCGCAAAGGTACGAAGAATAACGTCGGACCGCAGAGGAAAGGGGTGGAACCGTAAAAGTCATAGAAATTCTTGTTGGACGAAGAGACGAGTAGAAGATCAAGCTACGAAGGGCTCACG
>CALVTL010000042.1 GCA_944362555.1 uncultured Clostridia bacterium
TACCGATGGCAAAAACCTCAGTTCGCGCGTATGCCGAAGCCACACCGTGGCTGTCGGCAGAACATACGCGCTCACCCTGCCGCCGCTTTTTGGCAACATTCATAGCTGCGCGCCGCTACACCTTTCCGCAAAAGCCGAGGGGTCGGCAAATTGGGTACCGCGGCGCAAAAGCGTGGTTTTGCTTGCGGCGAAATTTCAGCCTCTGTCCTTGCCCCCTTGCGAGCCCCATCCTTGACCTCCCTGTGTAAGGGAGGGTGCCGAGCGTAGAACACTCCTCCATCCTTGCCTCCCCTGTGCAAGGGGAGGTGGACGACGCGTAAGCGTTGGACGAAAGGGTTGTCAAAATCGACCATGCGGCGGAAAAGCGTAGTTTTCCTTGCGGCGAAATTTTAGACCTTATCCTTACCCCCTTTGAAAGGGGGGATCGAAGGAAGGATGGAAATATGAGAATGACGTGTGCGCTCACGGGGCACCGCGATCTGCCCGATGCGTTCGACAAAAATGCGCTCTACGATGCGCTGGAAGAGCTCATCCGCCGCGGGTGCGACCGCTTTTTGTGCGGCATGGCGCGGGGGTTCGACCTCGCAGCGCTCTCCTGTCTTGCGGATCTGAAGCAGCGCTACCGCATCACTCTCGTCGCCTGCGTGCCCTACGCGGGGCAGGAGCGGGGGTTTTCCGAGCGCGAAAAACGGGCGTACCGCGCCCTTTTGGAAGGGTGCGACGAGTGCATCGTCCTCTCCCCGCACTATCGGGCGGGGTGTCTTTTGGCACGCAACCGCTACATGGTGGATCGTGCGGACGTGCTGCTCGCCTACTGCACGCGCGAGACGGGCGGCGCCGCCTATACCGTGCGGTACGCCCAACAACAAAACGTCGAAGTCCGGCTCTTCGGCGCATGATATGTTATCAGCTGCTTCCCCCCTCACGGGGGATTTTTTTATTTTTTGGAGTGATCCCATCGATAGGAGAGAGAAGAGATCGATCTTTACTTTTTGCCCCTCTTGCAAATATCCCACGAAAAGGCTGCGCATCTTTGCCCTATTTCTATGGAAGGCAAGCGAGAAAGGCTTCCCCTTTGGGGGTGAGCCGTGCGTTATGCGCATCACCGCGGTGTGGTGTGCGCGCGCGGCGAACTGAGGTTTTTGTCATTGCGGTCAAAAACCGTGACCGCTGGCAGCGTCGCTCCTTGCGCCGCCGAGACGACTCCGCCGAAGGCGGTGATGAGGGGGACGGTAAAACCCGTGTTCCATGTAAGACCCATGATCCATCATTTTCTGCTACGGTTTTGGCAGTACAAGAAGAAGGAGTATCCTTCCGGATGTGAGCGTTTTTCCCGAAAAAGCGGCAACGTCTGACAAAATTTGCGACCATTCTTATAAAAATTTTTGCTATACTCTCTGAAAAGAGGTGCAGTATGGCATTTGAAAGAAGGGTCTGCGTTCTGCGGCAGGTGAGAAAGGGATTTTCGGCGGACGGCAGCGCGCTGACGGGCGCCGTCTATGCGGAGCGGCTGGGGGATGAACTCACCGTCACGCCGCGCATCGCGTCGCTCTCCCCGCTGCGGGACGGGCGGTACGCGCTCTATCTCTGGGCGGAGGGCAAGGTGTATTGCCTGGAACTGAAGGGAAGCGCGCCCATGAAAGTGGAGAACGCGCCCTCCGTCAAGGCGGGGTTTGCGGTGCTGCTGTGCTTTGTCAAGGGAGAGCCCCATCCCATCGCCTTCGGCAGGTGCGGCGCCGCGCCAGAAGAGTACGCGGTCATGCTCAAAGAGGAGCCGCACGCGCCCGTTCCCGTGCCGCGCCCGCCCGTGGAGATCCCCGTGCCCAATGCGCCGAACGTCCCGCTCGCGCCCACCGTTCCCGTCACGGAGCCCGAGCCCCCACACAAGGCGCGCGCCGCCGCGCGCTACCATGACGACGCGATCGCCGCAGGAAACTATTTCTCTTACGCGGACGATGGCGATGAAAAAACTTCTGCTGCGCGTGGGGAAGAGGGGGCGGCGGCTCCTTCGGATGCAGGCGATCGCCCGCGCGGCACGCTTACATATTATTACTCCGTCAAAGAAAAGCTGGACGCCGCCTTCCGCGAAGGGGAGCGGGATACCCGGTATCTTACGGCGTTCCCGCACTCCGAATGGGTGAAAAAGGGAAACGCGCTTCTGGGCATCATCTGCGAGGCGGGCATTCCCCGCCTTCTGTGCGTCGCCGCGGAGGGGGACGTGCCGCCCGCCGAAATGGGGGATAAAGCGGTGTTTGTGCCCTTTACCGCCTGCTCCGGGGCGGGGATGTGGTGCGTGATGCAGGATGCCGACACGGGTGAATACGTCACCGTCGGGGAATGAAAAAAGGTGGCGGCGTTTTCTTCGGAAAACGCCGCCCCACAATATTGTGTGAAGGAGCTTTTTGCAGAATGCTCCCGGACGTTGTGTTGTATTTGCACCCTATATCGCGTCATCCAGAACCAAGCCAAAGGTTTTACACGTCATATCGCGTCATCCAGAACTGTTTTTTCCGTCATCCCGAACGAATGTGAGGGATCTCCTTGCAAGGGATAAAGAGCGAGGGGATTCCTCGTCGCAGAGGCACGCCCTTACTTCGCCCCTTTGGGGCTCGTGCGCCGCATCGTCGTTTCTTGCCCCCCTTGCGACAGTCCCGCAAAAATGCTGTGCATTTTTGCGGGAGCCCTATTCGGGGGGATAAAGGGGAAATTGTAGTGCAAAGAACCGCGTGAGCACGACAACCCCTCCGTCTTGCCTTCGGCAATCCACCTCCCCTTGCACAGGGGAGGCGAGAGAGGGGAAGGCTACCCCTTGGGGGGGGCGCCGCGCATGATGCGCATCACCACGGTGTGGTGTGCGCACGGCAACTCTTCCTTTTATTCAAATGGAACAAGGCGGTAGACGCCGCAGTCGGGGACGGTGACGCCCGCAAAGCCGATCTCCCGAAGAACGCGCACAACGTTCTCTCGTCCGCAGAGGATGCGGTCGGCGCGGTGGGCGTCCGAGGCAAAGGAGACCATCCTTCCGCCCAGCACAAAGTACCGTTCAAGGATGTCCCGCGCGGGCAGAAAGTCGCCCGCGCCGCGCGCCGAGGAGTTGACCTCGAGGATCTTCCCCCGCGCGATGACGGTGGATAAAATGTCGTCGATGAGGTCGGAAAAGTCGGCGCAGCGCAGCGCCTTGTCCGCGTAGGGCGCATTGCGCGCGACATAGCCGAGGTGCCCCACGATGTCGTAGGGATAGGGCGCGTCCAGGCTCTCGCGCACCCGCACAAGGTAGCGGCGGTACGCCTCGCGCTGTTCCTTTCCCGTAAAATATTCGCCGAACCAGACGTCCTTTCCGTCCACCGAATGGGTGCTGTTCACCACAAAATCGGGGTGAAAACGCGCGACGGTGTCCGCATAGAGCCGCTGTGCGTCGGGATGGGGGGAGAAGCCGAACTCCCCGCCCACGAGCACGCGCATGGACTGCGCGTACTGCGCCTGAAGGCGGCGCGCCTCCGCAAAATAGGCGGACGCGTCCACCATGGGAACGGGCTTTCCCTCCGCAAGGATGCCCTCCGCAAGATAGTCATAGTCGAAGTGTTCGGAAACGCCGTAATACGCGACGCCCAGAGAACGGGCGCGGGCGAGCATCTCCGCAAGCGCCGTCTCTCCGTCGGCGGAGAAGGCGCTGTGCGTGTGGATATCGGTCAGCATATTGGTATGATATCACGCCCGCCCGCATTTGTCAACCTCACAAAACGCGCCGCGCCGTCACAAAATAGTTCCGCCGCGTCGCCGACATCTGCTCGATGACGGCATAGTCGCTCGCCGTGTGCAGGATATAGTTGTCGCCGAGGTAGAGCGCGACGTGCCCGATGCGCTCCACGCCCGTTTTATTGTACCGCTGCGCGTTGGTGTAAAAGAGCAGGTCGCCGCGCGCAATGTCCGCCCACGCCACGGGAACGCCCTGCTTCACCTGCGTGCGCGTCGTCACGTCGAGCAGGACGCCTGCGCCGCGGTAGAAGATATACTGCATGAGGGAGGAACAGTCGAAGGCGTTCGTCGTAAAATTTTTGAGGAAATTTCCCTTCCCGTCGTGCAGACGCACGGCGCCGTACACATAGGGCACACCCAAAAGGTTCAGCCCTTCCGCGATGACCGCCTCTACGGCATCGTCGGCGCGGTCCAGAAAAGCTGCGGACGTATACGTGGGATCGGCACTCACATACGCCGTCTTGCCGCGGTAGCGCGTTTCAAACCAATTTCCCTGCCGCCCCGCAAAGTGCAGCATATCGCCCGCGTTCACCTGCCCCAAAGAGGCGTACTTCGTCCCCGCGCCCGTGCGCACGTTCAGCCCGTTCGCGCGGGAGAGGATATATTGCGCCTGTTTTTTTATGGCGGGTACGTCCTCCTCCGCGTCCTCCCCGTTTTCAGGGGGAACTTCGGGCGCGTCGGGCGCACCATCGTCCGCGGGGGGAGCGGGCGTTTCCGGAACTTCGGGCACGTCGGGCAGAACGTCCTCGGGGGGAAGTTCTGCGTCGGGCGGGGTGGCTTTGGAGCACGCCGCCATCAGGGGGGCTGCCGCCAGCACGCAGGCGAGCAGCAAACTCAAACATCTCTTTTTCATGGCAATTCTCCCGTTGTTTTTTTGCGCCATGATTGTAGCAGACGTCCCCGCCTGCGGGCAAGAATTTGAAGCAGGGAGCTTTCTGGCAGTTCTGGAAAATAAAGGGCTTGACAATTCGAGCAAAATAAGGTATACTCTTCCCGAAGATGCCCGCATGGGAAAAAGGAGAAAGAGATGGAGATTTTTGAAAGTTTTGACAATAAAAAGCTCGCGCTGTATGTGTGGGAGACGCCCGCGCCGCGCGCCGTGGTGCAGATCGTGCACGGCATGACGGAACACGCGGGGCGGTATGCGGAGTTTGCCGCCTATCTCAACACACTCGGGTTCACGGTGGCGGCGGACGACCACCGCGGACACGGGGAGACGGACAGAAAAACGCTCGGCTGGTGCGCGGGGGATATGTTCGCGGACACGGTGCGGGACGAAGCCTCCATCACGCAGATGCTCTCGGCGCGCTACGGCGTCCCCGTCATTCTCTTCGGCTTTTCGTACGGCTCGTTTGTGGTGCAGAGCTATCTCGGGAAATACGCTCATCAGATCGCAGGCGCGGTCATCGCGGGGAGCAACTATAAAAAGGATGCGGAAGTGTATCTGGGCAGCGCGGTGGCGGCGCTCGGCTGCGCCTTCTGCGGGGAGAAAAAGCCCGCAAAACTCCTCGAAAAGCTCACGTTCGGCGCGTATTCCAAGCAGTTCGAGGACGGAGAGTGGCTCTCGGCGGACGCAGAAAACAACGCGGCGTATCACGCGGACGCGCTGTGCGGGTTTACCTGCTCCTTCCGCTTTTACCGCGACTTCTTCCGCGGGCTGCGGCGGCTGTATACCAAAAAATATATTGCGGGGCTGCAAAAAACGCTGCCCGTCCTGCTCATTTCGGGCGAATGCGACCCCGTCGGCGACATGGGGAAGGGGGTCAAAAAGCTCTTTTCGTTCTATACGCAGCGCGCAAAGATGCAGAACGTGCAGTGCGTGCTCCTGAAAAATTCCCGCCACGAATTTCTGAATGAGGCGCAGGACCGCGCCGAAAAGTGGGGCGCGGTGGCAGCCTTTTTGCAGTCCGTTCCGTTGGCGTGAGAGCGTCCATGCCCGTTTATTCCGTCATCCCGCCTGTCTTTTCTGTCAACCCACTCGTTTTTCATGTCATCCCGCCTATTTTCGTGTCATCCCGAGGAGGGAGGAACGACCGACGAGGGATCCCCTCGCAAGGGACATAGAGCCGGGGGATTCCTCCGCTCCGCTCCGTTCCGCGTTCGGAATGACAGAAGCAAAGGGCTTCCTTGCAGCAATCCCGCAAAAAGGCGCAGCATTGTTGCGGGAAAAAAGCCGCGCCCGCGCAGAAACTCTGCGCGGGCGCGGTAATTTCGGAACGCCGCAAAGGGTGCGGCGTATCGTTTAGAGATCGGGCAAAGCCGTCTTTCGTTCAGTTGACGACCTTGGGGTCGAGGTTGAGGGTGTACTGCGTGCCGCCCCTGTCTTCGGGGAAGATGGTGGAGCCGGGCACGACGGGGAGCGTCAGGGGATTGATGAGCGCGTCCGCCGTCAGGTTGGACACCGCCGCGCGCAGGTAGGGGAACATGGTCTCCGTCGCGTTGATGGCAAAAAAGCGCCTGTCCTCGTCCGTCTCCATGTTGTTCACTTCGAACACGCCCACAAAGCGCGCCAGAAGGTTGAAGGGCTTGGGGGATTCCTCCGTGCTCTCGATCTTGCACTCTAAAATGACGATGTTGATCTTGGGATTTTCGTTCGCGTGGCGCACCTGGCGGGAGAAGAGCGGCTTTATCTCGAACCGCGTGTCGGGGGTTGCCTTGATGGGGTTCACCTTAAAGGACAGCTCATCCGCAGTGAGCGCTTTCATGGAGTATTCGATCATATTGACACCTCTTAAATTTTGGTTGATTTTGCCTATTGTACCACGCGGAGAAAAAAATGTCAACCCCCTTCCCGCCGTCCGTTTTCAAACGGTAAATTTTTTTGAAAAAACTGTAAAAATACGGCTGCAAAACGCTTGCTTTTTTTACAGGGTTTTATATAATATCGGGCGGGAAAAATATGAAATATTCGGCGCGCTCTGCGCGGAGGCATCATGATGCAGTCGGCGAAAGGGATGAAGGACTTAACGCACGGAAATCCCTTCAAACTTATCTTATTTTTTGCGCTCCCCGTCTTTATCGGCTGCGTCTTTCAGCAGCTCTATAACATGGCGGACACCATCATCGTGGGCAACACGGTGGGACCCGAGGCGTTCACGGGCGTGGGGCTCACGGGCTCCATCACCTTCCTCGTCATCGGCTCCATGAACGGGCTCACGGCGGGCTTTTCCGTCAAGACCGCGCAGGCGTTCGGCGCGGGGGACGAGGAGGGCGTGCGCCGTTCGGCGGGCATGAGCTATCTGTTGAGCATCCTCATCGCCGTTGTCGTCACGGCGGTCGCAGCGCCCCTGACGGGCGCGCTGCTGCGGCTCATGGACACGCCCGAGGCGTACTTTGAATACGCCTATTGGTATCTGCTCATCATCTTCTGCGGCATCCCCGCCACCGTCTTTTACAACATCGTCGCGGGACTTCTGCGCGCGGTGGGGGATTCCCGCACGCCCCTATATTTTCTCATCTTCTCTGCCGCCCTCAACGTCGGGCTGGACTTCTTGTTCATCCTCGCGTTCAGAATGTATTATACGGGCGCGGCGGTCGCCACCGTGCTCTCGCAGCTCGTCTCGGGCGCGCTCTGCCTTGCCGTCGCCTTAAAGCGCTACCCCCTTCTGCGCCCCCGCAGGGCGGACTTTCGGTGGGACGCACGCCTTGCGGGCGTGCACCTCGCGCAGGGGCTTCCCATGGCGCTGCAATTCTCCATCACCGCCATCGGCTGCATGGTGCAGCAGACGGCGCTCAACGGGCTGGACGCGACCCTTCCCGGCGTGGTGACGGCGTACACCGCCGCCTCCAAAATCGACGGCATCGCCACGCAGACGTTTGCGGCGCTCGGCACCGCCATGGCGACGTATGCGGGGCAGAATTACGGCGCGGGCGAATACGGCCGCATCAAAAAGGGCGTGTTCGTGGGGATGGTGTATACCGCCGCGGGCGTCGCCATCGCCGCCCTGTTCAACGTCGTGCTGTGCCGCCCCCTCATGCAGCTCTTTCTCAATACCGATCTGAGCGCGGGCATCGCCGCGCACTATGAGGAAGTGCTCGGCTACGGCGCGCAGTATCTTTTATGGCAGTGGTCGTTCTATCTCTTTCTGGGCGCAATTTACGTCTACCGCAACACGCTGCAGGGCATCGGCAAGAGCGCCGTCACCACCTTTGCGGGCGTGACGGAGCTTGCGGGGCGCATCGTTGCCTCCCTCTTCTTTGTCAGGTTGTGGGGATTTTCGGGCATCTGCACCTCCAACGCCGCCGCGTGGGTCGCCGCCGTCGCCTTCCTCGTCGCCACATACCTTGTGTGTATGCGCCGCCTCGGGAAACAGCAGGCGCTCCCGCCCCGCCGCACGCGCGCCCATCTGCGCCGCCTGCGCAGGAGCTGCAGCCTCGCCGTCCGACGCGCGTCCTGACACGTTGGCGCAACACATCCCCCCGCCATCCCCGCCGCGCGCCGTCCTTTTTGGACGGCGCGCGGCGGTTTCTCAAAAATCTTTTCGGAGAAAATCTTCTGGCGAGGCTGCGGGGTTGCGTCTTTTTGCGGGAACTCTATTCGGGAAGGTGCCGAGCGGAGCGAGCTATCTCTATCCTTGCCCTCCCTGTGCAAGGGAGGGTGCCGAGCGGAGCGAGGCGGGAGGGTTGTAAAGGTCGGTGTCGCGCGTGCATGACAACCCTTTCGTCTGCTCTTTTCAATCGCCTGCCACGGTCTCGGCGGCGCAAGGAGCGACGCCGCCGGCGGTCACGGTTTTTGCCCACGATGGCAAAAACCTCAGTTCGCCGCGCGCGCACACCACGCCGTGGTGATGCGCATAACGCACGGCTCACCCCCGAGGGGGAAGGCATGAGACCCGTGGTGTTTTTTCCGTCATCCCGAACGAATGTGAGGGGTCTCCCTGCAAGTAACGGGGGCGGGGGGATTCCTCACGCTCGCCTTCGTCTCGGTTCGGAAAGACGGATGAGCGGGATAGCAGCGCTTCCCGCGCAGATAGGTCTCCTTCACGCGGGCGGAGGCAATGTCGCGCAGCGGATCGCCCTCCAAAATGACGAAGTCGGCGTAATATCCCGCGGAGATGCGCCCGAGGCGGGAGAAGCCGTACTGCGCGGCGGCGTATTCGGTGAGGGCGCGCAGGGCGTCCCGCGCACCGATCGCCTCCTCGCGGAACACATTTCCTGCAGACGTTGTGCGCAAAACGGCGCACCGCGCCGCCTCCAGGGGGTCGGGCGGGCAGACGGGCGCGTCCTGGTGCAGCGTAAAGGGGATGCCGAGCGCGAGCGCGCTCCCCGCGGGGGAGATGCGCCTCGCCCGCTTTTCGCCCAGATTTTTCAGATGCTCCTCCCCCCAATACAGGACGTGCGCGGGGAAGAAGGAGGGTACGACGCCCAGCCGCCTGCATTCGCGCAGCTGATCGTACCCCAGGATCTGCCCGTGCACAAGCACGGGACGGATGGCGCGCCGCTCCCTTTCCTCCATGCGGGCGAGGGCGGAGAGGAAGATCGCCGCGGCGCCGTCCCCGTTGCAGTGGGCAAGGAGCTGCGCGCCCTCCTTCGCCGCGGCGCGGCAGGCGGCGAGCACCTCCTCCTTTGTCATGAGGGGCGCTCCGTTCCCGCCGCCCGTATAGGGCGCACGCAGAAACGCCGTCCGCTGCTGCGGGGAGCCGTCCAGAAAGAGCTTCATCCCGCATATCTTCAGGTGCTCTGCGCCCGCAAAGCGCGCCCGCGCGGCCGCAAAATCGTCGGGCGCGGTGTATGCCGCCACGTCGAGGCGGACGGCGTCCTCGCGCAGCAGCATCTCATAGAGGGGGAACATGGCGGGCTGCAGAATGCCCTCCTGCGCCACCGTCATGCCGTGGGCGAGGTAGTCGTCCTGCGCCTCACAAAAGGCGCGCAGCACGTCGCCTTCTTCGGGCATGGGCAGCCGCTGCACGGCGGCAAGATAGGCGCGCTCCTCCATGCGCGCGGCGCAGCCTCCGCCGAGCAGGGCGCGGGCGGCGGCGTTGAAGGCGCCCGCGTGCCCCGAGCGCGCCTGAACGTGCAGCGGGCGGGGGTGCCCTTCAAAGGGCACGCCCTCGGGCAGGACGCGCGCGTTCTTTATGGTGACGGGCGCGTGCGGGGGAAGCCCGCGGCGCGCGGCAAACGCCTCGGCTGCGGCGACGAACTCCTCCGCGGAAAGGAGCGCGCTGCCGTCGGGCTGCAGCAGGGAGAGCGCATAGGCAAGGAGATGGGAGTGGGCGTCGGGGAAGGCGGGCAGCACGCACGCGCCGTCCAGGCGCCGCACCTCGTCAAAGGGGGGCAGGGCGGGGACGAACCGCTCTCCCTCCACGCAGAATTTCGTTCCGCCCGAAAGGGGGAGGACGCAGTCGCACAGCAAAGTCTTCATCACAAAGAGTATGCGCGTCCGCGCGCAAAACAAACGCGCGGGCGCGCTTTTTCCCTTCGGACGACAAAATCTTTTGCTTTTTCATAAAAATTTTCCCGAAAGGCTTGAAATTTGCCGCCGAATGTTGTACAATAGTGTGCAGCAATGATGAAATCAATCAGGAGGAATGGTATTCATGGCTAAAAAGTATTGTTACCTTTTTACCGAAGGTAATGCGAAGATGCGCGAGCTTCTCGGCGGCAAGGGCGCAAACCTTGCAGAGATGACGAACATCGGCCTCCCCGTGCCCCAGGGCTTCACGATCTCGACGGAAGCCTGCACGCAGTACTATGAGGACGGTCGTCAGATCAACCCCGGGATCCAGGCGGAGATCATGGAGTACATCGACAAGATGGAAAAGATCTGCGGCAAGAAGTTCGGCGATAAGGAGAACCCGCTCCTCGTCTCCGTCCGTTCGGGTGCGCGCGCGTCCATGCCCGGCATGATGGACACGATCCTCAACCTCGGCCTTAACGAGGAAGTCGTGGAGACGCTTGCCAAGAAGTCGGGCAACCCCCGCTGGGCGTATGACTGCTACAGAAGATTCATCCAGATGTTCTCCGACGTCGTCATGGAAGTGGGCAAGAAGTACTTCGAAAAGCTCATCGACGAGATGAAGGAGAAGAAGGGCGTCACGCAGGACGTCGAACTCACGGCGGAGGACTTGAAGGAGCTCGCCAACCAGTTCAAGGCGGAGTACAAGAAGCAGCTTGGCAAGGACTTCCCCTCCGACCCCAAGGAACAGCTCTTTGAGGCGATCAAGGCGGTGTTCCGTTCGTGGGACAACCCCCGCGCGAACATCTACCGTATGGACCACGACATCCCCTACAGCTGGGGCACGGCGGTCAACGTGCAGATGATGGCGTTCGGCAACATGGGCGACAACTGCGGCACGGGCGTTGCGTTCACCCGCAATCCCGCCACGGGCGAAAAGGGCCTCATGGGCGAGTTCCTCACCAACGCACAGGGCGAGGACGTCGTCGCGGGCGTGCGTACGCCCATGCCCATCGCAGAGATGGCGCGCGTGTTCCCCAAGGTGTACGAGCAGTTCCAGGAAGTCTGCAAGATCCTTGAAAATCACTACCGCGATATGCAGGATATGGAGTTCACCGTCGAGAACGAGAAGCTCTATATGCTCCAGACGCGTAACGGCAAGCGTACGGCTGCTGCCGCGATCAAGATCGCATGCGACCTCATCGACGAGGGCATGATCTCCGAGCAGGAAGCGCTCATGCAGATCGATGCAAAGTCGCTCGACATGCTTCTTCACCCGCAGTTTGATCCCAAGGCGCTCAAGGAAGCTGACAAGAAGAACGTGGTCGGCAAGGGTATTGCGGCGT
>CALVTL010000043.1 GCA_944362555.1 uncultured Clostridia bacterium
TGCAGCATATCCTCGAGGTTGACGAGGTCGCAGTTGTGCATATGCTGGGCGAAATAGTCGGCGTCGTGGAAGTGGATGAGCCCCTCGTCGTGCGCCTCGACGATCTCGCGCGGCAGCAGGATGCGGCGCGTGAGGTCTTTGGAGACTTCGCCCGCCATGTAGTCGCGCTGCACGGAGTTGACCGTGGGATTTTTGTTGGAATTTTCCTGCTTGACTTCCTCGTTGTTGCACTCGATGAGCGTGAGGATCTGCGCGTCCGTCGTATTCGCCTTGCGGACGAGCGCGCGGGTATAGCGGTAGGTGATGTATTTGCGGGCGACGGCGAACGCCTTCTGATCCATGATCTGGTTCTCGACGAAGTCCTGGATCTCCTCGACATTGACCGCGCGGTTGAGGTCGCCCGAGAGCGCCGTGACCTTCTTGCAGATGAGCGCGATCTGCTCCTCCGTGAGACGGTTATCCTCACTCACTTCTTCGTTCGCCTTGCGGATGGCGTTCTCGATCTTGCTGACGTCGAAGGCAACTTCCGCACCGTTTCTTTTGATGATCTTCATGATACTCTCCCTGTCCGCCCTTTGCGGGAAAAAAGCGTCCCCCCATTTGAGGGAACGCTTCTATCATACACCATATCTTGTGATTTGTCAAGGGGATAGCCCAATATTTTGTAAAATTATTTTTTCTCGGACACAATATCTTGTGGTTGTGCCGAAATGTGCCGAATGCCGTCGTGAAACAAAAGACGCAGTTTTTTCACGTAGGAAATGCCGCCGGCAAGCCGGTGAAACGCAACCTTTTAAATCTCGGTGACGGTGAGGCTTTCAAAGATCTCCTCGTATTTCGACTTGGTGAAGGAGATGGTGTCGAAGGTGGTGACCGTCGCCGTGCCCGCCGCGACGCCCGCGCGCAGGATGTCGGGAAGATCGGCGCCCTTCTGCAGCATGGTGGCTGCGGCGGCGACCATGCCGTCGCCCGCACCCACCGTCGAATTGACGGCGACGTTGATGCTCCTGCAAAAATAATTTTTGGAGCCGTCCGTGATGACCGCGCCGTCCTTCCCGAGGGAGAGCAGCACGACCTTCGCGCCCCTGTCGAGCAGTTCGCGGCAGCCCGCGAGCATATCTTCCTTATCCTTGAACTCCCTGCCGAGCGTCTCCTGCAATTCTTCGAGGTTGGGCTTGACAAGATCGACGCCCGCCTCGAGCGCGGCAAACAGCTTGGCGCCCTCGGTGTCGGCGATGCGCAGGGAATGCGAATCGACGGCGCGGAAGAGTTCGCGGTAATACGCCGTATCCACTCCCCTCGGCAGTCCGCCCGAGATGACGGTGACGTCCGAGCGCTGCGAAAAGCTGCGGATCATGTGCAGCAGTTCGCCGAGCTTTTCGCTTGCGACCTGCCCGCCCACGTCGTTGATCTCGGTGAGCATAGAGCGCTTGTCGATGCACTTATAGTTCTCGCGCACGCGCCCGCTGTTCCAGACGAAGGCGAAGGGAACGCCCTCTTTATCGAGCGCGCGTTCAAACATGGCGCCGTTCTCGTTGTACATAAAGCCCGTCGCGTATGCCTCGCCGCCCAGCCTTGCGACGCCGATGGCGACGTTGAGCGCCTTTCCCGTGAAGGAGAGCGTCTTGCTTTTGACGACGTTGACCTTCCCCACGTTGAGCTGATCGAGTTCGATGGTGACGTCCACGCTCGGGCTCATGCAGACCGTTAAGATCATATTACAAAATCCTCCTGTACATCTTCCCCGAAGGAAGGGGTCCTTCCCCGCGCCTTATTTCTCGGCGCAATGTTATTATATTATGCTTTCCAGGAAATTTCAAGAGCAAGCAGGAAAAAATTTTGCAAAAAAAGCGCTCTTTTTTCGGGCGAGCGGCAGACGCGCCGCATAAAACGAAGGAAAAACGCCGCTTACATGGAGATCATCTGCAGCGTCTCGTACAGTTCATAGTTGAACTTCTTCTTCATGGATACTGCCTCGATGATGTCCATATCGATGATCTCGTTCTTGCGGATGCCGACGACGCGGTTGCCGATGCCGTCTTTTAAGAGGCGCACCGCCTTGTTGCCGAACTGCGCCGCGAGCATTCTGTCCGCCATGGAGGGCGAGCCGCCCCGCTGAACGTGCCCGATGCAGGAGGAGCGCACGGAATAGGTGGTGACTTCCTGGAGTTCCCGCGCGAATTTTTCGGCGCTCGTCACCCCTTCGGCGACGATGATGATGTTGGAGTGCTTGCCGTTCGCACGCGAACGGTTGATGCGCATGACGATGTCGTCCATGTTGTAGGAGATCTCGGGGACGACGATGATCTCCGCGCCCGAGGCGATGCCCGCGTACAGCGCGATGTCGCCGCAGTGTCTGCCCATGACCTCCACCACCGAGATGCGCTCGTGCGAGTTCATCGTGTCGCGCAGCTTGTTGATGATCTCAAGGCAGGTGTTGACAGCCGTGTCGAAGCCCAGCGTGTAATCGGTGTATTCAAGGTCGTTGTCGATGGTGCCCGGGATGCCGATGGTGGGAATGCCGTAGTCCTCCGTGAGGCACTTTGCCCCGCGGAAAGATCCGTCGCCGCCGATGACGACGAGCCCCTCGATGCCGCGCCGCTCAAGCGTTGCGACCGCCTGTTTTTGTCCGTCCACGGTGAGCATTTCCAGGCAGCGCGCCGTGCGCAGCTTGGTGCCTCCCCTCTGGACGATGTCGGATACCGAGCGCATCTCCATGGGCATCATCTTGTCCTCGATGAGTCCTGCATATCCGCGTTCGATGCCGTACACTTCCATCCCGAAATAGATGGCTGTTCTGACGACCGCACGGATGGCGGCATTCATGCCGGGTGCGTCGCCGCCGCTCGTAAGTAAACCGATCCGCTTCATCTTAAGCCTCCTAAAAAACCATACTTTTTCTCATCATTCGCGGCGGAGTTTTTACCCCGCAGCTTATCCGCGTAACAGTATAGCAGAAATTTTGCAAAATGAAAACTCATTTGCAGGGGATTTTTCAAAAAATTGTCGCGCGCGAATTTTTTTCACAAAGTGATCAGACGAGCTTGACGCACGCGGCGGGCAGGAAGCTGCGCACCTCCGCCTCGAACGCGCGCGAGAGGTGCACGGCAAATTCGTAGCGCTTTCCGCCGTGCAGGATCTTGGTGCGCACGTCCCCCTCGTAGGAGGAGACGGTGTCTAAAAGCTCTGCAAAATCTTCCTCGGAGAGCGCCCGCGCGTCCAGCCACAAAACCCTGTCCTGCGCGGGTTTTTCCTCCTCCTGCACCGCTGCGGCGCCCTCCTCGGGCGGAACAAATTCGGTGAGTTTGTCCAAAATGATGCAGGGAAGTTTTTCGGCGGGCGTATCGATCTTACCCGAAAGGCGCACCACGCCGTCGTGCCGCAGATAGGGCTTGATCTTCTCATATACGCGCGGGAACGCGACGCATTCGATGCTGCCGAACAAGTCCTCCACCGTAACGAACGCCATAATGGTGCCGCCCCGCGTGTTGATCTTGCGCACGGCGGAGACGATGCCCCCCATCGTCACCGCATCGCCCGTCTTGAACTGCTGGTACGTCCTGTCCCCCGTCTCCTCGTCCTCCTCGAAGTCGGCGAGCATCCCCGTGTTGAAATTGCAGTCGGTGAAATAGGCGGAGTAAGCGCCGAACGGATGCCCGCTGACATAGACGCCGAGCACCGATTTCTCGTTGGACAAAAGCTCGGAAGTGTTCCATTCGGGGATGTCGGGGTACTTCACCTCGGGCGGCTTTTCCTCGATGATGTCGCCGAAGAGGGACATCTGCGCGCTCGACTTCTGCTTGTCGATGGCGGCAAGACGGCGCATGAGCTCCTCATAGACCGCGTGATACTGCGCGCGCTTTTGCCCCATCGAATCGAACGCTCCGCCGTAGATGAGGCTCTCCACCATCTTTTTGTTGACGAACCCGACGCAGCGCATGATGAAGTCGGGGAAGTCCTTGAACGCGCCGTGCGCCTCGCGTTCCTCGATGACCTTCTCCATCGCCGCGACGCCCACGCCGCGCAGCGCGCACAGCCCGAAGCGCAGCCCGTCCCCCTGCACGGAGAAATAGGCGCGCGACTTGTTGACGTCGGGCGGGTAAACGGCGATGTTCTTCTCCTTCATGTAGACGACGTATTTGGCGATCTCGTCGATCTTGTCGATGCGGTTATTGAGAACGCCCGCAAGGAACTCCTTGGGATAGTACTTTTTGAGGAACGCCGTCTGATAGGTGACGACGGCATACGCCGCCGCGTGCGACTTGTTGAAGGCGTAGGAGGCGAAACTCTCCATCTGCGCGAAGAGCTCGGCGCTCACCCCGGGCGGGATGCCGCGCGAGGCGCAGCCCGCGATGTTCCCCCCTTTGTCGAGGTCGCCGTAGATGAACTTGTCCTTCTGTGCCATCAGCTCGGAGCGGTGCTTCTTTGCCATGGCGCGGCGCACGAGGTCAGCCTGTCCCAGAGAGTACCCCGCAAGGTTCTGGAAGATCTGCATGACCTGTTCCTGATAGATGATGACGCCGTACGTCTTTTCCAGGATGGGCTTCAAAAGGGGCGTTAAGTAGGTGATCTTCTCGGGCGCGGCGCGGTTTTTGAGGTAATCGGGGATGAAATCCATCGGTCCCGGGCGGTAGAGCGAGATGCCCGCGATGAGGTCCTCGAGGCAGGTGGGCTGGAGCTGCTTCATGAAGCGCTTCATCCCCCCTTGTTCGAGCTGGAACACGGCGTCCGTGTCCCCCTCCGAGATGAGCTGATAGGCACCCGCGTCGTTGCACTCCTGCCCGAACGTGATGTCTTTGCCCGTGTCCTCTTTGATGTAGTCGAGCGTCTTTTTGATGTCGGTGAGGGTGGTGAGCGCCAGGAAGTCCATCTTGAGCATCCCGATGGACTCCACCTCTTTCATGTCGAATTGGGTGGTGATGTCTTCCCCGTTCCGGGAGAGCGGCACGTTGTCGGCGATCTTCTTGCGGCAGATGACGACGCCCGCCGCGTGCATGGAGGTGTTGCGCGGCATCCCCTCGAGCTTCAGCCCCATGTCGATGACGCGCTTCAACGTCTCGTCCGACTCATAGATGTCGATGAACTCCGGGTTGCGCTTGCTCTCCTGATCGGCGAGCTTTTTGACGGCTTCGTCGTGCTTGTCGGGGTCGTTCTCCGTCTCCGCCACCTTTTTGCGGCAGCTCTCGATGTTGAGCCCCAGCAGCTCGCGGATGGTGGATTTGCCATCCATGAGCTTGGTGACGCGGTCGGTATCCGAATAGGGAACGCTCATCACGCGCCCCACGTCCTTAATGACGGCGCGCGAGGCGAGCGTACCGAAGGTGACGATCTGCGCCACGTTCTCGGGATGATAGCGGCGGCGCACATATTCGATGGTCTCCACCCTGCGCTCCGTGCAGAAGTCGACGTCGAAGTCGGGCATAGAGACGCGGTCGGGGTTGAGGAAACGCTCGAAGAGAAGGTCGTAGCGCAGCGGGTCGACGTTGGTGATGCCGATGGCGTAGGCGACGATGCTCCCCACGCCCGAGCCGCGCCCGGGGCCGACGGGGATGCCGTGCAGGCGCGACCAGTTGATATAGTCCCACACGATGAGGAAGTAGTCGGCAAACCCCATCTTGATAATGATGCCGAGTTCGTACTCCGCCCGCTGCATGATCTCGTCCGTGACGGGGTCGTAGCGCTTGGGGAGCCCCTCCATCGTCAGCCTGCGCAAAAATTCGGGGGAAGGCGTGCCGTCGTCCGCCGTATAGAGCGGGATGAGCGACTTATCGTAGATGGGCGAGCCGTCCTCCTTGAGGTTGAAGGGCGTGTCGGTGTCCGAAACTTTGTCGGCGATGACGCGCGTGTTGGAGATGGCTTCGGGCAGGTTGGGAAAGAGCGCCGCCATCTCGTCGCCCGATTTCATGTAGAATTCGTGCGTCTGCATCTTCATGCGCGAGGGATCGTCCAGCGTGCGCTTGGTCTGGATGCACATCAGAACGTCCTGCATCTCCCAATCCTCTTTGTGCAGATAGTGCACGTCGTTGGTGGCGACGAGCCCGATGTCCGTCTCGCGCGCGAGCCGCACGAGAAGGGGCAGGATCTGCTTTTGCTCGGGGATGCCGTGGTCCTGGATCTCGATATAAAAATCCTCGCCGAACGCCCCCTTCATCTCGAGGGCGAACGCCTTCGCCTTTTCATACTCCCCCGCCATGAGAAGGCGCGGGATGCGCCCCGCAAGGCAGGCGGAGAGGCAGATGACGCCCTCCGTATGCTCCTTCAGCACGGTGTAGTCGATGCGCGGGCGGTAGTAGTAGCCGTCCACGAAGGCGAGCGAATCGAGCTGAACGAGGTTGACGTAGCCCGCCTTGTTTTTGGCGAGAAGGATGAGGTGATCCGCCTTCTGGTCGATATGTTCGCGGTAGTCGTCCACCACATAAAACTCGCACCCGACGATCGCCTTTATCTTATTTTTCTTGCACTTCTCGGCGAACTTCAGCGAGGCGTACATATTGCCGTGGTCGGTGACGGCGACGGCGTTGATGTTGTTTTCCTTGCAGTGACGGACGAGGTCGTCCACTTTCACCGCGCCGTCCAGAAGGCTGTATTCGGTATGCAGATGAAGATGAACAAAGTCCGTCATTGGTATTTTTCTCCGTAAATTTGCATGAGTTTGCGCATTCTGTGGTTGAGTCCGCTCTTGCTGACGCCCAGAAGCGCGGCAAGTTCGGACAGCGAGAGCGTGGGATGAGAAAGGCGCGCCTGCGCCGCCTCGCGCAGGGGGCGCGGGAGGTCGTTGAGTTCTCCCCCGTCGCGCAGTTTTTGCAGTGCGAGCGTCTGCGCGGCGGAGGCGATGGCTGCCTTGTCGGCATTGCCCGCCATGCAGTTCTGGATGCGGTTTTCGTTGTTGCTCTGTTCGCGCGCGGCGGACACGGCGTTGAACTTTTTGAGCGCGCCCTCCGCGCCGAGCACGGACAGGACATCCGAGATCGCCTCGCGGCTCTTGATATAGGCGACGTAGGTCTCCCCGCGGCGGACGACTTTGCCGAACAGTTCGAACCGCGCGAGCAGCGAACAGAACTCCTCCGCCCGCTCGGGCGTGAAGAACACACATTCAAGGTGATACCCCGTTGCGGCGCCGCCGTGCGGAAGGGTGCAGCTCCCCCCGCCGATGAGCGCGGCACGAAGGTAGGAAAGCGCCGCTTCGTCGCTCTCCAAGAGCCTGCCGTGCACGCGCGCCGTTTCAAAGAGGATGCGCCGCGCCCCCTCTCCGCCGCAGAAAATAACCAGCCTGTCCCGCTTGCGCTTGGGGTCGCGCGTCGCTTCGCGCACCTCGGGGCGGGCGTCGAAATACTCCGCGAGCCGCATGAAATATTCGGCGACGCGCTCGTTTTCGCTCACCATCTCAAACCCGTCGCCTGCGCGTGCGGCGCCCGTCGCGAGCAGCGCGGCGAGCGCGGAAGCCGCACCCGCACGGGTTTTTGGGATATGCGCGAGCAGATCGCGCCGGATGTCGTTGGTAAAATTCGTCAAGGCTCGTCCCTCAAAGATGAACTTTCCGCCATGCGGCGAGGCGGAAGGAAGGCATTCTCCCGTCGATGTTGTCGATGCGCTCCAAAGGGATGCCCACCCTCCGCACCTGCTCCTCCGCGCGCGCGACGTCGCCGATGCGGTCGATGGCGTGGGCGTCCGAATTGATGACGAACCGCACTCCCGTATCCGCTACGCGGGCGAGTTCCTCGTCGGTGAGGTGCTCCTTCTTGGAGCTGATCTCAAGATACGTCCCATAGTCGCGGCAGCACTTCGCCACCTCCACGGGGTCGGCAAAGCAGCCGTAATTGAGATGGGAGATGATGTCGATGGGATTTTTCTGCACGGCATGGACGAAGGCGTTGGTCGTCTGCCGCACGAGGCTCTTGGAGGGCTTGATGTGCAGACCGTAGCGCGCATAGCTCCCCAGCCCCAGGCGGCTGTCGAACAGCTTTTCGTAGTAGACAAAGACGTGGATGCCGACGACGAACAGCTCAAACTGCGCAAAGTCGCGTTCCGTGAGATCGCACAGCCCCGATTCGCCGCGGATGTTGCTCTCCAGCCCCAACAGCGCGCGCATCCCCGTCTCCCGTTCGGCGGCGCGCAGCTCGGCGATGTATTGTTCCAGCTCTTTTCGCTTCAACCCGCAAAAGACGTGCGAAAAGCCATGCTCGGTGCAGCCGATCTCGGCAAGCCCCAGCTCCTTCGCACGGCGGAAATTTTCCAGAAAGGTATTCTTCCCGTCCGAATAGATCGTATGCGTATGGTAATCTGCGGTAAGTTTCATAGCTCTCTCTTTTGCAGGAAAATGGCTGTCGGAACGCTACGGGATGCGGCGGATCTCCTCGCGCAGCAAAATGCCCGTTCTTCTGAACACTTCTTCTTTGATCAGGCGGATGAGGCGGGAGACGTCCTCCGACGTGCCGCCCTCGTTCAGGATAAAATTCGCATGAACGTCGGAGACGACGGCGCCGCCGCAGCGCATCCCCTTTAAGCCGCACTGTTCGATGAGCGCACCCGCACTCACCCCCTTGGGGTTTACAAAGACGCAGCCCATGCTCCTTCCCTTGGGAAGGACGCGGCGGCGGGTGCGGAAGTAACAGCTCTCGCGCGCGATCTCACGCGGGGAACAGGCGACCCCTTCGAGGAAGGCGCCCAGCACGGGCAGCCCCCGAAAAAAGACGCTCGACTTCTCCGAAAAGCGGCATTCTTCCGCACGCAAAATGCGCATTTTGCCGCTTTGCACGGTGAGCACGGCGCGCACGACGTCGGAAAAGTGCCGCTCGCGCACGCCCGCGTTCATGGCGACGCCCCCGCCCACGCTCATGGGAATGCCGGAGAAGGCGGAAAAGCCGCCGATGCCACGCTGCTCACAAAAGGAGAGCAGCGCGCCGCCCGTCACGCCCGCGCCCGCGTAGACGCGCATTCCGCGCGCCGTCAGCCGCCTCATGCGGCAAAAACGGACGACGACGCCCTCATACCACCCCTCGCGCGGCAGGACGTTCGCCCCGACGCCCAAAAAGACGTGCGGGATACCCTCCTCCTGCAAAAAACGCACAAGTTCTGCGCAGGAGCGTTCGGAGGCGGGGCTCGCCGCAACGGCGCACGTTCCCCCCGTTCCGATGGTTGTATGGCGGGAGAACGCAAAGGGCGCCTCCAGCGCAAGAAGCGGGAACCTTCCGCGCAAGCGCGCAAAAATCTCCATTTTCTTTTCACCCTTTATTTTAGCATATTTCGAGCCATATTTCAAATGGTTTCAAAAAATTTCTCGGGATTTTTTTTGTTTCCCCCCTCCCGCACCGCCTGTGCCGCCTCGGCGCGCTGCGCGTCGGTGCAAAAGACGTTGAGCGTCCGTCCCGCGGCGCCCCGTGCAGGCAGCATCCCGATGTCCGAAAGCGCGTTCTGCACATCGCTTGAAAAGAGCGTTTCAAGAAAGAGCGCACATTCTTCGCGCGCGTCCGCACGCAGCACGGCGATATACTGATAGAGGTCGCAGTATTCGGAGAGCTCCTGCCGATACACATTGACGCCGCGCGCCGAAAAGCGGCTCACATCCCGCTGCGTTCCCAAAAGACAGCGGTATTCTCCCCCTAAAAAAGCGAGATATGCCGCCAACGCATCCATCTCCTCCCCTTCGAGCCCCGCAAAATATGCCGCCGCGCAGGCAAGATTTTCTCCTCCGTCCGAGATGACGAGGTCCTCCTCCGAAAAATCTTCCGTCATGGAGAAGAGGTAGTACGCTCCGCGGCACCACGGCACGGCGCTGCGCACGCCGAAGGATGCGGCGGAGAAGGGAATGCAGCGCGCCTTATCGACGGTAAGCCCGATGCCGAAGGAGAGAAGATCGGGAAAATTGCCCTGCTGCATCTCCGCCTCCGCGCTCGCCTTGGTGAGCGACTGCACGCGAAAAAAGACACCCTCCGCACGGCGTTCGCACTGCCGCGCCACGCGCGTCAGAAAGGCGGAACGTGAGCCCTTCCCGCCCTCGAAGGTGTCCACGTTCCAGATATGTACGATGCGCGGCTCCGCCTCGCCTGTCTCTGCCTCGGGGACGGGAAAGAGCAGGGCGGCAGTCAGAATTGCCGCCGTCAGAAGAAAGGGAAGAACGCGCAGAACTTTCATCTCTCTATTGTTATGCGCATTTTCATCGTTCCATGCCGCATTTGCCGCTGTTCTCGCTCCGTGTGCCCGTTTGCCGCCCTTTTCATGGAAAAAAAAGTGCAAAATATGGTTTGAGAGGGGCAATAATGCCCCTCCCGTCGTTCTTCCGCGTGCACGGCACCCGAAAGAACTTCTATCTTCAAGCGAACGGACGTTCTCGCCGCCCCGCCGCACTCTTATATTGCGGCATTTTCCGAAAAATATCCACGAAAAAAAGAGGGTCGCCCCTCTTTTTCCGCCTTATCGCTTGCAGTAGCTGTCGCAGCAGGTGCAATGTTCGCAGTCGCAGGTGTTTCCGACGTGGATGGTCGTCAGCTCGCAGTGCATCCCGTCGCAGTTGTACTTGCAATCGGTCACGCCGCAGGAGACGCCGCTGTTGATATTTGCCATGTTGCTTCCTCCTTTCATGGGGAGTATGTGCGAATTTTGCAAAAATATCAAAAACGCCATTGACAAATGACAAAATCCCCTGTAAAATAGAGGTAACCAAGGTTCAAAGGAGAACGGACATGAAAGTGATACTCAAAGCAGATGTAAAAGGCAGCGGAAAAAAGGGTGACGTCATTGAAGTTTCGGACGGCTATGCCCGCAATTTCCTCTTAAAGAAGGGACTTGCAGAGCCCGCCACGGCGAGCGGCATCAACGAAATTTCCCAGCGCAAGACGGCGGACGCCTTCCACAAGGCGGAGAACGAAAAGGCGCTTAAAGCACTCGCAAAGGAATTGAACGGCAAGGAAGTCACCGTCTCCATCCGTGCGGGTGAGAACGGCAAGGTGTTCGGCTCGGTGACCACGCTCCAGGTGGCGTCCGCGCTCGAAGCCCTTGGCTATGAGGTGGACAAGAAAAAGATCGCCTTTAAAGAGAACATCAAGACGCTGGGCGCGTTTGAAGCCGAAGTGCGCCTGATGGAGGGCGTCACGGCAAAGATCGTCGTCAACGTCGTCCCCCTCGCCTGAACAAAACACATTTAAGGGAGCCGCCCGCGGCTCCCTTTATTTTTACAAGCAATGCAAAAAGGAGGCGCTTTTGAAGCGAACCCCAAAGATTGGACAAAAATTTAATTAAATTGTTTGGTGATGAGTTCGGTATTGTACCGGACTCATTCCTTTTAGTTTGAGAGAAATTCTCTCGTTGTTCCAGTAATATATGTATTCATGCAACTTTTGTATGAAGTC
>CALVTL010000044.1 GCA_944362555.1 uncultured Clostridia bacterium
CCGTCACGCCCGCCGAAGGGTACTACCTCACGGCGCTCTCCGTCAACGGCGTGCCCGCCAACGAGAACTATCTCACCATCCAGAATGACGGGTCGGTCTCCTACACCATCACGGACGCCACGCAGGACGTGAAGGTGGAGGCGAAGTTCGCAAAGTACCCCGAGGCGAAGATGACGGGCGCCGTCACGCTCACGGGCGTGGAAGGGGAGGCGAGCCTCTATGCGGAAAACGGCATGAGCCGCACGCTCGTCGCCACGTTCGACGCCTCCAAACCGTACACCTACTCCCTGCCCGCGCTCGCAACGCGCCTCGTCGCGGAGGCGGACGGGTATTACGACGCTGCGGCGTCCGTCACGGCGGCGGGCGGCGACGTGGCGCTCTCCACCGAGCGCATCGCCTTCGGCAAGAACGAAAATATCCCCGAGGGCTATCGCGGCGACCTTTCGCAGTGGGATTTCGGCGCGTTCAAGACGGACGGCGTCATCCGCTCGCTCACGACAAACAACTATGTGCGCGCGTCCTACAACAACGCATACGGCACGAACGTGTTCCTCTCTTCGAACATCGTTATGGCGCAGGGCGTCACCGACCGCCGCGTCGGCTATTCCTTCACGGATGCGGACGGGGACAGCTACTTCATCTGCATCCTCTATCAGCAGTCGGACGGCAAGTACTATGTGCAGGGCGTCAGCCGCGACGGTTCGGCGGGCGGCTACGAGATCTGGGAGTACAAAAAGGAGCTCTCCGCAGAATATTCCGCCCTTCTGACGAGCGACGACGGGCTTCCCTTCGCGGTGCGCTATCAGGACGGGATGTTCACCTTCTGGGTCAACGATATGCTCTTCGACGATGGCGTCATCTCCCGCAAGAGCGACTGGTCGACGAACGCCTTCGGCACGGGCGTCGCAGTCGCGCCCGGGCTGGAGACGTGGGGATACCGCGGACTGTACAAGAACATGGTGTTCGAGCTGCAGAAGGTGGAGGCGAACGTGCCCGAAACGGAGCACGGCACCGTCACCGCGCAGGATACGACGTACGGCGGCATCCTCGAGATCCGTCTGACGCCCGAAGAGGGGTTCGGAACGAGCTACCTCACCATCAACGGCATCGACCTTTACTCCTACGAAGGCTATTCCATCGAGGCGGACGGGGACACCGTCGTCGTCAGCTTCCCCGAGTGGCGCAACCTGCGCGCCGACATCGACGCGGCGTTCGGCGAACTTGCGGAGGAGGAAGTCTCCTTCAAGGTGGAGCTTTATGACTACTTCGCCGCAAACAGCACGCCTGCGGCGGCGGGCACCGTCGTCACGCTCACGGGTCTGCGCGGGCAGAAGGAGTATACCATCGAGGGCACGACGGACAACAAGGGCAACGTCGACTTCGGAAGCGTTCCCTGCGGCACCTATGTGCTCTCCGTCGGCGGCGACTTCGAGACGTTTGAAGTGGAAGTGGGCGGCGATATGCTCGGAACGTACGTCTTTACGGCGCCCCTCATCGCAACGACCAATCAGAGCATCGACCTCTCCAAGGAGCAGGAGGGCACCATCTCCTACAACGCGAACTGGTGCGACGAAGTCATCCTGCGCGACATCGGCGGCGGCGAGGACTTCATGATCAGCACCATCCTCTCGCCCTTCACGCTCATTGCGAGCGCGCCCGGCGAGCCGCAGGTCGGCTTCTACGCCGTCATCGGCGCGGGCGACAAGACGGGCGACAACGGCAACGAAGTCAACCATGTCCGCGGCGGCGTGCAGCTCAAAGACGGCAAAATCGTCCTGCAGTATAAGGACGGCTGGTGGGAGAACTACACCCTTCCCGAGCAGTATCAGACGGCGTTTGCCGCGGGCACGCTGCGCATCGGCTACGGCAGGAGCCAGGGCGTGTTCTTCCTCGCGGCGGGCATCGACAACGGAACGGTCCCCTGCACGATGACGCGCTTCGTCAACCTCGTCAGCCTCACGAGCGACATTACGCGCAATGCCATTGACGCGCTGCACATGTACAACAACGGCACCGAGCAGGTGACGCTCAAAAACATCCTCTTCACCCGCACAGACATTCCCGAGCTCGGCAGGATCACCTTCAACGGGGAAGAAAATTCCGAAATGCCCATCGGGCGCACGGACACCGAGAACTATTCGGTCGCCGCGAACGAGGACTTCTTCATCAGCGGCAGGATCGAGGGCAAGCTCCTCAACACGAGTCAGAAGGACGAGGGTGAGCGCTGGCTGGGCTTCTCCGTCTGGCAGGCAGGCAAATGGGAAAACTGGTGGGGCACCAAGAACGATACCTCGGGAGCGCACGGCGGATTCAAGGACGACGGCAAGGGCAACGTCGGCTTGCAGTGGGCAGGCCAGAACGACGGAAATTGGCCGTGGGTGGACATCGACGTCACCCGCACCGACCTTGAAAACGGCGACGTCTGGTTCGGCTTCGGCAGGATCGACAACCGTCTCTTCCTCTGCGCGTGGAAGGAGGGCGGCGCCATGGTGTTCAACGTCATCCCCGGGTACGATTCGCAGATGGGCAAACTCGCAGGCGCGCTGACCATCGGAAAGTACGCGCCCGATACGCGCGGCACGCTGCTCGACGTCTCCTTCGTGACGGGTTCGGACGTTCCGCAGGATCTGATGACCGTGACGACGTCCGTCACCTCCTCCGAGCACGGCAAGGCGGAGATCGTCACGCAGAACGTGGCGCTCGGCGGCGAACTCAAGATCGTCGTCACGCCGGATGATGGGTATCGTCTGGATACGCTCACCATCAACGGCAAGGACTATGCGGCATACGGCGGCGTGCAGACGCAGTTCGAGGGCGAGAAGGTCACCATCACCTTCTCCCAATGGATCGCAAATAAGGCAGTGGTTGTCGCCGCCTTCGATGAAGTAGACTATATCGAGGCTTCGGGCACGACGGCGGAAAACGGCACCGTTACGGTCTCCGACCGCATCCCCGTGGGCGACGACCTCGTCATCAAGCTCACCCCGAGCGAGGGATATATGTTCTCTTCGCTCACGCTCGACGGCAAGAATTACAGCGAATATGCGGGCGCCAAGCTCGTCTATGACGGCGAGACGGCGACCGTCACCATCCCCTCGTGGACGGAGAAGGATGTGGAGATCGCGGCGGCGTTCGCTCCCATTCAAAAGACGGACGTCACCTTCAAAGTGACGGTCACGGACGCGCTCCTTGCGCAGCAGCCCAACGTCGCGGACATTGACGTCTATCTCGTGTCCGAGCGCACGGGCGCGGAGACCAAGGCAACTCCCGCGGCAGACGGCACGGTCAACTTCGGGCAGCTCCCCAACGGCAAGTACACGCTGCGCATCGATGGAGTCGGCTATCCCGTCTACACGGTGGAAGTGGGCGGCACGCTTCAGGAGACGTACGCATTCGAGCGCACCATCCTTGAAGAAGTCGAAGGCGTTTCCATTGAGGGAAATGCGGTGACTCTCTCCAAGGATAACCTTGCGGCGCAGGTCTACTACGACGTTGCGGCAAATGCCGACTTCATGCTCACCGCCGCCGTCTCCAAGTTCGAGGCGAACAGCGAAAACGACGCCATCGTCGGGCTGTACGCCATGACGGGCGCAGGGGACAACGTCGGCAACACGGGCGGCGCCGTCAACAAACTGATGGGCGGCATCTATCGCAAAGCGGACGGCGTTTACTTGCAGTTCGTCGGCGGCGAGCAGAGCGGCGTCAAACTGCCCGAAGAGTATCAGACGGCATTTACGGCAGGAACGCTGCGCATCGCTCTCGGCAGAGCGCAGAGCGTCTGGTTCCTTGCGGCAGCCGTCGGCGAAGTGGAGTTCACCCGCTTTGTCGATGCGGCGCGCGTGACGAGCAACCTCATCTCCATGGGCGGCTTCACGCTCGGGCTGTACAACTCCGGCACGGCGCAGGCGACGCTCACCATCGGCATCCGCACGGAGAACGTGCCCGAAAAGGGCGTGATGACGTTCGCCGGGGAGTATGCCGAGGAGATCTCCTACGGCAGAACACAGGAGGCAAATTGGAACGTCTCCGCAGGGCAGGACTTCTACATCACGGGCAGAGTGACGGGAACGCTCACCAACGCGGACGGCACCACCACGGGCGAGCGCAAGTTCGGCTTCGCCGCCTGGGAAAAGGACAAGTGGGAAGATTGGTGGGCGCAGGATGCCGACACTTCGGGTGTGAAGGGCGGCATCAAGGACGGCAACGACGGCATCGCAGGGCTCGAGTGGCAGAACGGCTGGTGGCCGTGGAAAGACCTTCCGGAGGGCGGACAGGAAGCCTACAAGAACGGCACGCTCCTCTTCGGCTTCGGCAGGATCGACGGCAACTTCTTCATCTGCGCGGGCACTTCCACGGAGAATATGGCGTTCAACATCATTCAGACGGCGGGCGGCAAGCTCTCCGATAAGAACCTCGTCATCGGCAAGTGGTGCAACAACAGTGGTGTGCGCGGCACGCTTGCGGACGTCATGTTCTATGTGGGCGAGGAAGTCGAATCCGTTGTGACCCTTCCGCAGTAAAACAGACTAACTGAACAGGTCGGGCGTGACGGCGCATAACCGCTCAAACGGGGTTCGTCACGCCCGATTTTTCAAAGGAAACAACT
Organism: uncultured Clostridia bacterium; assembly: GCA_944362555.1. Taxonomy (GTDB): domain Bacteria; phylum Bacillota; class Clostridia; order Christensenellales; family Borkfalkiaceae; genus Gallimonas. Next base: position 4,607 of record CALVTL010000044.1, read on the forward strand.
ATGGACATTGATCGGCTCACCGCAAAGGAAAAACTTCGGCTCATCTGCGGCAAAGACTTCTGGCACACCGAGGACTTCGGCGGAAAGCTCCCGCAGCTCACTGTGGCGGACGGACCCGTGGGACTGCGCGTCGTCAAAGCGCGCGCCGCGGACGGCACGGAGACTGCCTATCCCGCCACGGCGTACCCCTCCATTCAGCTCCTTGCCAACACCTGGGACAGGGACTGCGCCAACAAGATGGGCGCCGCGCTCGCGGACGACTGCCTTGAACGGGACGTGGACATCTTGCTCGCGCCGGGCGTCAACGTCAAGCGCACCCCCCTGTGCGGGCGGAACTTCGAGTATTTTTCGGAGGACCCGCTGCTTGCGGGGGAGATGGCAAAGGCGTACATTGCGGGCTTGCAGGAGGGGGGCGCGGGCGCCTGCCTCAAACACTTTTGCTGCAACAATTTAGAGTACGACAGGCTGCATCAATCGAGCGACGTGGACGAGCGCACCCTGCGCGAGATCTACTATCTTCCCTTCGAGATCGCCTGCGAGGCAAAGCCCGTCTCCGTCATGTGCAGCTATAACCGCATCAACGGGACGTACGGCGCGGAATACAAAAAGGGATTTACCGTTCTGCGCGAAGAGTTCGGCTTCGACGGCGCAATTTTCTCCGATTGGAGCGCCGTGCGCGACAGGGCGGCGTCCGCCCGCGCGGGGCTCGACCTCGAAATGCCCTTCAGCGAGGAAAATTATCAAAAACTGTGCAAGGACTTTGAAGAGGGGAGCATTTCGGAGTCAGAGATCGATGCGTGTGCGGAGCGCGTTCTTGCGCTCATCTCCCGCTGCAAAACGATGCGGCAGGGGAAAACGCCCCGCCGTACGGAGGAGGAGCGCAGGCGCATCGCGCAGGAGATCGCCGCCGAGGGGATGGTGCTGTTGAAAAACGACGGCACGCTTCCCCTTGCCGCGGGCGCGCGGCTCGCCGTCGCGGGCTGCTACGCGCAGCCCTCCGACATGGGGATGCTGCGCGGCGCGGGCGCCGCCGCCGTCAATCGGGAGGGGGAGACATTCAGCGTTCCCGCAGCGCTTGCAAAGCGCGGCTTTGCTGTCGCGTTCGAGCCTGCCTTCTCCTACGACGGCATCGATTCCTTCCATCAGGACGCGCGCAGGGCGGCGGAGCTCGCCGCAAAGAGCGACGTCTCCGTCCTCTGCGTGGGGCTCGGAGAAAAGTTCGAGCGCGAGAGCGCCGACCGCGAGACGCTCCGCCTTCCCCGCGTGCAGGAGCGCGCCATCCTCGCCTCGGCTGCCGTCGCGCCCACCGTCGTGGTGGTGTTCGCGGGGGCGGCGGTGGATATGCGCGCCTGGGCGGACAAAGTCTCCGCCATCCTCTTTGCGGGATACCCCGGCGCGGGCGGGGACGAGGCGCTCGCAAGCCTCCTTTCGGGTGAAAAAAATCCCTGCGGGCGGCTTTCGGAGAGCTTTCCTTTGTCGCTTGCCGACTGCCCCGCCGCGCGGGAAGAGGGCGTCTCGGTGGGCGTCACGCGCTATGCGGAGGGGCTCGACGTCGGCTATCGGTACTATTTGACGCACCACATCCCCGTCCTCTTTGCGTTCGGGCATGGTTTGAGCTATTCCTCCTTCGCCTATCGGAACCTGACGGCAGAGGCAGGGGAGGAGGGCGTCTCCCTCTCGCTTAGCGTGTGCAATACGTCCGGACGGGCGGGGAAGGAGGTCGTGCAGGTGTATGTGCGTGCGTGCGCGCCCGTCGTCTACCGCCCCGCAAGGGAGCTCAAAGCCTTTGAAAAGCTCTTTGTAGAGGGCGGCGGGCGGCAAAAAGTCTCCTTCACGCTCGGGCGGCGCGCCTTTGCGCATTGGTCCGCGGCGGAGGACGGGTGGTGCGTTTCGGACGGCGTGTACGAGATCCTCGTCGGAGCCTCCTCCGAGGACATCCGCCTTACACTGAAAGTGCGCGCGGAGAGGGGCGTTTTCACCCTTCTGTCCTTGCAGGACGGGACGGAATGTGATAGGATAGTCTCATGAACGATCGCATTTTGCAGACGGGCGTCTGCTTTCAGACAACAGACAGGGCGCATCAGGAGGTCTACGACCTCGCCGTACAAAAAGCGCGGCAGAACATCTTCGACTTCGGCGGGTTCGAGGTCATGATCGAGGGCTCGGATATGTACCGCGGGGTGTGGATCGAAACGCAGCCCATGGGCGGCGAAATTTACGCCGCCTACGACGCGCGCGTCGCGCTCGGCAATCAGCGCATCTTCATGCGCAACGCCCGCGCGGACGGCAGGCTCCCGGGCGCCATCTTCTTTGAAAACGGGGCGCTGCGCTGCCGCTATGATATGCTGCAGGGGTATTGCTTCCCGCAGCACGCCCTCAATATGTACTACTGGACGGACGGGGACGAGGGGTATCTCAAAGAGCTCTACAACGCGCTCCGCGCGCACGACGAGTATCTTTGGAAGTGGCGCGACCCTGCGGGGCGCGGCTGCCTGCAATCGTGGTGCGTATGGGATACGGGCGAGGACAACAGCGTCCGCTTCGGCAGAGCGCAGGACAGCTGGGAGGGGGAAACGCCGCCCGACTTCGAGCGGATGCCCTTTTACTCGATGGACGTCATGGGGTATTCCTACGACGGAAGGACTGCGCTCGCCGAAATTTCCCGCCTTCTGCATAACGGGGAGGAGGGGATGTGGCGGGAGCGCGCGGAATACGTCGCGCGCCGCCTCAAAGAGTACCTGTGGCGGGAGGAGCGGGGCGCGTGCTTCGACCGCGACAAGACGGGCGCGTTCACTGCTCCGCTCGTTCACAACAATCTGCGGTGTATGTATCACGGCGCGTTTTCCGCCGACATGGCTGCGCGGTTCGTGCGGGAGCATCTTATCAACCCCGAAGAATTTTACACGCCCTTCCCGCTGCCCTCCATCGCCGCCAACGACCCCGCCTTCCGCAATCTGGGCGAAAACAACTGGAGCGGACAGCCGCAGAGCCTCACCTATCAGCGCGCCCTGTTCGCGCTGGAACGATACGGGTATTATTCGCTCGCGGCGGACCTTGCCGAAAAGTATCTGCGCGTCATGAAGGAATATAAGCTGTTTGTGCAGCAGTTCGACCCCTTCCTTGCAAAGCCGACGATGGCTTCGCACGACGGCTACGGCCCCGCCGTCCTCAACGTGCTCGCCTTCACCTCGCATTTTTACGGCGTGTTCATGCGGCGGAAAAAGCTGGTGTGGACGGGGCGCGGGGGGACGTATTCCTTCGAGCAGCGCATGGGCCCGAGGCGCTACCGCCTGGAGGCGGAGAAGGGGCAGATGGCGGGCTTTCTGGACGGCAAGGAGCTCTTCCGCGTGCGGACGGGCGTGCGCGTCGTAACGGACAAAGACGGGCGCGTCCTCTCCCTCATCGGCGTGGAAGGGGGCGACGTCCGCATGACAAAAAACGGGCATACCATGTTCGAGGGCGAGCTTACAAAAGACGGCGCGGTGCAGCCCATGTCCGCGCCGTAAGGAGAAACAAATATGCAGCTTACCTATCATTTGCAGCTCATCCCGCAGGTGAACGCCTGCAAGCCGCGCAGCTACTATATTCCCTTCCCGAGCGATAAATTCTCCTTCGAGAAGGGGGACTCCGCGTTTGTGACAAAGCTCACCGATTGGGACTTCGGGTTCTTTGAAGCGCTCCCGGAGGACGTGCTCTCGGCGGCGCTTCCTGCCCGCGTCCGTGTTCCGCACTGCTGGCAGCGCGACGGGTTCGACAAGGATATGTATTCCAACATTGCCTATCCCTTCCCGTACGACCCGCC
>CALVTL010000045.1 GCA_944362555.1 uncultured Clostridia bacterium
ATCTTAAAGTAAAAGAGGAATGGATACCATGCTGAACGGAAAATTTATCGGCGTGAAGGAAGAGGCGAACGTCTTTTGCGTGGAACACAAATTTGCGGTACGTTCTGCAAAAAAGGTGACGCTTTCGGCAACGGCATTGGGCGTCTACTTTGCCGAAGTCAACGGCGTGCGCGTGGGGGATGCGTATCTTGCGCCCGGCTGGACGTCGTACAACAAGACCTTGCAGGTGCAGGAGTATGACATTACGGCGCTTGTAAAGGAGGGCGAAAACGTCCTCACGCTCACGGTGGGCGAGGGCTGGTGCTGCGGCCCGCTCACCTGGGAGAGAAAGCGCGATACCTACAACGCGCAGCCCGCCGTGTGCGCGCACATCGCCGCCGACGGGGTATGTGTGCTGTCTACCGACGAGGGCTGGACGGCGCGCGAGAGCCACATCCGCGAGAGCGGCATCTACGACGGGGAACATATCGACCTGACGGTGGCAAAAAAGCCGCTCACGCCCGTCGTCGTTCCCTTTGACAAAGGGGCGCTCGCCGAGCAGATGTGCGAGCTTGTGCGCACCACCGGGCGCATCCCTGTTAAAGAGGTCATCCGCACGCCTGCGGGGGAGCTCGTCTACGACTTCGGGCAGAACCTTGTGGGCGTGGTGGAAGTAAAGACGCCCGAAAATTTTGCGGGCACGCTCACGCTGCGCCATGCCGAGATCCTCGTGAACGGCAATTTTTACACGGACAACCTGCGCTCCGCCAAGGCGACGGACACGTTCACCTGCCGCGGCGCGCATACGCTTTCCGCCGAGTTCACCTTCCACGGCTTCCGCTACATAAAAGTTGAGGGCGCGGAACTGTCCAAGGAGTGCTTCACCGCGCTCGTCCGTCATACCGACCTGCGCCGCACGGGGCACATTCAGACGGATAACGCGCGTTTTCAGAGATTGTACGAGAACGTCGTATGGGGACAGCGCGGGAACTTTGTGGACGTTCCCACCGACTGCCCGCAGCGGGACGAGCGTTTGGGCTGGACGGGGGACATCAACGCATTCTGCCGCACGGCGGCGTACAACTTCGACGTGCGCGCCTTCATGAAGAAGTGGCTGCGCACGCTGCGCGACGACCAGTCAGCGGACGGGCGCATCCCGCACGTCGCGCCCCACTGCCTCGCCGAGGAGTGCCGCGCGACGGACGCCATGTGGGCGGATGTCGTCACCATGGTGCCGTGGACGCTCTACGAAATGTACGGAGACACTTCCTTTTTGGAGGAGAACTTCCCCGCGATGGAGAAGTTCATTTCCGCGCGCGAGGCGACGATGGAGGACGGGCTCGTCGTGCGCGGGCACGAGTACGGCGACTGGCTCGCCATGGACGGCGAGGCGATGCTCGGGAACGGAGTCATCGGCAGAACGGACGTCTGTTTTCTCACCAATGTGCTGCACGCGCATTCGTTGAAGCTCACGGCGGACGCCGCGCGCCTCCTCGGAAAGGAGAAAGAGGAGAAGCTCTACCGCAAGAAATATGAAGATCACCTCGCGCGGGTGCGGGAGGAGTATGTGACGGCGGGCGGACGGCTGGCGTTCGACACGGTGACGGCGCAGGCGGTCGCCCTTCGGTTCGGCATCATCCCCGAAAAATACCGCGCCAAGCTCGCTGCCGAGCTCAACGCGAACGTCCTGCGCCACGGCTGCCGCATGGTGACGGGGTTTATCGGCTCGCCGTTTTTGCTGTTCGTCCTCGCGGACAACGGCTACTTCGACACGGCGCGAAAAGTGCTCATGAACAACGGTTTCCCCGGCTGGCTGTATGAGGTGGACATGGGTGCGACGACCATCTGGGAGCGTTGGAATTCTTTAATGCCCGACGGCACGCCCAACCCCGACGGCATGAACAGCTACAACCACTATGCCTACGGCTCGGTCATGGAATTTGTCTACCGCCGCATCGCGGGCATCGAGGCAAAGGAGGCGGGCTTTGCAAAAATTTTCGTCGCGCCGCACCCCGTCAAGGGGCTGCCGTGCCTGAAAGCGGAGTATGAGAGCGTGCGCGGCAAGATCCGTTCGGAATACGTTCAGAAGGACGGAAAAATCACATACGTTGTGGAAATTCCGGAGCATACCGAGGCGGAGATCGTGCTCCCCGGCGAGGCGCCCCTTTTTGTCACGGGCGGAAAACACACCTTCGTGCGCGATTCGGAGGAGCTGTACACGGAGCCCTTCACCCCCGAGAGCACTGTTCTGGAGGTGTTTGAAAACCCCAAGGCGGTGAAGGCGTTCAACGAGGTGTTCGGCGGCATCTTCACGGGCAGCGAAATTGCCTGGATGAAGGGCGAACCCAAGACTTTACAGTTCATGGCGGAGTTCCGCGACATGGAGGGCAAGATGAAGCTCTCCGACTTCCCCGCAATGCTTGCAAAGGCGAACCAAATTTTCAACAGTCTATAAGGAGTTTATCATGAAAACAGGGAAAGAACTGACGGCGGAGGAAAAGCTGCGCCTTTTGTGCGGGCACGGGAATTGGCATACGGAAGACTTTGACGGAAAACTGGAACGGGTGCGCATGACGGACGCCTCCATGGGCATCCGTATGCCGATCGATCCGAATGAGTGGCAGGGCGAGCGCCCGTCCATCGCGTATCCCTCCATGCAGATGCTGGCAAATACATGGAACACGGAAGTGGTGCGCAAGTATGCCGAATGCGTCGCGGACGACTGCCTTGACGCGGGCGCGGACGTCGTGCTCGGTCCGGGGGTGAATATCAAGCGCGATCCGCTGTGCGGGCGCAACTTTGAGTATCTCTCGGAAGATCCTTATCTTGCGGGCGTGATGGGCAGAGAGTATATCTCCGCCATGCAGGAGGAGGGCGCAGGGACGTGCGTCAAGCACTTCTGCGCCAACAATTCGGAGATCAACCGCCGTCAACAGACGAGCGACGTCGATGAGCGCGTTCTCCGCGAGATCTATTATAAGCCGTTCGAGATCGCCTGTGAAGCAAAGCCCGTGTCGCTCATGTGCAGCTACAACCGCGTCAACGGCGTGCGCGCGTCGGAGTATCAAAAGGGGTTTGACGTCTTGAAAAAGGAGTTCGGGTTTGACGGGCTCATCATCTCCGACTGGGACGCCGTGCGCGACAGGACTGCCTCGGCAAATGCGGGGCTAGGGCTGGAGATGCCCTTCTGCCGGGAGCGCTATGAGCAGCTTGTCGCCGACTACAAGGCGGGCAAGCTTTCGGACGAAAGGCTCGATGAACTTGCAGGGCAGGTCATGGAGTTTGTCGCACGCTGCAAGAAATTGCAGGAAGGCAAAAAGCGGAAACACACCCAGGAGGAGCGGATCGCCTTTACGCAAAAAGCGGAGGAAGAGGGCATCGTTCTGCTGAAAAACAACGGGATCCTGCCGCTTGCAAAGGACAAGAAGCTCGCCGTCTGCGGTTGGTATGCCCGTCCCTGTGCCTATGAATGGAATCAGAACCCCGAGCTTTTGTCGGGCGGCGGTTCTGCACGGGTCATCCGGCTCACGCCAATGTTCGATATGAAGGCGCTGCTGGAAAAGGAATACGGGGAGATCCTCTATGAGCCCGCATTTTCCGACGACGGCGTCAACGATATCTTTATGACGCCCGGGGCAGCCGTACAGAACGCCGCCGGGAGAGATGTAAATCTCGTGTTCGCGGGGACGGGTGCGCGCGTGGAGAGCGAAGGAAACGACCGCAAGTCGATGCGGCTGACGCCCGCACAGGAGCGCACCATCCTTGATACGGCTGCCGTCAATCCGAATACCGTTGTCGTTCTCTTTGCGGGCGCGCCTGTCGATATGAGCGCGTGGCTCGATAAAGTCGCCGCCGTGGTATGGGCAGGATTTCCGGGAGAACGGGGCGGCGAAGCGATCGCGAATATCCTCACGGGCAAAGTGTGCCCGAGCGGGAAACTTTCCGAAACCTTCCCCAAGACGTATGACGGAACGCCTACGGCAACAGAATACCGTGACAGCCAGGTCACACGCTATCAGGAGGGGCTGGATGTGGGGTATCGCTACTATGACCGCCACCCGGAGGCGGTGCAGTTTCCCTTCGGATACGGGTTGAGCTATACGAAATTTTCCTACGGCGATCTCAACGCGAAAACGGACGTCGAGCGTGTCACGATCCGCTTTGAAATCAAAAATGAGGGGACGTGTGCGGGAAAAGAGACCGCGCAAGTCTATATCCGCCCCTGTATGCCCATGGTCTATCGCCCCGTAAAGGAGTTGAAGGGCTTTGTAAAAACGGAAGTCAAGGCGGGCGGGAGCAAGAGGGCGGAAGTCGTGCTCGAAAAATCCGCGTTCGCCTACTGGTCATCGGCGAAAGACTGTTGGACGGTTGATGACGGCGTCTATGAAATTCTCATCGGTGCGTCGTCGCAGGATATCCGCCTTTGCGCGAAGGTGCGCATTGCGGACGGGAAGCTCGAACCCCTTAACTGATTTGGGCTCGTTCCCGACGGCTATCCTGTAAGGGAAAAATACGAACGCGCCTTTTGCGCTGACGCCGGCAGGAAATCCATCGTCAATTTTTATTTTGAAAGAAACGGCGCGCTCCTCAAAATTTTTTAAGAAGAGACGCAGCCGTTTTCATGGCAAGGGGACAGCGATATGAAGTTTGAACACAAAGAATACCCCCGCCCGCAGTTCCGTCGGGAGGGGTGGCAGCCGTTGAACGGCGAATGGGAGTTCGCTTTCGACGACGGGAACGATGGCTTGAAAAAGGGGCTCTGGCAGGGAAGGGCGGCGCTGCCCTTAAAGATCAACGTGCCCTTTCCCTTCGAGTACCCCGCGAGCGGCTTGGGCGATCCGTCGCAGCACGACGTCGTGTGGTACAGGCGGTCGTTTGCGATCGACGGGGCAAACAGGGGCAAGCGCGCGCTTCTGTGTTTCAATGCCGCCGATTTTCAGACGGACGTCTGGGTGAACGGCGTGCACTGCCTCGCGCATACAGGCGGCTTTGCACCCTTTTCGGCGGACGTCACCGCCTTTCTCAAAAAGGGAGAGAACGTCATCGTCGTGCGTTGCGAGGATGTGCTCAACGACTGCGTGCCGCGCGGCAAGCAGAGCCCCACGGGCGTGCCGTTCGGCTGTTTCTACGTTCCGAACGCGGGCATCTGGCAGAGCGTGTGGCTGGAATTTTTCGGCGAGGACTGCATCGCGGAGCATTCCCTCTTCTGCGATTACGATAAAACGGAGCTCTATGGCGAGATCGCCACGCTGTACGGGCTGGCGGACGAGGCGGAGCTCTGCGTTTCCTTTGAGGGGCGGCTTATCCGGCGGGAGCGCTTTACCCTGCGCGGCAGGCACAATGCGTTCCGCGTTGCCCTGCCCAAGGATTACGCGGACGACTACGCATGGTCGCCCGAAAACCCGCGCCTCTTGTATGTGGACTTTTCGCTGTATAAAAACGGGAAGCGGACGGACCTCGCCCATACGCGCATCGGGATGCGCAAAATTTCCATCGACGAACACGGAAGGATCTGCCTCAATGACCGCCCGTACTATCAGCGGCTGGTGCTCGACCAGGGGTATTGGACGGAGAGCGGCATCACGCCGCCCTCTGCGGAGGCGTTGAAGCAGGACATTTTGCTCGCAAAGGCGATGGGCTTCAACGGCGCCAGAAAGCACCAGAAATCGGAAGATCCCTACTACTGCTATTATGCGGAGGAGCTGGGCTTTTTAACGTGGTGCGAGATGCCGTCCGCCTACCGCTTCGGCGCGGAGGAGATCGCGGCGATCACGCGGGAATGGCAGGAGATCGTGCGCGCGGGGCGAAACTGCACGAGCAACGTGTGCTACGTTCCCTTCAACGAGAGCTGGGGCGCGCGCGAGATGGGCACGGACGAGCGGCAGAAGGACTTCGCCCGTTCGCTCTATTACCTCACAAGGGCGCTCGACCCTACGCGGCTCATCTCTACCAACGATGGGTTTGAAACGGTGAACCCCACCGACGTTCTGGGCGTGCATGATTACGATGCGGAAAGCAAAGAGGACTTTGAAAAGTACGCGGCGGCGCAGTACGACGGGATGCACCCGCAGGGATTTGCGCTGTTCGCGGAAGGGGAGCGCTACGCGGGCGAGCCCGTTCTGTTGACGGAGTTCGGCGGCAGGGCGCTGCAATCGGACGAGAAGGGCGAGGCGTGGGGCTATAACGGCGCCGCGGCGGATGAAGAGGCGTTCGTAAAGCAGCTTGCGTCCATCCTGCAGGGGGTGTATTCCTGCAATTTCCAGGGGTACTGCTACACGCAGCTCACGGACGTGCAGCAGGAAGTCAACGGGCTTCTCACGGCGGACCGCAAGCCCAAAGCGGACCTGAAAACGTTAAAGGAAATTTTCGGCGCGTGAGCGCACGCAAAGCGCCCGTGGCGCGAATTTAGCAAGGCGTGGACAATTTGGCGCGGACGATTTGCAAGGCGCGGACAATTTGTAAGGCGCGGGCGCCCTCTTCGGAGGGCGCCCGCGCCGATTTTTTTTGCCCCCGAGGGGAACGGTCTGCCGTTGATGGAACGGGGTGAGACCGGCAGTTTTTCATCAAAAATATATCTTGCATTTTCTCTTGGTTTATGATATACTGTGATCGATACGAACTATTTTTATTCCGCAAAGGAGTTACGGATAGGCTTTTTGTGTTTCCGCGTAACTATGTTAAAGGATAAGGATAACATTGCCGAGAGGTAGATAATGTATAGAAATTTTATTTGTTATAGGGGTGGATCGTCTGCAGGGATCCAAGTTGCGGATGCATTATATAAAGAAATGCTGCCATTAAGATCAAGTATAGGGGAAACCTATTTTTCTCCCCAGAACAATTCCGGAGATGAGCGTAATTTCTTAAAAGATCCGACTCGTACATTAGGCAATGTTGAAAATTTTATTTTATTATTGACAAGGGATTTCTTTCGTAATTTCCTCAACCCGGATGGTTCGCCAAATGTTTATTCTGTGACTAGGTTGGAAATCGATTCTGCCTTAAAAAACGCGCATATAAAGTTTATTCCTGTTATATTTCCTGATTTTTCATGGCAGGGAATGACGGATGGTGTCATAAATCAGGATGTTATTAAAAAATTATGGGGAACTGCAGCCATGCAACACATTGTTGGGGCGATGCCTGTTCCCTATGTTTACCAGTACAGAGAAAAGGTTTTCGAAACGATTATTTCAGAGATAGCGAATGTTAGAACAACAAAAAAGGCGGTAGTCTTTGATTTTGATGGAACGCTTACCAAACCTTACCTTGGATATAATACTTGGGAAACAATTTGGACAGAATTGGGGTATCCGGTAGAATATTGCGAAAAATATCATAGGATGTTTAGCAATAAAGAGATAACTCACGACGAGTGGTGCGAAATAACAGAAAAATATTTTAAAGAAAAAAATCTGACAAAGAACATCATTGTAAAAGCTGCAGAGCGTGCAGAACTATTAGATGATGTTTATGAAGTAATAACTTACCTGAAGTCCAAGGGTATGTTGTTATATATTTTATCGGGGTCAATAAAACAATATATTGAACTTGTCTTGGGGAAAAATATAACGGACTGCTTTGTTGAAATTAAAGCAAACAGATTTATTTTTGACTCGCAAGGAAAATTGGAAGGTATTATAGGAACACCTTATGATTTTGAGGGGAAGGCGCGATTTGTAAACAAAATAATGATCGATAAAAAATTGTCGCCTAAAGAAATCATATATATAGGAAATTCATTTAACGATGAATTTGTTTATGAATCAGGAGTGGAGACGTTGTGTGTAAATCCTCAAGGGACGGATTACTATGATGGCAAAATATGGCATAATTATATTAGGAATGTTAAAAGTTTAAAGGATATTCTGCCTTTTGTTGAAAAGTAATTTCATTTGGCAAGTGCTTTATAAGAATATCCGCATTCGGATGGTTGTCATTTTGCTGAGGAATTTTGTATGATATGCTATTAAGAGGGACGGGCAGGATTTTAAGCGCAGCGGGGGCTTTGGGAAAAGCCCCCGCTGCGCGCGTCAAGAGAGGGGAAATTTTCATGGCAGGAGGGGAGGGCGAACGGGGCGTAAAAGGGGGTTTCGACAAAGTTCGACAAATATGTACAAAATTAGACAAAGTTCGTAAATAAAATATTGGAATATGTACAAAAATGACTTTACAAATCGCATTATATAAGATATAATTCCTGTACAATGTCTTTTAACGGAGGTCGATCATGAAAAGAGTTTTGATCCTGGAGAGCAACGAGGCGTTTGCTGCCGAGCTCTCCGACTGCTTCTCACAGGCGGGGCACGTCGTGTGCGGGGTGACCGGGGACGGCACCGAGGGGCTCGCGCTCCTGGAAAAGGGCGCGCCCGACCTTGTCGTCGTCAGTCTCCTGCTGACGG
>CALVTL010000046.1 GCA_944362555.1 uncultured Clostridia bacterium
TGTTTATCACCGCCTTGCAAAATAGTCAAGGGCGGCTATTTATCTCCCGTCAGGCATAAACCGCCGTCGCCTACGGCGCAAACCCTTGACATTTTTCTGCGGCGGTGTTTTTCGCTGATTAAGGCGGTTAAGCACATAAGCAAAAACCGAAAATAAATTTAAGGCGCACCCCGCGCCGAAAAGGAGAAACCGCAATGAAAAACGCAGTCATTTATGCAAGATATTCCCCAGGCTCAAAGCAAACCTATCAGTCTATCGAGGGGCAACTCAAAGAGTGCTATGCCTTTGCCGAGCGTAGCGGCTTACGCGTTGTTCATGAATACATAGACGAGCATTTGACGGGAACGAACGACAAACGCGACAGTTTTCTGCAAATGATTGAGGACAGCAAGAAAAAGGGCTTTCAATTTGTACTTGTCTATCAGTTAGACCGCTTTGCCCGCAACCGTTACGACAGCGCGACTTATAAAGCCAAACTGAAAAAGAACGGCGTTCGCGTGCTTTCCGCGCGTGAGAATATCACGGACGATGCCAGCGGCATTTTAATCGAGGGCGTTTTGGAGAGTATGGCGGAATATTATTCGGCGGAACTTTCGCAAAAAATAAAACGCGGTATGGCAATATCCGCGTCGAAATGCAAATATTTTGGCGGGAGCGTTCCGCTTGGCTACAAAGTGGACGAACAAAAGCATTTTATCGTCAACGAGGAAACCGCGCCCATTGTCAAAACTATGTTCAAAATGCTTGCCGCAGGTCAGAACTATGCCCAAATCGCGCGCTATCTCAATGAGCGGGGTATAACAACGTCGAGGGGCGGCAAATGGAATAAAAATAGTTTTCATTGCATATTCAGCAACCGCCGCTATGTGGGCAAGTACATTTTCCACGGGGAAGGAATTGACGGCGGTATGCCGCGGCTTATCGACGATAACCTTTTTGACGAGGTGCAAAAGGTGTTAGCCAAATACGCCGCCGCGCCGTCCCGCGGAAAAGCGAAAGTCGAATATCTGTTATCGGACAGATTGATATGCGGGCATTGCGGCAACAAAATGACGGGCATAAGTTCAACGAGTAAAAGCAAGAAAATTCACCATTACTACAAATGCGCGGGCAACTATAAAGGCACTTGCAAAAAGCGGACTGTCCGCAAACTGTTTATCGAAGACGAGGTCATCGCCGCCATTGTGGGCAACGGCACAGAGCGGAACAGATACGGCATTTTGACGGACGAGTTTATAGACCTTGTAGCCGCAGAAACCTATTTGCTTATCCAAGCGGAGCAGAACGACACCGAAATAAAGCGGCTTGAAAACCTTGTTGCGGAAAATCAAAAGGCAATCAACAACTTAATGCAGGCGTTAATGCTCGGCAAGATTGCCGATACGATTTTGTCGCAGATTGAAAAGTTAGAGAACGAAAACAAGGAATTGCAGGACACCATAGCGACCGAAAAGGCAATGCAGATAAATTACAGTTACGCCGATATTCGCAAATGGCTGTTACGCTTTCGCACGCTGGACTATTCCAAGACCAAAAACCGCAAAGACCTGATAGACACTTTCATTTATAAAGTGATACTGTACGACAACAAAATGAAAATCTTGTTTCACCTAAAAGGCGGGCAACAGAGCGAACTGCTCTAAAATCTGATATTCCCCGAATACTCCGACGGACACGGCGAAGAGGAGAGAAACGGCGATAAAATGCCCGAAAATGAAAAAGAAACCGACAAATCGGTTTCTCTTTCATCGGGGTGTGCGTATACCCCTGTTATGGTCGAGGCGACGGGATTTGAACCCACGACCTCTTGATCCCGAACCGCGTCGCGGCAAGGCAAAATGCGCACGCACTTTCCTATCGGAAAGCACGTTGCTCCGATGCCTGCCGCTCCTTTTCCCAAACGTCTGCTGCGCATCCGTTCGGGAGCCCTCGCGAATTAGTGTGCTTGGCAGTGGGACACAAGAGTTCGGAAGCCAAAATCTCCGCAACAATCAAAAACGGAAACAGGCAAAATCCTGTTCCCGTTTTTGGTCGAGGCGACGGGATTTGCGCCTTTGGCGGCGCGCCCCGGTGAACAGCGCACCGCGCTGTTCAGTTTGCGCCCCGTCCTGCAATTTTCAAGCTCCTCACGCAAACCGCTCGCTCACGCTCGCGCCTCCACCCTCAAATCCCGTCGATTGTCGGTCTGCAACCAAAAAGACTGCCGCCAAACATGGCGACAGCCTTTTTGGTCGAGGCGACGGGATTTGAACCCACGACCTCTTGGTCCCGAACCAAGCGCGCTACCAAACTGCGCTACGCCTCGACAGCTTTTTTATTATAACAAAGCGGCGGGGCTTTTGCAAGCGTTTTTGCAATGTTTTCCGCCTGCGGGGCGCATTCTTTTTGCGCAAAGGGGCGCGGCGCTCCATGACGCCGCCCAAAGCCTTCGCCTTCCACACATCAAAGCCTTGCTCCTTCCACAGAAAGGGGTTGCAATGGGGCGGGAAGTGTGATAGAATAAGAGCGAACTTTTCCCGCGGCGAATAAGTTCACGCGGGCGGGGCATACAATATGTTATAGCCCGAACGGACGGAATGAGCAAAAAAGGAAAACGCATGATCGCACTCATCGTGGTGGCGGGGCTTCTCGTGGTGCTCGCGGGCGTCTGCCTGTGGGGCGCGTGGGAAAACACCGCCGTACAACTGCATCGCATCGAGGTGGAGGACGATATTCCCGCGCCCTTCGACGGGTTCACCTTCGCGCACATCTCCGACCTGCACAACACGCAGTTCGGGGAGGATCAGAGCAAGCTCGCAGCGCTCCTGAAGGAGGCGCAGCCCGACGTCATCGTCATCACGGGGGACGTCATCGACAAGCGCCGCCCCGGCACGGAACACACCCTTTGCTTTCTTGCACGCGCCGTCCGCATCGCGCCCGTCTATTATGTGACGGGGAATCACGAGGCGGTCTCCAAGGAGTATCCCGCGCTGCGCCAAGCCGCGGAGGAGATGGGGGTGCACGTTCTGGATGACAGGGCGGAAGTCCTCGAACGGGGCGGAGCAAAACTGTTGCTCGCGGGCGTGAACGACCCCATCTTCACGACGGACGAAGCGGCGCGAAACCGCGAGGTCATGTCACAAAAATTAGAGGACGTAGTGGGAAAAACGGACACATACTGCGTGTTATTGTCCCACCGTCCCGAGCTGTTTTCCGTGTACCGCGCGGCGGGCGCAGACCTCACGTTCGCGGGACACGCGCACGGCGGACAGTTCCGCTTTCCGTGGGGACAGGGGCTCATCGCGCCCAATCAGGGACTGTTCCCGAAGTACACGCAGGGGCTCTACGAGGAGGAGGGCGGCAAGATGGTCGTCAGCCGCGGGCTGGGGAACAGCTCCGTGCCCATCCGCCTGCTGAACCGTCCCGAAGTGCTCGCCGTCACTTTGAAAAAACGCCCGTGAGACGCCGCCCCGCCTTCCGCGCAACGAATGGTCGCGTGACAGGCGGGGCGGTTTGTGTTATGATAATGCCACGATCATGTCATAAACAGGGAGGAATTCTTATGACATTGGGTGAAAAACTCAAAGCATACCGTGAGCGCGAGGGTCTGACGCAGGAGGAGCTCGCGGACAGGCTGTATGTGACGCGCGCGGCGGTTTCCAAGTGGGAGCGCGATCTGGGCTACCCCGGGATCGACAGCCTGCGCCTCATTGCAAATGAGATGGGGTGCACGCTGGACGAACTGCTCTCCGAGGACGACGCCGCCAACGAGCGGCGCATCGAGGAACGCAGGGCGATGCGGATGTACGCGTGCGCCGTCGGAAGTTTTGCGGCGGCGGTGCTCTTTGCGCTGCTCGCGTATTTTTTGGCGGAGCCGCTCTACTGCATCGGCGCGGGGTGCGGGTGCGTCGCCTATCTTGTGTTTGCGTTCTTTTCCAAGCCGAAGTGGAAGCGGATGCGCGGGAATGTGCTGTATCGGGGCATCGTATTTTTCGTGATGCTGCTCGTTGTTCTCGCCGTCACCCTTGCAGGGCTGCTCGGGTGAACGGGTTTGAAAAGTCCCGCGGGGGCGCGCGTCATATGACGCGCGCCCCCGCGGCGTTTGATAGCGAAAAGGAAAGGGCGGTATCTGCGGGCGGGGTACGCCTTTTTGCATAAATTTTTGCGCCTGCGGGAAAATGGTGAAGGGGAGAAGTGCGTCCTATATTATAAATATGGTAAGGAGAGCGCGGGAATGGAAAAAGTTGTAAAAAACTTTTTACAATTCGGCAAAAAGATTTACAATTTCGTGACAAAATCGTGCGGGGAAATTTACAACTGCGTGCTATCATAGAGGCACAGAAAACAAAGAGAAAGGAAGAAAAAAGGAGTAACAAAACTATGAACAAGAAGATTTTGGCGATCAGTCTTGCAGCGGCAATGAGCGTGACGGCAGTCGGCGTGATGGCAGGCTGCAACAATGGCAACAAAAACGATCCGGCAGCAGACATCACGAGAGCGGTTGCCCGCGAGCCGGCCTCCGGAACGCGCGGCGCGTTCGATGAGCTCGTCGAGGGAGCGGATGGCAAGACGATCGACGATGCGCTCGGCGAGGGCAAGTCGCTTGCAAGCTGCGTCGAGGAGAACAGCCAGACTTCGGGCGTCATCACGACGGTCGCACAGAGCTACGGGAAGATCGGTTACGTCTCCCTCGGCTCCTACCTTGTCAACACCGATACGGTGCAGGCGGTCAAGGTGGAGGGCGTTGAGGCAACGACGGCGAACGTTTTGAGCGGCGACTACAAGCTCTCCCGTCCCTTCAACATCGTCTACAAGAGCTACGATGCGCTTTCCGATCTTGCGAAGAACCTCATCTCCTTCATCGAGAGCGAGGAGGGACAGGAGATCATCGGAGTGGACTATATCAACCTCCCCGAAGGCACGGGCGCAGGTCAGGTGGAAGTGAAGGACTATACGCCTTACACGGGCACCGAGACCAAGCTCCAGATCACCGGATCCACGTCCGTCGGCCCTCTTATGCTCGAACTCATCAAGGCGTTCGAGGCAAAGAATCCCGATAAGAAGTTCAATATCACCGTCACGCAGAACGGTTCGGGCGAAGGCATCACGGCTGCGGGCGAGGGCAAGTGCGACTTCGGTATGGCTTCCCGTGCGCTCAAGACGGAAGAGGCTGCAACGCTCACCGCTCGTCAGATCGCGACCGACGGGATCGCGGTCATCGTGAAGAAGGGCTCCGAGGCGGAGAACGTCACCTTCGCGCAGCTCTACGACCTGTATATCAACGGTACGCCCATCGTTGTCGGCGAAGCGGACTGATGTAAGGGAACAATTCCTTCCTCCCTGCAGGGAACTCCCTGCGGGGAGAAAGGATTTTGTTATGTTGAATACGTTATTTACGGAGTAAAATATGGAAGGGACGCTTTCCAAAGAGAGCAAACCTGCCCGTCGGAGGGCAAAGATGAAACCGGGAGAGTTGAGCGCAAAGATCATCTTTTTGATCTGCGCTTGCCTTTCCATTGTTGCCGTGTTCGGCATCATCGGATACATTCTTTACGGTTCCATCCCTGCGTTCCGCGAGGTCGGTTTTTTCAAGTTTTTGTTCGGTACGACGTGGACGCCGAACTATGATAAGTACGGCATTCTGCCCATGCTCGTCAACTCCATCATCGTCACGGTGGGAGCGACGATCATCGGCGGGCTTGTGGGCGTCTTTACGGCGGTGTTTCTCGCCTTCTGGTGCCCCGATAAGTTTCATCTGCGCTACGAGGGAAGCAGCAAATTTTTGCAGAAGCTGGTCGCGTGGATCAACAAGATCAATCTGCGCACCATTTTCGACCAGATCATCAAAGTGCTCGCGGGGATCCCCTCCATCGTGTACGGCTTGTTCGGGCTGGAAGTCATCGTCAGCCTTCTCTCCAATGTCGGGGGCGACGGCAAGGGCATCCTTGCCTGCTCCATCCTGCTCGCCATCATGATCCTGCCCACCGTCACGTCGCTCACCAAGAACGCGCTCGACGCCGTTCCCGAACAGTACTACGAGGGCGCGCTCGCCATGGGCAACACCAAGGCGCAGGCGGTGTTCCGCGTGGTGCTCCCCGCGGCGCGTTCGGGCATCATCTCGGCGCTCATTCTGGGCGTCGGCAGGGCGATCGGCGAGGCAATGGCGATCATCTGGGTCTCGGGCAACCGCGTGCTCTTCCCTTCGGGACTGTTCTCGTATATCCGCACGATGACCACCAATATCGTCATGGAGATGAGCTATGCCTCGGGCTTGCACCGTTCGGCGCTCATTGCGACCGGGCTTGTGCTGCTCGTCATGGTCCTGCTCATCACGCTCTCGCTGAACATCGTTCCCAAGGAGTTCAAGGGCAAGCGCGGGAACAAGGTGCTCCACGGTGACGATTCCCGCGCCGTTGTGTTCCGCAAGAGGGGGGGCGTCGCAATGGCTGCCGCCATTTTCGGCATGGTATGCGCCGCGCTCGTCGGGATCGTCCTTGCGGCGATCGTCATCTACATCCTCGCGCGGGGCGTCGGCTGTCTTTCGGCTGAATTCCTGTTCGGGGAACAGGATATTGCAACGCCGACGCTCTGGCCCGCCCTGCTTGCGACGCTCGAGCTCATCGGCATCACGCTCGCTATAGCGCTGCCGCTCGGCATCTGCGCCGCCATCTACCTCAACGAATACGCCAAAAAGGGCAGCAAGTTCGTCAAAGTCATCCGTACCTTCATTGACGCGCTTGCAGGCGTTCCTTCCGTCGTCTTCGGCCTGTTCGGAAACATCCTCTTCGTCGCGCTCTTTGGCGGCTATTCGCTCTGGGCGGGTGCGTTCACGATGGTGCTCGTCGTTCTGCCCACCATCATCCGCTCGACGGAGGAGGCGCTCTTCGCCGTTCCCATGCCGCTGCGCGAGGCGAGCTACGGTCTGGGCGCGAGCAAAGTACGCACCATCTTTAAGATCGTGCTTCCCTCGGCGTTCCCCGGGATCGCAACGGCAGCCATCCTCGCCATCGGACGTATCATCGGCGAATCGGCGGCGCTCATCTTCACGATGGGAACTGCATTCAACTTCTCGGGCGATCCCGGCAGCGCCGCAAGCTCGCTCTCCGTTCTGCTCTATATATGCGCGGCGGAAGGCCTCCACATGAAGGAGGCGTATGCACTTGCGGTCATCCTGCTCGTGTTCACGCTCATTCTCAATCTCATCGTCTATTTCATCGAACGCCATGTGAAGAAAAAGAGGTAACGAATGTTGAACTTTTTAAAGAAAAAAAAGGGCGCGGCGGAGCCGTCCTCCGAAAAGAAAAATCCGCTTGACATCTTTGATTTCTCGTCGGAAAACGCCATCACCATTACGGACGTCGATCTTTATTACGGCGAATTCCATGCGCTCAAAAAGATCAACATGGCGATGCCCAGGCACAAGATCACCGCAATGATCGGCCCCTCCGGCTGCGGCAAATCCACCCTCATCAAGACGCTCAACCGCATGAACGACCTTGTGGAGGGCTGCCGCGTCGAGGGCGAGATCAACATCGGCGGGCTGAACATCTACGACAAGGGCATCGACCTCTCCGCGCTCCGCAAGAACGTGGGCATGGTGTTCCAGAAGCCCAATCCCTTCCCCATGAGCGTGTACGACAACGTCGCCTTCGGTCCCCGCACCTTCGGCATCAAAAAGAAGGGGGAGCTCGACGAGATCGTCGAACGCTCCTTAAAGCAGGCTGCAATGTGGGAGGAACTCAAAGACCGCCTCAACAAGTCCGCGCTGGGGCTCTCGGGCGGACAGCAGCAGCGCCTCTGCATCGCGCGCGCGCTCGCCGTGGGGCCGCAGATCCTTCTCATGGACGAACCCACCTCCGCGCTCGACCCCATCTCCACGGGCAAGATCGAGGAGCTGTGCGAGGAGCTCAAAAACGACGTCACCATCGTCATGGTCACGCACAATATGCAGCAGGCGGCGCGCATCTCCGACAAAACGGCGTTCTTCCTCCTCGGCGAGATGATCGAGATGGGGGACACCGAGCAGATCTTCTCCGCCCCCAAACACCCCGAGACCGAGCGCTACATCACGGGCAGATTCGGTTGATCGGCAGGCGGCGTTCCAAGGAAAACGCGCC
>CALVTL010000047.1 GCA_944362555.1 uncultured Clostridia bacterium
GGGGCGGACGCCATCTGCCACGGCTGCACGGGCAAGGGGAACGATCAGGTGCGCTTTGAGCTGACCATCAAGGCGTTTGCGCCCGAGATGACCATCATCGCCCCGTGGCGCGTGTGGAACATCAAGAGCCGTGAGGAGGAGATCGAGTACGCCGAGGCGCACAACATCCCCCTGAAGATCAACCGCGAGACCAACTATTCCAAGGATAAAAACTTGTGGCACCTCTCGCACGAGGGGCTCGACCTCGAGGAGCCGTCCAACGAGCCGCAGTACGAAAAAGAGGGCTTCCTGGAGATGGGTGTTTCGCCCGTCAAGGCGCCCGATAAGGTGAGCTACGTCACCATTTCCTTTGAAAAGGGCATCCCGACCGCCATCGACGGCAAGAAGATGGGCGCGGTCGAGATCGTGGAGACGCTCAACAAGATCGGCGGGGAGAACGGCGTCGGGCTTGCGGACCTCGTGGAGAACCGCCTCGTCGGCATGAAGTCGCGTGGCGTGTACGAGACGCCCGGCGGCACCATCCTCTATGAGGCGCACCGCCTGCTCGAGACCATCTGCCTCGACAAGGCGACCCAGCACTTCAAGCAGCACATCGCCATCAAATTCGGCGAGATGGTGTACAACGGCGAGTGGTTCACCCCCCTGCGCGAGGCGCTCTCCGCCTTCGTTTCCAAGACGCAGGAGACGGTGACGGGCGACGTGAAGCTGCGCATCTACAAGGGCAACGTCACGAGCGCGGGCATCACTTCCCCGTATTCGTTGTACAGCGAGGACATCGCCACCTTCTCGGACGACGGCGGCGCCTATTCGCAGAAGGATTCGGAGGGCTTCATCAACCTGTTCGGACTGCCCATCAAGGTGAAGGCGCTGCTCGATCAGAAGAAACTCAAATAACATGGTTCGGATATTCATCGACGGGAGTGCGGGGACGACAGGTCTCCGCATTCGTGAAATGTTGGAAAAGCGGGCGGACGTTTCGCTCATCACCCTGCCCGAGGCGCTGCGCAAGGATACCGGCGCGCGCAAAGAGGCGCTTTGCGGGGCGGACGTCGCCTTTTTATGCCTGCCCGACGACGCCGCGCGCGAGGCGGCGGCGCTCGTCGAAAACAAAAATACCATCGTCATCGATGCCTCCACGGCGCACCGCACCGACCCCGCGTGGGCGTACGGCTTTCCCGAGCTCTCCCGTGCGCACCGCGCGCGCATCGCGTCCTGCAAGCGCATCGCCAATCCCGGCTGCTATGCCTCGGGCTTTGCCGCGCTCGTCTATCCGCTCATCGCGGCGGGGGTCGCCGCGCCCGACTATCCCTTCGTCTGCCACGCCGTCAGCGGCTATTCGGGCGCGGGGAAGAAGGGCATTGCGGCGTACACGGCGGCGGACCGCCCTGCGGAACTCAAGACGCCCCGTCTGTATGCGCTCACGCAGCAGCACAAGCACCTGCCCGAGATGAAGGCGGTATGCTCCCTCACGCGCACGCCCGTGTTCGACCCGTATATCTGTGACTACGAATGCGGCATGACGGTGACCGTTCCGCTCTTTTGCGATCTGCTCGCAAAGCGCATGACGCCGCAGACGCTCGAGGAAGTGTACCGCGCGCACTACGCGGGGCAGCGCTTCGTGCGCGTCGCGCGGGAGGAGAGCGGGTACCTTGCCGCCAACGCCCTGAACGGGACCAACCTTCTCGAAGTGTTCGTGAACGGGAACGAGGAGCGCATCGTGCTCACGGCGCGGCTGGATAATCTGGGAAAAGGCGCCTCGGGCGCTGCAATTCAGAACATGAATATCGCGCTCGGGCTTGACGAAGGCGTTTCATTGTGATATAATAGGTAAGATAGAGTTATGCTGAAAGTGATAGCGGGCGGCGTCTGCGCGCCCAAGGGTTTCAAAGCAAACGGGATCCACTGCGGGATCCGCAAGAACAGAGAGAAGAAGGACCTCGCGCTCATCGTCGCGGACGGCGTGTGCAACGTCGCCTGCGTGTATACGACCAACCTCGTCAAGGGCGCGCCCATCCTCGTCACGCAGCGGCACGTCGCCGACGGCAGGGCGCGGGCGGTCATCTGCAACAGCGGCAACGCCAACACCTGCAACGCGGACGGCGTGGAGATCGCCGACAAGATGTGCGCCCTCGTGGAACGGTACGCGGGCGTGCCCGCGCAGGACGTCGTCATCGCCTCGACGGGTGTCATCGGGCAGCCGCTGCCCCTCGAGCCCATCGAAGGGGGGATGCCGGCGCTCGTCGCGGGGCTGGGTGACAACAGCGACGCCGCCGCCGAAGCCATCATGACGACGGATACCGTCAAAAAGCAGATCGCCGTCTCCTTCACGCTGGGCGGGAAGGAGTGCAGGATGGGCGCCATCTGCAAGGGCGTGGGCATGATCTGCCCCAACATGGCGACTATGCTCATGTTCATCACCACGGACGCCGCCGTCTCCTCCGCCATGCTGCAAAAGGCGATCTCCGCCGACGTGCAGGATTCCCTCAATATGCTCTCGGTGGACAGGGACACCTCCACCAACGATACGCTCTGCATCCTCGCGAGCGGGCTTGCGGGGAATGAGGAGATCAAAGAGGAGAACGAGGACTACGCCGCCTTCTGCGAGGCGCTCCACACCGTGACGAGTGCCATGTGCAGAAAGCTCGCCGCGGACGGCGAAGGGGCGACCAAGCTCATCGAGTGCCGCGTGCAGGGCGCAAGGAGCAAGGCGGACGCCCGCCTTGCGGCAAAGGCGGTCATCAACTCCAACCTCGTCAAAGCCGCCATGTTCGGGGCGGACGCCAACTGGGGGCGGGTGCTCTGCGCGCTCGGCTATTCGGGCGCCGCGCTCGATCCCGACAAGGTGGACGTTTGTTTCCGTTCCGCCGCAGGCAGCGTGGAAGTGTGCAAAAACGGTCGCGGGATCGCTTTTTCCGAGGAGATCGCCAAACAGGTGCTCTCGGAGAAGGAGATCGTCGTCCAAGTCATGCTCAACGAGGGGGACGCCTCCGCCACGGCGTGGGGGTGCGACCTCACCTATGATTATGTGAAGATCAACGGAGATTACAGAACGTGATCGGAAAGGAAGAACAGGCTGAATTTCTCCTGGAGGCAATGCCCTACATCGAGAAGTATCAGAACAAAATTTTAGTCGTCAAGTACGGCGGGAACGCCATGACGGACGACACGTTAAAGCAGCTCGTCATGCGCGACATGACGCTTTTGCGCTTTGTCGGCATCAAAGTCGTGCTCGTGCACGGCGGCGGGCCGGAAATTTCCCAGACGCTCTCCCGCATGGGCATCCCTTCGCGTTTCGTCAACGGGCTGCGCTACACGGACGAGGAGACGGCGGAAGTCGTGCGCATGGTGCTCGCGGGCAAGGTCAACAAGAGCCTCGTGCACATCCTCGGCGCGCTGGGTGCGCGTGCCGTCGGCATCTGCGGCATCGACGGCAACCTTCTGAAGTGCAGCAAGGAGAGCGAGGAACTGGGCTTCGTCGGCAGGATCGACGAGGTGAATACCCACCTTCTCACGAGCTGTCTGGACGCGGGGTATCTGCCCGTCGTGTCCACCGTCGGATTTGACGACGCGGGGAATATCTATAACATCAACGCCGACACGGCGGCTTCCGCCATTGCGGGCGCATTGAAGGCGGAGAGCCTCATCCTCATGACGGACGTGCGCGGGCTGCTGCGTGCGCGTGACGACGAAAGCTCTCTCATCAAAAAGGTGTACGTCTCCGACATTCCCTCCCTCATCAAAGAGGGCGTCATTTCGGGGGGGATGATCCCCAAAGTGCATTGCTGCCGCGACGCCATCCGCAACGGCGTGGGACGCGTGTTCATCACGGACGGCAGGGTCAAACATTCCATATTGCTCGAGCTGCTCTCGGACGAGGGGCTGGGCACGATGTTCGTAAAAGGTGACTGATTTTTTCAGGCACCGTTTTTACGATTATAAGGAGTTCCATGGATTTTCAGGAAATCAAGTCGCTGGATGCGCAATATCTCGCAAAGACGTACGCGCGCTATCCCGTCGCGCTCGTCGGCGGCAGGAACGCGACGCTCACGGACAGCGAGGGGAAAGAGTATATCGACTTCGGCGCCGGGATCGCCGTCAACATCTTCGGCGCGAACGACGAGGCGTGGAAGGCTGCCGTCATCGAACAGCTCGGAAAGATCCAGCACGTCAGCAATTATTACTATGCCGAACCGCAGGTGCGGCTTGCAAAGCTCCTCTGCGAGAGGACGGGCGCAAAGCGCGTGTTCTTTTCCAATTCGGGCGGCGAGGCGAACGAGTGCGCCCTGAAGGCGGCGCGCAAATATTCCTTCATGAAGTACGGCGCGGGCAGGAGCCGCATCGTGTCGCTCAAAAACAGCTTCCACGGCAGAACGCTCTTCACGCTCACCGCCACGGGACAGGAGGAGTTTCACCGCTACTTTGCGCCCTTCGTGCCCGAAGTCGCCTACGCGGACGCTTCGCTTCCCGACGTCGTGCGGGCGGCGGAGAATAAGGCGTGCGCCGTCATCATCGAATGCGTGCAGGGGGAGAGCGGCGTCACCGCGCTTTCCAAGCCCTTCGTGCAGGCGCTCGCCGCGTGGTGCAAAGAGCAGGACGTGCTGCTCATCTGCGACGAAGTGCAGTGCGGCAACGGCAGAACGGGCACGCTTTACAGCTACGAGCAGTACGGCATCACGCCCGACATCGTCACGACGGCGAAGGGGCTTGCGGGCGGGCTGCCCATCGGCGCGTGCCTCTTCTTTGAACGGGCGCAGGACGCCCTCTCGGCGGGCGACCACGGCTCCACGTTCGGCGGCAACCCCGTCTCGTGCGCGGCGGCGGTCAACGTCATCTCCCGCCTAACCAGGGAATTTTTGCTGGAAGTGCAGGGGAAGGCGGCGTATCTGCGCGCCAAACTCAAAAACATCGAGGGCGTAAAGGCGGTCACGGGGCTCGGCATGATGATCGGTCTGGAGATCGGAACGGACTCCAAACAGGCTGCCGCCGCCTGCCTTGAAAAGGGCTTGCTCGTCCTCACGGCGCACAAGCGGCTGCGCCTCGTCCCGCCGCTCACCATCACAAAGACAGAGATGGACGAAGGGCTGTCCATTCTCAAGGAGGTATTATCGTGAAGCATCTTCTCAAACTTGCCGACCTCTCCCGCGAGGAGATCTTGTCCGTCCTCAACCTTGCCGACCAGCTCAAATACGAGCGCAAACACGGCGTGTTCAAGGAGTACCTGAAGGGCAAAAAGCTGGGCATGATCTTCCAGAAATCGTCCACGCGCACGCGCGTCTCCTTTGAAGTGGGGATGTACGAGCTCGGCGGCAACGCGCTCTTTTTATCCAACCGCGACCTGCAGATCGGGCGCGGCGAGCCCGTCGAGGACACGGCGCGCGTCTTGTCGCGCTATCTCGACGCCATCATGATCCGCACCTTCGCGCAACAGGAAGTGGAGGACCTTGCAAAGTACGGCTCCATCCCCGTCATCAACGGGCTGACCGACTACTGCCATCCCTGCCAGGTGCTCGCCGACCTCATGACCATCCGCGAGCGGAAGGGGGCGTTCAAGGGGCTGAAAATGTGCTTCGTGGGCGACGGCAACAATATGGCGAACTCCCTCATGGTGGGCGCGGTCAGGACGGGGATGTCCTTCTCCATCGCCTGCCCCAAGGGGTATGAACCCGATAAAGACCTCATGGCATGGGCGAAGGAGAACGGCTCGTTCACGCTGACGCGCAGCGCCGAGGAGGCAGCCGCGGACGCGGACGTCGTCTATACCGACGTGTGGGCGTCCATGGGGCAGGAGGACGAGAAGGCGAAGCGCGAGAAGGCGTTCGCGGGCTATCAGGTGAACGCCGCCGTCATGGCAAGCGCCAAGCCCGACGCCATGGTGCTGCACTGCCTGCCCGCGCACCGCGGGGAGGAGATCACCGCGGAGGTGTTCGAGGCGCACGCAGACGAAATTTTTGAAGAAGCGGAAAACAGACTGCACGCACAGAAGGCGGTGCTGTGCAAAGTCATGAAATAAACGACGGGGAGAGCTTATGTACAAAAAAGTTTATCTTACGCTGGAAAACGGCAAAGTGTTCGAGGGGTACTCCTTCGGCGCGGAGAAAGAGGTGATCGGCGAGCTCGTCTTTACCACGGGCATGACGGGGTATATCGAGACGCTCACCGACCCGAGCTACTACGGGCAGATCGTCACGCAGACCTTCCCGCTCATCGGGAATTACGGCATCATCCTCTCCGACAAAGAGAGCAAGAAGTGCTGGCTGACGGCGTACGTCGTGCGCGAGAAGTGCGACGCGCCCTCCAACTTCCGCTGCGAGATGAAGCTGGAGGACTTTTTGAAGGAGCAGGGCATCCCCGGGGTGTTCGGCGTGGACACGCGCGAGCTCACCCGCATCGTGCGCGAGGCGGGCGTCATGAACGCCGCCATCACCTTCCGCCCGCTCACCGACCTCTCCGCCCTCAAAGAATACCGCGTGAAGGACGCCGTCAAGGCGGTCTCCTCGGGCAAGGTGCGCACCTCGGGCAACGAGAAGGGGCTGCGCGTCGTGCTCTATGACTTCGGCGCCAAACAGAACATCGTGCGCGAGCTCGTCTCGCGCGGGTGCTATGTCATCGAAGTGCCCGCAAGCACCACGGCAGAGGAGGTGCTCTCCTATTCGCCCGACGGCATCATGCTCACCAACGGTCCCGGCGACCCCGCCGAGAATACGGACGTTGTGGAGAATATCCGCAAGCTCATCGGCAGAAAGCCCATCTTCGGCATCTGCCTCGGGCATCAGCTCTTTGCGCTCGCCATGGGCGGACAGACGCGCAAGATGAAGTACGGCCACCGCGGCGCCAATCAGCCCGTCAAAGACCTTGCGACAGGCAAGGTGTTCATCTCCTCCCAGAATCACGGCTACGAGGTCGTGAGCGAGTCGGTGAAGGGGGTGGGATCGGTGACCTTCATCAACGGCAATGACGGCACCTGCGAGGGCGTCGACTATCCCGACGTGAACGCCTCGACCGTGCAGTTCCACCCCGAGGCGTGCGGCGGGCCTCACGATGCCAATTTCCTGTTCGACCGCTTTATCGAGAAAATGCAGAAGGAGAAAGAATATGCCGAAGAGAAGTGACATCCGCAAGGTACTTGTGATCGGCTCGGGACCCATCGTCATCGGGCAGGCAGCCGAGTTCGACTACGCAGGCGCGCAGGCGTGCCGCGTCCTGAAGGATGCGGGCGTCAACGTCGTTTTGTGCAACTCCAACCCCGCCACCATCATGACGGACAGGATGCTCGCCGACGAAATTTACCTCGAGCCCCTCACCGAGGACAGCCTGAAGCGCATCATCATCAAGGAGCGTCCCGACTCCCTGCTCGCCTCGCTCGGCGGACAGACGGGGCTCACGATGGGCTGCAAGCTCGCCAAAGAGGGCTTCCTCGACGAGTGGGGGGTCAAGCTCATCGGCACCAAGCTGGACGCCATCGACAGGGCGGAGGACCGCGAACTCTTCAAGGAGACCATGCAGAAGATCGGGCAGCCCGTCGTTCCCTCCGACATCGCCTATACGGTGGAGGAGTGCGTCGCCATCGCCGAGAAGCTCGGCTATCCCGTCATCGTGCGCCCCGCCTTCACGCTGGGCGGCGCGGGCGGCGGCGTCGCCTATAACGAGGAAGAGCTGCGCCTCATCTCCCACAACGGGCTCATGCTCTCGCCCATCACGCAGGTGCTCATCGAAAAGTACATCGGCGGCTGGAA
>CALVTL010000048.1 GCA_944362555.1 uncultured Clostridia bacterium
CCCCGCGATAGTCGCGGGGTTCAAGAGAGGCTTTGCCGATGAGCAGAACTGAATCGGGAGCGCGTTATAATATCTAAACCTTGCCCTCCCTGTGCAAGGGAGGGTGCCGAGCGAAGCGAGGCGGGAGGGTTGTAAAGGTTGGTGTCGCGCGTGCACGACAACCCTTCCGTCTTGCCTTCGGCAAGCCACCTCCCCTTGCACAGGGGAGGCGAGAGAAGAGGAAGGCTTCCCCTTGGGGGCCGCCGAAGGCGGTGATGAGGGGGACGGCAAAGGAACAGTCGCTCTGCTTGACCCCTCATCCGTCACTTCGTGACACCCGTCTCGGCGGCGCAAGGAGCGACGCCGCCAGCGGTCACGGTTTTTGCCCACAATGGCAAAAACCTCAGTTCGCCACGCGCGCACACCACACCGTGGTGGTGCGCATAATGCGCGGCTCACCCCCGAAGGGGAAGGCATGAGACCCGTTTACGGGTAACAAGTAACAAATGCGTGACTGTCAGGTCGTCACAGGCGCGACTTGCGCGCTGCCCGTAATATGAGGACTTACGGCCCGCCCCGCCTATGGCGGCACGAGCCGCAGGCGAAGTAAAATGAAAAACCACCGGTGGATGTTTATTTGATAAATATGCCTGCGGGTGCGGGTTTTCAGATCTTGCGCACGCGGATGACGCCCTCCACCTTTTTGAGGGAGGAAAGGCACGCTTCATCGGGAACGTCGTCGAGCTCCAGAATGAGGTAGGCGTATTCGCCCTTGCTCTGGTCCTGCATATGCGCGACGTTGATGCCCTGCGCGGAGATGATGGCGAGGAGCTTGGAGAGGATCTCCTTGACGTTCTTGTGGTGGATGCACACGCGTGCGGCGCTCGAGCGCGGCATGGACACGGCGGGATAGTTGACGCTGTTGGTGATGTTGCCGTTCTCGAGGTAGTCGGTGAGCTGCTTTGCCGCCATCAGCGCGCAGTTGTCCTCCGCCTCGGGCGTGCTCGCGCCCAGATGGGGGACGCAGAGGATGTTCTCCTTTCCGAGCAGCGTTTCATCGGGGAAGTCGGTGATATAGCGCGATACTTTGCCGCGCGCCACCGCCTCCGCAATGTCGGCGCTCACGACGAGCTCCCCGCGCGAGTTGTTGATGATGACCACGCCGTCGCGGCATTTTTCAATGGTCTCCTTGCGGAACATCCCCTTGGTGTCGGGGGTGAGGGGGACGTGCACGGTGATAAAGTCGCTTGCCTTCATCAGGGCGTCAAGGTCGGTGGTGAACCCGACGCGGCGGTCGATCATCCACGCGTTCTTCACGGAGAGGAAGGGGTCGTAGCCGATGACCTCCATGCCGAGCGCGAGGGCGGCGTTGGCGACCATCGCGCCGATGGCGCCCAGCCCGACGACGCCCAGCGTCTTCCCGAGCACCTCCTGCCCGACAAATTTCCCCTTGCCCTTTTCGACGAGTTTGGAGATGCCCTCCTGTCCCTTCAGGGTCTGCGCCCAATTCGCGCCGTCCACGATCTTTCTACCGCCCAGAAAGAGTTCGCACAGAACGAGCTCCTTGACGGCGTTGGCGTTGGCGCCCGGCGTGTTGAACACGACGACGCCCTTTTCCGTGCACTTATCGATGGGGATGTTGTTGACGCCCGCGCCCGCCCGCGCCACGGCGAGCAGCGCGTCCCCGAGGGGATAGTCGTGCATCTGGAAGGAGCGCAGGATGATGCCTTCGGGGTTTTCCGCCTTGTCGGAGTAGTCATACCCCTTGAACGCCTCGTCGGCGACGGGGCTGATGGCGTTGAGCTTTAAGATCTTCATCATGCGTTCTCCTTTTCAAATTTCTTCATGAAGGCGATGAGCGCCTGCACGCCCTCGACGGGCATGGCGTTGTAGATGGAGGCGCGCATCCCGCCCACAAGGCGGTGTCCTTTCAGGGAGACCAGCCCGTTTGCCGCCGCCTCTTTTACGAACTTTGCGTCGAGTTCCGCAGAGGGGGTGACGAAGGGCACGTTCATGATGGAGCGGTACTCCTTCTCCACGTTGTTGGTGTAGAACGCGGAATTGTCGATGAAGTCGTACAAAAGCCCCGCCTTGTAGACGTTGATCTTGTTCATCTCTTTCACGCCGCCCAACTTTTTCAGCCAACGCAGCACGAGCGTCGCCATGTAGATGGAAAAGCACGGGGGCGTGTTGTAGAGGCTCTTGTTTTCGTCCTGCACCTTCCATTTGAGCATGGTGGGGCATTCGGGCAGCGGGTTCTCTATGAGCGAGCGCTTTGCGATGACGATGGTCACGCCCGCGGGGGCGAGGTTCTTCTGCGCGCCCGCATAGATGACGCCGAACTTTTTAACGTCCACCTCGCGCGAGAGGATCTCCGACGACATATCGGCGACGAGGGGCGCCTTCGTTTCGGGGAATCTGATGTAGCGCGTGCCGAAGATGGTGTTGTTGGAGCAGATATGCACATAGTCCGTCCCTTCGCGGAAGGGAATGGCGGCAACGTCGGGGATATACGAATACGTCTTGTCCTCCGACGAAGCGACGCAGGCGGCGTCGCCGTAGAGCTTGCCCTCCTGGAACGCCTTCTTTGCGAAGTTGCCCGTCACCACATAGTCCGCCTTCTTGTTGTGCATGAGGTTGAGGGGGACGGCGGCAAACTGCGTGGACGCCCCGCCCTGCACAAAGAGGACGGCGTAGTCGTCGGGAATGCCCATGAGTTCGCGCAGCAGCGCTTCGCCCTCCGTGACGACGGCTTCAAATGCCTTGTTGCGGTGGGAGATCTCCGTGACGGACATCCCCGTTCCGCCGAAGTCCAGCAGTTCGCGCTGTGCCTCCTCCAACACTTCCAAGGGGAGGGTGGAGGGTCCTGCCGAGAAGTTGTAAGCTCTCATGGTGTCACCTCTTATCATAAAGTATTATATTTCATTATACCTATTTTCGCGCCGTTTGACAAGCGTTTGAGGCAAATTTCTCGCCATCGGCGTACGATCTGCACATTTTCTGCGTACATTTTGCGCCCTGTATAGGGAACGATACGCCGCACGCGCGCACAAAAAAGGGCGAAAGAGCGGGAAATAAGGCGCGTTTTGTGCGCATAAAATTCCCGCAAAAGGGGCAAATAACAAGCTCCATCTCGGACATGGTATGCTCCTTTGAATATTTTTTCGCGGACATGGTATGCTCCTTTGAATATTTTTTCGCGGATTTTCGCAAAAAAAAGACGATAAAGTATTTACATTTGCGCGCATTTGGTGTAAAATAGATACAAGAAAGTTTCTTTGTCCGCAGGACACTTCGATGAAAAGATAAGGAGCAGCCGTTATGGAAGAAACGAAACAGGTCGACAAAAAGAGCATGGTCATGGAAGGGATGTACCGCGGCATGACGGGCAAGCTGGACGAAGTCCGCCGCACCGTCAGCAAGGAGTTGCAGTTCACCTCCGCCCAGCAGGTCTCCGCTTACGAGGCGCTTGCGGGCACGTTCAAGGACGGATTGGAGACCCTGCTCGCCGAGTTCCGCTATCTTTCCCAGCAGAACAGCGCCGTTTACGACTATAACCGCAAGGAGCGCGAAGCGGTGCGCGACGCCGTGCTCGAAGCCGTCAGGGCGGGCACGGAGCAGTGCGTGCAGCAGTTAAGCGACCGCGCCGCCGCTGCGGAGGAGAAGCTCGCCGCCGCCGTGGAGGAGATGAAGGCGTCCTTCTCCGCGCAGCTCGAAGAACTTGCAAATAAGCTGGAAGCGCTCGCCGCTGCCGCGCCTGCGCCCGCAAAGGCGGAGGCGCCCGCACAGCCCGCGCCCGAGGAAGGGGCTCCCGCCGAGGAGGCTGCCGCAGAGGAGGGATATGCCGAGGACACGTTCGACTACGACGTCCTCGCCGAGAAGATCGCCTCCATCCTGCCCGAGACCGATTACGACATGATCGCCGACAAGGTGGTCGCGGCGCTGCCGCCCGTCGACGGCGACGCCATTGCCGACAAGGTCGCCGCCGCCGTCCCGCCTGCGGATGAAAATTCCATTGCCGACAAGGTCGCCGAGAGCATCCCGCTCATCGACTACGACCTCATCGCCGAGCGCGTCGCCTCCGTCATGGAGGGCGAGTTCGACGTGACGGTGGACGAAACGGGCGTCGATAAAATTGCCGACGCCGTGCTCTCTCGTCTGGACTACGAAAAACTTGCCGAGCTCGTCGCGGGGCAGATAAAACCCACCGTCGTGTACGCCGCGGCGCCCGCCGAGGCAGCGCCCGTCAAGGAAGAGCCCGCGGCGGAGGAAGCGCCAGAAGAACCCGCGCCCGCAGAGCCCGTTGAGGCAGAACCTGCGGCAGCGGAGGCGCCCGCCGAAGAACCCGCAGGACCTGCGGAGGAGGAGCTGGCAGCAGCCGCCGCGCCCGTGCAGCGCAAGCTCGTCGTCGAGGCGCAGCCCGCACCCAAGCCCGCGCCCAAGCCCGTCGTCGTGCCCGTTCCGGACGACCCCGGCAAATTCACGCGCTTCAAGCGCAGTTTCAAGGCAAAGATCATCGAGAGCGACGAGGAAGTCAAGGGCTTCTACTTCGATCTGAAAAACGCCTTCCTGTCCTATTCGCGCATCTCCTCGCAGGTGAGCTGGTCGAACGACCGCTACACCTTCGCGGGGGACACCATCGCCAAAGTGGGCGTGCGCGGCAGGACGCTGTGCGTGTATCTCGCGCTCAATCCCGACGAATTCCCCTCGAGCGTCTATCATCAGCGCTTTGCGGGGGACACCAAGATGTATGAAAAGACCCCGATGATGGTCAAGGTGAAGAGCGGCGTTGCGTTAAAGCGCGCCATCCGCCTGGTGGAGATGCTCATGGAGAACCTGGGCGCCGTCAAGGACGACGACCGCGTGCCCGTCGATTATTCGGAGGAATTTGCGTTCCGTTCGGAGGAGCAGCTCCTTGCGGAGGGGCTCATCAAGACCGCCATCGTGGAAAAATCCGACATGGATTTCTGACATCTGAATTTGTCAAGACACCAAAGAGAGCCCCTGAAAGCGGCTCTCTCGTCTTGTTATTTGCCAAACAGGAAAGAAGGAGTGATTTTTTGAAGAACGACAACAACCGTCAAAGACACACAGACCCCGCCATCGAGCTTGCCATTTTGAACGGCATCGAGGCATACAACCGCGAACAGCGCGCAAAGAGCGCGGGCGAGACGCGCTCCAAGGAGGCGATGGAGGAGGCGGGCTACAAGCCGCAGCGCAAGTCGCGCGCCAAGGGCAAGGGCACCCGGCTCCCTTCGCAGTCCGTGCCCGCAGAGGACGCCCGCAAGAGTACCGAAAAGGGCGCAAAAACCAAGGGTGAGGGTGGCAAAGAAGGCAAAGAAAAGGGGCGCGCGGAGGGCGGCAGGCGCGGCACCGCCGCAGAGCGCGGCAAAAAGAAGAAGCCCGTCAAAATTTTATTCTTCGGCGGCGTGGGCGAGATCGGCAAGAACATGACCGCCATCGAGTACGGGAACGACATCATCGTCATCGACGCGGGCATCATCTTCCCCACGGAGGAAATGCCAGGCATCGACCTCGTGTTCCCCGACATCACCTACCTCGTCAACAACCGCCAGAAGATCCGCGGCGTATTTCTGACGCACGGGCATGAGGACCACATCGGCGGCGTGCCCTATCTCATGAAGGAGCTGCTCCCCGCGACGCCGCTCTACGGCACCAAGCTCACCCTCGCCCTCGTCGACAACAAGCTGCGCGAACACCGCATGAACAACGTCGTCGAGCGCACCGTCGCCCCCAAGGACAGCGTCAAGGCGGGCGCGTTCACCGTGCACTTCGTCAACGTCAACCACTCCATTGCGGGGTCGCTTGCGCTCGCCATCGAGACGCCCTACGGCATCATCTTCCACAGCGGCGACTTCAAGATCGACCTGACGCCCGTCGCGGGCAGTCCCATCGACCTCGCCGAGATCGCCGAATACGGCAAGAAGGGCGTGCTCCTGTATCTCGGCGAATCCACCAACATCGAGCGCCCCGGCTATACGATGAGCGAGAAGGTGGTGGGCACCACGCTCGAACACATCTTTGCCGAGAACGCGGACAGGCGCATCGTCATCGCCACCTTCGCCTCCAACGTGCACCGCTTGCAGCAGATCGTGGACATCGCCGTCAAGTTCCGCCGCAAGGTGGCGCTCTCGGGGCGGAGTATGTTCAACGTCGTCGAGGCGGCGGCGAAGATCGGCGAGATCACCATTCCCGAGGGCGTCCTCGTGGATGTGGAAAAGACCAAGAACTTTTTCGACAGGGAGATCGTCATCATCTCCACGGGCTCGCAGGGCGAACCGATGAGCGCGCTCACGCGCATGGCGGCGGGCGAGTTCAACAAGGTCACCATCGGCTCCAACGACACGGTGGTCATCTCCGCCAGCCCCATCCCGGGGAACGAGCGCATGATCTACCGCGTCATCAACAATCTTTACAAGAAGGGCGCCAACGTCGTGTACGAGAGCCTCGAAAAGATCCACGTCTCGGGACACGCCTGCCAGGAGGAGCACAAGATCCTGCACACGCTGCTCGCGCCCAAATTTTTCATCCCCGTTCACGGGGAATACCGCCACTTAAAGCGCCACGCGCTCCTCGCGCAGGAGCTGGGCATGAGCCCCGCGCGCATCTTCATTCCCGAGATCGGCGCCTGTGCCGAAGTCACGGACGAGACGTTGAAGCAGGGCGAAAGCTTCCCTGCGGGCGCGCGCCTCATCGACGGCGCGGGCTTTGAGGACTACGGCACGAGCGAGGTCTTAAAGGACCGCATCCGGATGTCGGAGGAGGGATTGTTCGTCGTCTCCGTCGCCCTCTCGGACGGCGTGCTCGTGGGCGAACCCGTCATCGAGAGCCGCGGCTTCGTCTTAACGGACGAGCGCGACTATCTGCGCGACTTGAAAGACGTCGTGCGCAAGGCGGTCGCGGGCGCGCCCGCGCACGGGGGCAATGCGGAGATCGTCGCCGCCGTCCGCCGCGCCGTCAAAAATTTCATCTTCAAAAAGACCAAGCAGTCGCCCATGATCCTGACGGTGATACAGGAAGTGTAGAATGTTCACGAAATTCTTTTTGAACTGATGAAAAGAAATTCCGTGATTTTAGGAAAAACCAAACGTTCGCCTTTGGCTCTGCGTTTGGTTTGTCTCATGCGGGTAGACCCCGCATACTTCGCACTTCGTGCTCGTGCGCCGCTTCGTCAAAACCCTTCCGCAAGCGGGGGTTTTCTCTCGCGTCGGGCGGTCACGGTTTTTGCCCTACCGATGGCAAAAACCTCAGTTCGCGCGTATGCCGAAGCCACACCGTGGCTGTCGGCAGAACATACGCGCTCACCC
>CALVTL010000049.1 GCA_944362555.1 uncultured Clostridia bacterium
GCCCAACCTTGCATCGGACGGGGTTTACATGGCACGGGGCGTTACCGTCCCGTCGGTGAGCTCTTACCTCGCCTTTCCACCCTTGCCGAAAAACGGCGGTCTATTTCTGTTGCACTTTCCTTGAAGTCGCCTTCACCTGACGTTATCAGGCGTCCTGCCCTGCGATGCCCGGACTTTCCTCGTCGCACAAAAATGCGCCGCGGCCGCGCAGTCCGCTCGAAGTAAAGATATTATACCACAAATTTCAAAAAAAAGCTTGTGTTTTGCGTAAAATATGATAAAATAGATACAGAATATTTTCAGGTGAGGATTACTATGAGAAAGACCAAGATCGTCTGCACTTTGGGCCCCGCTTCGGACACCGTGGAAGTCATCTCCGCGATGGCGGACGCGGGCATGAACGTCGCACGCATCAACTTCTCGCACGGCACGCACGAAGAACACGCCAAGAAGATCGCCATGATCAAGAAGATCCGCGAGGAGAAGAACATCGCCCTGCCCATCCTTCTGGACACCAAGGGACCGGAATTCCGCATCAAGACCTTTAAAAACGGCAAGATCACATTAAAAGAGGGCGATAAATTCACCTTTACGACGGAAGAGATCGAGGGCGACGAGACGCGTGTCACCGTGTCGTACAAGGGCATCTGCGAGGACATGAAGCCCGGGGACAAGATCCTGCTCAACAACGGGCTGATGGTCTTTGAAGTGAAAAAGGTGAAAGCTCCCGACGTGGAGTGCACCGTCGTCATCGGCGGCGAGCTCTCCAACCGCAAATCCATGTTCTTCCCCGAGAAGGAGCTCAACCTCGTCTACCTCTCCGAACAGGACAAGAGCGACCTGTTATTCGGCATTGAGCAGGGCGTGGACTTTGTCGCCTGCTCCTTCGTCTCCAAGGCGCAGGACATCATCGACGTCAGAAACTTCTTGCACGAGCACGGCTCGGACGACATCGACCTCATCGCAAAGATCGAAAACCGCGCGGGCGTCAACAATCTACAATCCATCCTCGACGTTTCGGACGGCATCATGATCGGGCGCGGCGATATGGGCGTGGAGATCCCCTATGAGGAGCTGCCCGACATTCAGAAGACCATCATCAACGCCTGCCGCCGCGCGGGCAAGCGGTGCATCACGGCGACGGAGATGCTCGAATCCATGATCAAGCAGCCCCGCCCCACCCGTGCGGAGATCTCCGACGTCGCCAACGCCGTGTACGACGGTTCGAGCGCCGTCATGCTCTCGGGCGAGACGGCTGCGGGGCTCTACCCCGTGCAGGCAGTCGCCGCCATGGCGCGCATTGCGATGCAGGCGGAGAGCCGCGAGCAGTTCATCCAGAAGTTGGAGGATAAAGACTACCTCATCCGCGGCACGGCGGACGCGCTCTCCCACTCGGCGTGCACGCTCGCGAAAGACGTCAAGGCGAAAGCCATCGTCGTGTGCACCCGCACGGGCGGCACGGCAAAGATGGTCTCCCGCTTCCGCCCCATGATCGACATCATCGCCATGACGACGGATGCAAGGAGCTACCAGAAACTTGCCTTGAGCTGGGGCGTTCTGCCCGTCATGAGCGAGGAATACAACTCGGTGGACGTGCTGTTCCACTTTGCGAAGTGCGCCGCGCGCGACTCGGGGCTCGTGAAGAAGGGCGACGTCATCGTCATCACGGGCGGCACCCCCAACGGCAAGAGCGGCAACTCCAACCTCATCAACATCGAGACCATCTGAAACATTTGATAAGATTTATAAGACCAGACGGGACGGCGCACGCCGTCCCGTTTGCTTTGCGGGGAAAGCCCACAGATAGTCCGCAGGTTCAGGAATTGAATTGG
The DNA here is from genome assembly GCA_944362555.1 of uncultured Clostridia bacterium. Lineage (GTDB taxonomy): Bacteria > Bacillota > Clostridia > Christensenellales > Borkfalkiaceae > Gallimonas. The sequence goes on from CALVTL010000049.1 coordinate 1,833, forward strand.
GCGCACATTATAATATCTGACCCTTGCCCTCACTGTGAAAATTCCAAAAAAATACCGCGCTTTTTCATGGCTCCCTTGTGCAAAGGGAGCTGTCACGAAGTGACTGAGGGATTGTTATGCTCGCACAATGCCTGCTTTTTAACAATCCCCCCGAATAGGGCTCCCACAAAAATGCACAGCATTTTTGCGGGACAGCCGCAAGGGGGCAAGAAATAGAGATAGTCCGGCAAAAAAATCAGTTCGCCACGCGCGCACACCACACCGTGGTGATGCGCATAATGCACCCCCCTTGCAAAGGGGAAGGCGAGAGAAGAGGATGGCTTCCCCTTGGGGGCCGCCGAAGGCGGTGATGAGGGGGACGGCAAAGAAACGAGTTCCGAGCACAAGCCCTCATCCGTCACTTCATGACACACGTCTCGGCGGCGCAAGGAGCGACGCCGCCAGCGGTCACGGTTTTTGCCCACAATGGCAAAAAACCTCTGTTCGACGTGCTCCCTTTATATCAAGTCACGCCCTCTCCTTTGCAATTTTTTTATTTTCCCTTGACAAGCGGAAAATTTTTTGTTATTCTATTGTTGCGGTCGCAATGATTGCGCACGCAACGAATAAGGGGATGGGGACGGGCAGTCTGTTCCGCCGCCCTTCACCCCTGCCTTCCCGCGCATGATCCATGACCGCGTGCACGCATTCCGCACGTTCCGCGCAAACACCTTTCACCCGTTCGGACGGCAAATGCAAGATGACAACATTCAGACCGTTCGGACGGCGATCGCAAAACGACGACATTCACAAAAAGGAGAACATACTATGACGCAGCCCTTTATGAAACAGCTCGGCGAGGTGTGGCGGTGCGCCAACCTCTACCGCACGGCGCAGTACGCGGCGCTCGGCATCGGGAGCTATCAGGATTCCTATCTGCTGCACATCTGCCGCGAGCCGGGCATCCCGCAGGACAGGCTCGCGGAGGTCATCTATGTCAACAAGAGCAATGTGGCGCGGCAGCTCGCCTCGCTGGAAGAGATGGGCTTTATCACGCGCACGCCCGACCCGCAGGACAGGCGCTCGCTGCTCGTCTACCCCACCCAAAAGGCGACGGACGCCCTGCCCGCCATCCGCAAGGTGCACAGGTCGTGGAACGAGATGGTGCTGGAGGGATTCGGCGAGGAGGAACGCCGCCTTGTGGCGGACTTCGCGCGGCGGCTCTCGGAGAACGCAAAGCACGCCATAAGCGGGGAGGATTGAGCGGTTGAAGACGTTATTTTCCTACCTGGCGCCCTATAAACTGCGGATGGCGCTCGGGTTCTGCATCAAGGCGGCGGGAACGCTCGCGGAGCTCATTCTGCCCCTCATCATGGCGGAGATGATCGACGTCGTTGCGCCGCGCGGGGACGTGCTCGCCCTCTCCCTTTGGGGGGCGGGGATGCTCGCCTGCGCCGCCGTGGGGCTGGCGGGGAACGTCATCGCCAACCGCATGGCGTCCGCCGTCGCACGGGACACGATGGACCGCCTGCGCACCGACCTGTTCGCCGCCACCCTGCGCCTTTCGGCGCGGCAGACGGACGAGGTGACGGTGCCCTCCCTCGTCTCCCGCCTCTCCTCGGACACCTACAACGTGCACAACATGATCGGCATGATGCAGAGGCTGGGCGTGCGCGCCCCCATCCTGCTCATCGGCGGCGTGACGCTCACCTTTCTCGTCGACTATATGCTCGCCCTGATCCTGCTCGCCGCGGTGCCCGTGCTCACCGTCGTCGTCATCCTCGTCGCGCGTAGGGGCATCCGCCTCTACGACGATTTGCAGCGCTCGGTGGACGGCATGGTGCGCAAGGTGCGCGACGACTACGCGGGGATGCGCGTCATCCGCGCGCTCTCCCGCACCGGATATGAGCGCGCCTCCTTTGCAAAGATCAACGACGGCGTGGTGCGCTGCGACCGGCGCGCGGGGCTGACGATGGCGGTCACCAACCCGTTGATGAGCGCCGTTCTCAACCTCGGCATGGCGGCGGTCATCTTTGTGGGCGCCTTCCGCGTGGCGGACGGCTTTGCGATGCCGGGCGACATCATCGCCTTCACTTCCTACTTCACCATCATCCTCAATGCCGTCATCTCGGTGAGCCGCATCTTCGTCAACTACTCCAAGGGGAGCGCCTCGGCGCGGCGCATTGCCGGCATCCTCGCCCTCAAAGAGGAACTGCTGCCGCAGCGCGGTCTGCCCGCAGGGGAACGGGGCGCGGTGCTTGCTTTTGAGAACGTCACCTTCTCCTACGGCGGCGCGCCCGCTTTAAAAGACGTCTCCTTCACCCTCCAAAAGGGGGAATCGCTGGGCGTCATCGGCGCGACGGGGAGCGGAAAATCCACCATCGCCGCCCTGTTGCTGCGCTTTTACGACCCGCAGGCGGGGCGCGTGCTGGTGGACGGACGGGATGTGCGCACCTACGAGGCGGGCGAACTGCGCAAGAAGTTCGGCGTCGTCTTTCAGAACGACTTTCTGATGGCGGCGTCCGTGCGCGAAAACATCGATTTTGAACGGAACATCGCGGACAAAGAACTCGGACGCGCCGCCGCCTTCGCACGGGCGGACGGCTTTATTGCGGAACACGGCGGCATGGAGAGCACGCTCACCGCACGCGGGGCGAATTTCAGCGGCGGACAGAAGCAGCGCCTGCTCATCGCGCGCGCCCTGGCGGGTGCGCCCGACATCCTCATTCTGGACGACTCCTCGAGCGCGCTCGACTACGCGACGGACGCGGAGCTGCGCAAGACGCTCACGCAGCGCCTTCCGCCCACCGCCATCGTCATGATCGCCCAGCGCATCAGCTCGGTGCGCTTTGCCGACAAGATCCTCGTGCTCGACGAGGGGCGCGTGGCGGGCTTCGGGAGCGACAAAGAACTCATGGCGACGTGCGCCGTCTATCGCAGCATCTACGCCTCGCAGCACGGCGAAGGGAGGGACGCATGAACAAGCAGCACACTTCCCCCGCGGGCGGGGGACGAAAGGCGGTGTTTTTCCGCCTCATCAGGTATTATTTTCGCTACAAATGGAGCGTGGCGGCTGCCTTTGTGCTCATGCTGGGCAGTAACCTCTTTGCGCTCCTCGGACCGTGGCTCTCGGGCGAGGCGGTGGACGCCATCGCCGCGGAGGGCGGCGTGGACTTTGCCGCCGTCGGCACGTTCTGCCTGTACATGGCGCTCTTTTACGTCGCTTCGGCACTCTTTTCCTATCTGCTGACGGCGGTCATGACGCTTTTAAGCCAGCGCATCATCCGCTCCATGCGGCAGGACGTGTTCGATAAAGTGCTCGTGCTCCCCCTCTCTTTATTGGACAGGATGCAGCCGGGCGACCTCATCAACCGCATCTCCTACGACATCGACACCGTCAACGCCTCCCTCTCCAACGACCTTTTGCAGGCGGCGACGAGCGCCGTCACCGTCGTGGGCGCGCTCATCGGCATGATCCTCGTCTCCCCCATCCTTTTGGGCGCGTTCGCGCTCACCATTCCCGTCTCCGTCGTCGTGTCGCTGACGCGCAGCCGCAAGATGCGCCCCCTCTTCCGCAGGCGCTCCGCCGCCCTCGCGCAACTCAACGGCTATGCGGAGGAGCTCGTCTCGGGACTTCCGACCATCCGCGCCTACTCGCGCGAGGAGAAGATGATCGAAAAATTCCGCGAACGCAACCGCAGAACGGTGGACGCCTATTACGAAGCCGACTACACGGGCAGCCTCATCGGGCCCGCCGTCAACTTCGTCAACAATCTTGGCACCGTGATCATCAGCACGGCGGGCGCCTTTTTATACCTGTTCGAGCTCATCAGTCTGGGGGATATTTCCTCATTTTTGCTGTACGCCCGCAGATTTTCGGGACCCGTCAACGAATATGCGAATATTCTGGGGGAGATCCAGTCGGCGCTCGCCGCTGCCGAACGCGTGTTCCGCCTCATCGACGCGCCCGACGAGGCGCCCGATCCCGAGAACGCCGTCGTCGCGGACGACGTGCGCGGGGAACTGCGCTTCGAGCACGTCCGCTTTGCCTATGACGAAGGCGGCGACGTCATCCACGACCTCTCCTTTACGGCGCACCCCGGCGAGACCATCGCCATCGTGGGACCGACGGGCGCGGGCAAGACGACGCTCGTCAATCTGATGATGCGCTTTTATGACCCGCAGGGCGGGCGCATCACGCTGGACGGGCGGGACATTCAGACATACACGCGCAAGAGCCTGCGCGCCGCCTTCACGATGGTGCTGCAAGACACCTGGCTGTTCGAGGGCACCGTCTACGAAAATATCGCCTACGGGAACGAACACGCCACGCGCGCGGATGTGGAGCGCGCCGCCCGCGCCGCCCACCTTGCGGACTTCATCGAGAGCCTGCCCGAGGGGTACGGCACCCGCCTCCAGGGGGGCGGGGCGCTCTCCAAGGGGCAGAAACAGCTCATGACCATTGCGCGCGCCATGCTCTCCCCCGCGCGGATGCTCATCCTCGACGAGGCGACGAGCAATGTGGACACGCGCACCGAACTCTTCATCCACGATGCGATGGAGACGCTGCGCCGCGGCAGAACGTGTTTTATCATCGCGCACCGCCTGACCACCATTCAGAATGCCGACCTCATCCTCGTCGTCCAAGGCGGCGACATTGTGGAACGCGGAACGCACGAGGAGCTCCTCGCCCGCGGCGGCGCATACGCCGCCATCTACGCCGCGCAATTTGAGTGATCGGAACGCGCTGCGGGCGGCGCCCTTCGCCCTCTGTTCCTTACGAGGGGATCCCTCGTCGGGCTGCGCCCTTCTCGGGATGACAAGAGAAATGAAAGCACTCCTTTTTTACGTTTCTTCTGAAAGCTTTTTACTTTTCCTCTGTATATTGTCTTTCGACAATATATCCGACAATTTGTATTCGTTTTTAATTTTTGTCGATTGCAGACAGACAGAAATGTTGACAACAATGTTTTTGTTGAGTATAATAGAATAAAAAGCAAAGGGAGAAATGCCATGATCCTCCGCAAAACCTATCTCGACCAAATCATTCCGCTTATCGACAAGAACCTTATCAAAGTGCTTACGGGTGTCCGCCGTTCGGGTAAAACCGTTTTATTGCAACAGATACAGGACTATCTTCTGCAACACGGACGGCAGAAAAACAACGTCATATATATCAGTTTTGAATCCAAAGCCAACGCGCACCTGAAAAATTCGGACGCGCTCTATTCGTATCTCACAGGCGCAGCGAAAAAAGCCGACGGAAAAACGTATATCTTCCTCGACGAAATACAGACCGTTTCCGCTTGGGAGGAAGTGGTATCTTCCCTTCTTGTCGATCTCGATTGCGACATCTACATTACGGGTTCCAATTCCAAACTGCTTTCGGG
>CALVTL010000050.1 GCA_944362555.1 uncultured Clostridia bacterium
TTTTGCATTTCCGAACACCGCAAGATTTGTTCCAAGAAAATCTCGCTAAGTGTTGCACTTAGTTTGACAATTCATCGGTACTCCCGGCGGGAATACTTCGCCCCGAAGGGGCTCGTGCGCCGCCTGCGGCGTCGGACGAACGGATGGGTTCGCTCCCACGTCGGGAGCAACAAAGAGCCCGTAGGCTCTTTGTTTGTTTGGTACTCCCGACGGGAATCGAACCCATAATTAGCCCTTAGGAGGGGCTTGTTATATCCATTTAACTACGGAAGCATATTGAATTTTATTGCACGAGGCAGAAATCGGTGGGTGACCCGTTCCGACAGCAATATCTTACAACATTTGCGCGGAAAAAGCAAGAGTTTTTCGGGCATGAAGGCAATTCTTTCCCGAGAGAATTACCGTTTGCGGGCAGGGGTGTTTGACAGGGCGCGCCCTGCAGGGGAACACCTTGCCGCGTTGCGACGTTCAGGACGTTTTACAAGGGAACTCCTTTCCGCGCCGCCAAGTTTGGCGTTCCGAAAATAATATTTTGTGATGCCGCGGAGTCTGAATGTATGCGCATGATCCAACCGCTCCTCAAAAGCGCCGCCCGAAAATTCCGCCCGAGCGGATGTCCGCGCAGGGATTGACAAGCGCGCAAACAAGAAGTATAATATTCCTGCCGGACGCAAATACCACGGAGGAGATATGAAGCAGTACATCGCCATCGATCTGAAGTCCTTCTATGCCTCCGTGGAGTGCGTCTCGCGGGGGCTGGATCCGCTGCACACCAACCTTGTGGTGGCGGATGAACGCCGCACCAAAAAGACCATCTGCCTCGCCGTATCGCCCGCGCTCAAAGCATACGGCATCCCGGGGCGCGCGCGGCTGTTCGAGGTGGTGGAAAAAGTCGCGCAGGTAAACCGCGAACGCAAAAAACACGCCGCGGGACAGACTTTTACGGGAAGTTCCGTCAACGATCTGGAATTGAAGCGCGACCCTTCTTTGTCCCTTGACTATATTATTGCGCCGCCGCGGATGGGATATTACATGAAGTACAGCGCGCAGATCTATGAAATTTATCTGCAATTCGTCGCGCCCGAAGATATTCACGTCTATTCCATCGACGAGGTGTTCATCGACGCCACGGACTACCTCGCGCGCAGCTCGATGAGCGCTTACGAGTTCGCCCGCACCATCATGCGCCGCATCCTCGCCGAGACGGGCATCACGGCGACGGCGGGCATCGGCACCAATCTCTACCTCGCCAAAGTCGCCATGGACGTCGGCGCCAAGCATATCGCCCCCGACAAGGACGGCGCGCGCATCGCCGAGCTCGACGAGATGAGTTACCGCCGCACGCTCTGGGCGCATACGCCCATCACCGATTTCTGGCGCGTCGGCAGGGGATATGCCGAAAAGCTCGCCTCCGTCGGGCTGTTCACGATGGGGGACGTGGCGCTCTGTTCGGTGGGGAAGCCGAACGAGTTTTACAATGAGGACCTTCTCTACCGCCTCTTCGGCGTCAACGCGGAGCTCCTCATCGACCACGCGTGGGGGTGGGAGCCGTGCACCATTGCCGACATCCGCGCCTACCGCCCGCAGTCGAACAGCATCGGCGCGGGGCAGGTGCTCTCCGTCCCGTACCCCTTTGCAAAGGCGCGCCTCGTGGCGAGCGAGATGGCGGAGGGGCTGACGCTCGAGCTCGTCAAAAAGCGGCTCGTCACCGATCAGATCGTGATGACGGTGGGGTACGACGTCGATAATCCCGACTATCAGGGGGAAACGACCACCGACCGCTACGGGCGCACCCTTCCAAAGCACGCGCACGGAACGCACAACCTCGCGCACAGAACGCAGTCGGGGCGGGAGATCGTGGCGGCGGTGCGCGCGCTCTTCGACCGCATCGTCAACAAGGACCTTCAGATCCGCCGGATGTATCTCACCGCGACGCACGTTCTGCCCGAGGGGGAGGCGCCGCCTGCCTTCGAGCAGATGAGCCTGTTTTCCCTCCCTTCCCCCGAGAAAGAGGAGCGGGAGAAGGCGGAGGCGGAGCGGGAGAAGCGGCGGCAGGAGGCGGTGCTCGCCATCAAGGAAAAGTACGGCAAGAACGCCATCTTAAAGGGGATGAACTTTGAGGAGGGGGCGACCGCCCGCGAACGCAACGAGACCATCGGAGGGCACAAGGCATGAACAAGTACGACGAAATCCTCTCCCTTCCGCACCACGTTTCGCCCACCCGTCCGCAGATGCCGCGCGCCGACCGCGCCGCGCAGTTCGCGCCCTTCGCCGCGCTCACGGGGTACGAGGAGGTTATCGACGAGACGGCGCGCGTGACGCAGCAGCGCCCCGAGCTCGACGAGGCGCGCCTGGAGGAGCTGGACGCCGTGCTGCAATTTCTTCTCGCACGCAAAGAAGAGGTGCGCATTACCTTTTTTCTGGAGGATGAAACAAAGCAGGGCGGGCGCATCTGCACGCGAACGGGGCGCATCGCAAAGGCGGACGCGGCGGGGCGCAGGCTCGTTCTCGACGACGGCACTTCCATCGCCTTTGGCGACGTTCTGGAACTTGCCTGACGGGGGAAGGGGGCGCCCTTACGGGACAGGGCGCGCCCTGCAGGCATTTGCCGCAAGAGCGGCTTTCAAGAGAGAAATATTCCACATAGGAGAAAAAATATGATCTACGAAACCATCGACCTTTACGAGCAGTTAAGGCTGCCGCGCGGCGGCGAGAAGGGGGGACGTGTCACGTCATTCCGACACGCTGACCTCACCGAGATGGGGCAAAAACACATCCGCCCCGCGCTGCTCATCATCCCGGGCGGGGGGTACGGCATGATCTCGCAGCGGGAGGCGGAGCCCGTCGCTGCACGCTACTTTGCGGAGGGGTTCGACTGCTTCGTGCTCGACTATGCCGTCGCGCCCGCGTGCTATCCCACGCAGCTCCTGCAGGCGGGCATGGCGATGCTCTGGCTGCGCCGCAACGCGCAGGCGTTTTCTTTGGGGAAGATCGGCGTCGTCGGCTTTTCGGCGGGCGGGCACCTTGCGGGGTGCGTGAGCTATCTCTGGCGTGACGAGGCGCTTATGCGCGCGTTCGGCGAGGAGTGCGCCGCCATCCGTCCCGACGCCTCCGTTCTGTGCTATCCCGTCGTCACCTGCGTGCCGCCGACGCACGGGGATTCCTTCCGCAATTTCTGCGGCGGGAAGGTGCCGCCCGAGGCGTATTCCCTCGAAAAGCACGTCCCGCAGGACGCGCCGCCCGCCTTTCTCTGGGCGACCACGCCCGACGACTGCGTGCCCGTGGAAAATGCGCTCGCGCTGTACAACGCGCTGCGCCGTGCGGGCGTCCCCGCCGAAATGCACCTCTTTGAGGAGGGCTGGCACGGGCTTTCGACGTGCGACGCCGAGACGAACGACACGCCTCTTCCCGCCTTCATGGCGCGCGATTCGGCGTGGCTTCCGCTCTCCGTCGCCTTTCTTCGCGCGCACGGCTTCATTCTTATGTCGCAGCCCCGCGGCTGATCTCCACAACATTATAAATAAACAGGCGGGCGGCGTGCCCGCCTTTTGCTATAACCGTAACTTATGGAACATATAAGAAATCGGTAAATAAAAAGGGGTTTTGAACGTTTGCAAATTGCAAAGATAATCTGATATAATAGCAGCAAATTCAACGTGCGCTGCCGGCGGGCGGCGGACAAGGAGGATGCAAATGGATTATGTCGAGAGAGTGCTTGCAGAGCTCAAAGCAAAGAACCCCGGAGAGCCCGAATTTCATCAGGCGGCAACGGAGATCCTGAACGGGCTGCGTCCCGTCGTCGCAAAACACCCCGAATATGAAAAAGCCGCGCTCCTGGAGCGCTTCGTCGAGCCCGAGCGCGTCATTCTGTTCCGCGTTCCGTGGGTGGACGACGCGGGCAAGGTGCACGTCAACAAGGGCTACCGCGTGCAGTTCAACAGCGCCATCGGTCCCTATAAGGGCGGACTGCGCTTTCACCCGACGGTCAACCTCTCCGTCATCAAATTTTTGGGGCTTGAACAGATCTTAAAGAACAGCCTGACGGGTCTGCCCATCGGCGGCGGCAAGGGCGGCGCCGACTTCGACCCCAAGGGCAAGTCGGATAACGAGATCATGCGCTTTTGCCAGAGTTTCATGACCGAGCTCTATCGCCATATCGGGCAGGATACCGACGTTCCCGCAGGCGACATCGGCGTGGGCGGCAGGGAGATCGGCTTCCTGTTCGGGCAGTACAAGCGCATCCGCGACGAGCACGTCGGCGTGCTGACGGGCAGGGGGCTCACATACGGCGGCAGCCTCGCAAGAACGGAGGCGACGGGCTACGGGCTCGTCTATATGGTGGAGGAGGCGCTGAAGTGCCGCGGCGACAGCCTGAAGGGAAAGAAGGTGGTCGTTTCCGGCTCGGGCAACGTCGCCATCTACGCGACGGAGAAGGCGCAGAGCCTCGGCGCGAAGGTGGTCGCACTGTACGATTCCAACGGCTACATCTACGACGAAGAGGGCATCAAGCTGGATGTCGTCAAGCAGATCAAGGAAGTGGAGCGCGCCCGCATCAAGGTGTATGCGGACCGCGTGAAGGGCGCGCAGTATCATGAGGGCTGCAAGGGCATCTGGGGCATCCCCTGCGACATCGCGCTCCCCTGCGCCACGCAGAACGAGATCGACAAGGCGAGCGCCGAGCTGCTCGTCAAGAACGGCGTGAAGTACGTCGGCGAGGGTGCGAATATGCCCTCCACGTTGGAGGCGATCGAGGTGTTCCAGAAGGCGGGCGTCGTGTTCCTTCCCGCAAAAGCTGCCAACGCGGGCGGCGTTGCGACCAGCGCGCTCGAGATGGCACAGTCGAGCGGCAGAATGTTCTGGACGTTTGAGGAAGTGGACGCCAAGCTCAAGAATATCATGGTGAACATCTACCACAACATGGACGACGCCGCCAAGGAATACGGCTGCGAGGGCGACTATGTTGCGGGTGCGAACATCGCAGGCTTCAAAAAGGTCGCCGAGGCGATGATGGCGCAGGGTATCGTATAAAGTACCCGTGTCCGCATCCGGACCGTCGACGGGACACCCATGTCCGAGTTCGCGGTCTGAAAATGCCTGTGTTGCAAAAACGGAGCATCCATGTCCGCATTCATGTGGTTTAGCGGCACCCATGTCTGCGTCGGAAGAAAGATGCGGTACCCATGACCAGGCAGATAAGCGCGCAGCGTCCGCACATTCTCGTGCGGGCGCTGCTTGTATGTCCGCCATATCCGCCGCGTTCTGCCGCATTGTGTTGTATCCCGACGCATCCCGCCGCGAAGTTTTTCATGCAAAGCGTTTGTCTTTTCGCGCGCGATATGCTATACTGTTGGTATGGATAACAACGAGAAAGACATCATTTTCACGACGTCCGCGCCGCAGCAAGAGAGCGGACGGGAGGAAGGGGAGCACGTGCCCGCTCAAAGCGCGGCGGAAGGGGAGACTGCGCCCGAAGGAGCGCCCGCGCCTGCACCCGCGCCCGGGGAGCCCGATCTCAAATACAAGAACGGGAAAGAGGTGGCAAAGGGGGGCGTGCTCGGATTTTTCATCGGACTTGCGGTCATCGTGCCCGGGGTGAGCGGCTCCACGGTCGCCATCATCTTCAAGCTGTACGATAAACTCTTGTATGCGCTCGGGAACATCGTCAAGCGTTTCAAGGCGTGCGCAAAATTTTTGCTGCCCATCGTCATCGGGCTTGCCGTCGGCTTTGTTTTAGGCTTCCTCGCCATTCAGAAGCTCATCGACGTCTGTCCGTTCACCATCATCGGACTGTTTGCGGGGCTCATGCTCGGCTCGTTCCCCGCCGTCTACGACGAAGTGCGCGCCGAAAAAAAGACGCCGCTCCGCCTCGGATTGTTCCTTTTGGGGCTCGCCGTTCCCGTCGCTATCGCGCTCTTTTCCGTCTTTGCGTCGGAGGGCGCGCAGTCGCTCGAAGGACTCAACGTCGGGCACTATATCCTGTTTCTTCTTCTGGGGTATCTTGTCGCCGTCACGCAGGTCGTCCCGGGGTTGAGCGCCACCGCGCTTTTAATGGCGTTCGGCTACTTCACCTCCATCATGGATTCGGTGCACCTTTCCTATTGGCAGCAAAATCCCATGGTGTTTTTGGTGTACGCCTGCCTCGCCGTTGGCTTTTTGCTGGGGCTCGTCACCTTCTCCAAACTGCTCACCAAGATCTTCGCAAAATGCAGGGCGGCGGCGTTCTTCGTCATCGTCGGGCTCTCGCTCGGCTCCATGCTCACCATGTTCTTCAATCCCGACGTCTATGCCGTGTACCAAGGCTGGACGCAGTCGCTCGATGTGCTCGATCTGACCCTCGGCATCGTGCTCTTTGTCGTCGGCGTCGTCGTTGCCTATCTGTTCGTGCGCTACGAGCGCAAAAAGAAGGGCGCTCCGCCCATGCTGAATAAGTAACGTTTGTTTTACAATGCCTCGCGGCGCGCCTTTGGGCGCGCCGCGAGGCATTTTACCTGTTTCTGTCTGTTTCTTTGCGGACGCGAGGTTCACCTGCGTCTCATTCGGGGACAACAGGGCTTCGCCGACACCCCAATGGGACCCCTCGGCGGGGCATTCCGCGCGACCCTGCGCCCTGCTCCGCGGTTCCGTTTCTCCATTCCCGCGGGCGCGAGGTTCGCCTGCGCCTCAACGACGAAAAAAGGAAGGCAAAAGCCTTCCCTTTTTTCGTGGTGGGGACAACAGGGCTCCGCCGATACCCCCAAGGGGGCCCCTCGGCGGGGCATTCCGCGCGACCCTGCGCCCTGCTCCGCGGGTCCGTCTCATTTTTCCCGCGGGCGCGAGGTTTGCCTGCGCCTCATTCGGGGACAACAGGGCTCGAACCTGTGACCTCATGCATGTGAAGCATGCGCTCTAACCAACTGAGCTATGCCCCCGTGG
>CALVTL010000051.1 GCA_944362555.1 uncultured Clostridia bacterium
ATGCGCATCACCACGGTGTGGTGTGCGCGCGTGGCGAACTGAGGTTTTTGCCATTGTGGGCAAAAACCGTGACCGCTGGCGGCGTCGCAGGCGCGACTTGCGCGAAGCCGGTAATATGAGGGCTAACAGCTCGCCCCGCCTACGGCGGCACGAGCCGCAGGCGAAGTAAAATGAAAAACCGCCGGTGGATGAATATTGTGTAAAACAAAAAAGCCCGCGGGGCGGGCGTTTGAAAGGGCTGTTCTTAAAATATGCCTGCGGGTGCGGGTTTTACGCGAGGGCGATGACCTCGACTTCGGCGAGCACGCCCTTTGGGAGCGCCTTGACGGCGACGCAGCTTCGGGCGGGCTTTTCAGAAAAGTACTGCCCGTACACCTCGTTGAAGGCGGCAAAGTCGTTCATGTCCGCAAGAAAGCACGTCGTTTTGAGCGTCTTATCAAGGGAGCTGCCCGCCGCCGAGAGCACGGCTTTTAAGTTCTCGCAGATGCGCGCGGTCTGTTCGCGGATGCCGCCCTCCACAACGGCGCCCGTTGCGGGGTCGAGGGCGATCTGCCCCGAAGTAAAAACAAGTCCGTTCGCCTTCACCGCCTGCGAATAGGGTCCGATGGCGGCGGGGGCGTTCTGCGTGTGGATGCGTACCATATCTTCCTCCTTCAGCAAAGTTTGAATCCCGCCTCTTTCAGGGCGCGGTTGATCTCCTCGATCTGCGCAAAGTCGCGCGTTTCCAGGTCGATGCGCAGGTAGCAGCCGATGACCTCGCTCCCCGCGTTGGCGTGTTCGTGATGGACGCCCACCACGTTCGCGCCGCACTTTGCAATGATCTGCGAGACGGCGACGAGCTGCCCGGGTTTATCGAGGAGCTCGATGTTCAGCGTGCACTGCCGCCCGCTCATCACAAGCCCGCGCGTGATGACGCGGCTCAAAATGGTGACATCGATATTGCCGCCCGAAACGAGGCAGCACACGTTCTTGCCGTCCAGCTCGGGGAGCTTGCCCGCAAGGATGGCGGCGACGGGCGCCGCGCCCGCGCCCTCGGAGACCATCTTCTGCTTTTCGATGAGGGCGAGGATGGCGGCGCAGATCTCCTCGTCGGTGACGGAGACCATGCCGTCCACAAATTTTTGGCAGTATTCAAAGGTGTGCGTCCCGGGCTGTTTGACGGCGATGCCGTCCGCGATGGTGGAGACGGAGGGGAGGCATTCGATCTTGCCGTCGTGCAGCGAGCCGATCATGCTCGCCGCGCCCGCCGCCTGCACGCCGTACACCTTTACCTTGGGCTTTAATTGTTTGATGGCGAAGGCGATGCCCGAAATGAGCCCGCCGCCGCCCACGGGAACGACCACCGCGTCCAGGTCGCGCACCTGCTGCAGGAGCTCCAGCCCGATGGTGCCCTGTCCCGCAATGACATCCTCGTCGTCGAAGGGGTGGATGAAGGTCATCTGCCGCTCCTTCTGGAGCGCCAGCGCGCGCTGATAGGCGTCGTCGTAGACGCCGGGGACGAGGCAGAGCTCCGCGCCGTAGCTTCTCGTCGCCTCCACCTTGGAGATGGGTGCGCCGTCGGGCAGGCAGATGAGGGCGGGGATGCCGTTTTTCTGCGCCGCCAGCGCCACGCCCTGCGCGTGGTTGCCCGCGGAACAGGCAATGACGCCCCGTTTCTTCTCCTCGGGGGAGAGGCGGGCGATCTTATAGTACGCCCCGCGGATCTTGAAGGAGCCCGTCTTTTGCAGGTTCTCCGCTTTCAGGCAGAGGTCGCAGCGGTCGGTGAGGCGGTTGGTGTGGATGACGTCCGTCTGATAGAGCGCCTCGCGCAGCACTTCCTGCGCGTCGTATACGGTCTGAATGGTGAGCATTTCGCAGCCTCCCTGAAGTGTTAAAATAAATTATACACCCATCGGGGGCGTTTGTCAAATGTTTGAAAGGGCGCGGATGCGCCGCAAAGGTCGCAGCCGCGCAGGCTTTTTACGGGCAGAAGCCCTCGAAGATGATGTTGTCGCAGTAGGGCTTGAGGCGCGCCGCCTCCTCGGCGGAGCGCACCGTCCACGCAAATTTCGTCTTGGGATAGGCGGCAAGTTTTTCGGAGGGGTAGTTCTCGCAGAAATAGCTCAAAAAGTCGAGCTTCTTCGCCGTGCTCATGCAGATGCGCGGCAGCAGCGCCGCCTTCACCCGCCAGATGGGAGAGCCGTGAAAATCCGCCTTGGTGTACGTCTTGTCGGCGCCCAGCATCCCGCAGGCGACGTCGGGGCGCAGCTTCTTGAAGGCGGTGGGGTAGGCGGGCTGAAAGGACTGCACGGCATAGGAGAGCGCGGGAAAATTGGCGATCTCCTTTAAGAGCGCTTCGGCGATCTCCCGCCCCGAAACGCCCGGCATATCCTTGATCTCAAGGAGCAGCGGAACGCGCCCCGCGATGGTTTCCAGACACTCCGAAAAGAGGGGGATGCGCTCCGCCGTGCCTTCAAGGCGCAGCTCGCGGAGGGCGGCGAGCGGAAAGGCGGACACCTCTCCCGTGCCGTCCGTCATCCTGTCCACCGTGTCGTCGTGAAAGACGACGAGCTGTTTATCCTTCGTAAAGCGCACGTCCGTCTCCACGGGATAGCCGCTCTTTGCGGCTGCCTCGAACGCCGCAAGGCTGTTCTCGGGCACGCCCGCGCGGTGCAGTCCGCGGTGGGCGATGGGGGTATTCAACAAGATTTCGGGAATGTTCATGCCTGACAGTATAGCAAATCTGCGCGAAGATTGCAATAGCGGTTGCAAAATTTTCCGAAATTCGGTATAATAACTTCGATATCATAATTTCTGTATCATAACAGGCATTCAGAACGGAGAACAAAGGCAAGGCATGGCAAAGGCAAGCAAGTTTTTAAGGAATTTCTGCATCATCGCCCATATCGACCACGGCAAGAGCACCATTGCCGACCGCATCATGGAGCTCACGGGGCAGGTGAGCAAGCGCGACATGGAGGAGCAGCTGCTCGACTCCATGGATATCGAGCGCGAGCGGGGCATCACCATCAAGCTCACGCCCGTGCGGATGTACTATACCGCCCTCGACGGCAACGAGTATGAGTTCAACCTCATCGACACGCCCGGGCACGTCGACTTCACTTATGAGGTCAGCCGCTCGCTCGCCGCGTGCGAGGGAGCGCTCGTCGTCGTGGACGCCACGCAGGGGGTGGAGGCGCAGACGCTCGCCAACGTCTATCTCGCGCTCGAAAATAATTTGGAGCTCGTGCCCGTCATCAACAAAATAGACCTTGCCTCCGCCCGCGTCGAGGAGACGAAGGCGGAGATCGAGGAGGTCATCGGGCTGGACGCCGCCGAGGCGCCCTGCGTCTCCGCCAAGGAGGGGACGAACATCCGCGACATTCTCGAAGCAGTCGTCAGGCTCGTTCCGCCGCCCGAGGGGGACACGGACGAGCCGCTGCGCGCCCTCATCTTCGACAGTTATTACGATAACTACAAGGGCGTCATCCTCTTCGTGCGCATCCGAGACGGACAGGTGAAGGTGGGGGACACCATCCGCACCTTTCTCTCCGAACGCACTTACGACGTCACCGAAGTGGGCGCGTTCGCTCCGCAGATGCAGCCCAAGAGCGTCCTGCAGGCGGGCGAGGTGGGGTACATCGCCGCCAGCATCAAGTCTATCGAGGACGTGGAGGTGGGCGACACGGTCACTTGTGCCGACCGCCCTGCAAAAGAGCCGCTCCCGGGGTACAAAAAGGTGCAGCCCGTCGTCTTTTGCGGCATCTATCCCCTCGACGGGAGCAAGTTCGGCGACCTCAAAGAGGCGATCCTCAAACTCAAGCTCAACGACGCGGCGCTCACCTTCGAGCCCGATAATTCCGTCGCGCTCGGCTTCGGGTTCCGCTGCGGCTTTCTGGGGCTTCTGCACATGGAGATCGTGCAGGAGCGCATCGAGCGGGAGTTCAATCTCGACATCATCACCACCGCGCCCTCCGTGTCCTATCTCGTGCACAAGACGAACGGCGAGCAGCTCTATGTGGACAATCCCTCCCACCTGCCGCCGCCCACCGACATCGAGTTTATGGAAGAGCCCGTCGTCAAGGCGGAAATTTTCACCCCGCCCGAGTATGTCGGCTCCATCATGGAGCTGTGCCAGGACAAGCGCGGCGTCTACAAGAACATGACCTATCTCGACGCCCGCCGCGTGCGCCTCGACTATCTGCTCCCGCTCAACGAGATCGTCTATGACTTCTTCGACGAGCTCAAATCGCGCACCAAGGGATATGCGAGTTTCGACTACGAACTTGCGGGCTATCAGCGCAGCAAGCTCGTCAAGCTCGACATCCTCTTGAACGGCGAGGCGTGCGATGCGCTCTCCACCATCGTGCACGAGGACCACGCCTACCGTCGGGGCAGGATGCTCGCCGAAAATCTGAAGGACGCCATCCCCCGCCAGCTCTTTGAGATCCCCATTCAGGCGGCGGTGGGGGGCAAGATCATTGCCCGCGAGACAGTGAAGGCGGTGCGCAAGGACGTGCTCGCCAAGTGCTACGGCGGCGACATCACCCGCAAAAAGAAACTGCTCGAAAAGCAGAAAGAGGGCAAAAAGCGGATGCGCCAGGTGGGCACGGTGGAGGTCCCCAGCGAAGTATTCATGGAGATCTTAAAGACCAATAAAGACAAAAAATGAGGCACCCATGTCCGAGATAAATGTGCATGAAAACTTAAACGGGGCACCCATGTCCGGGGCGGGTGCACGGCAGAGCGGGGCACCCGTGTCCGAGGGGCTGTTCGGGCGCATCTATGCGTACGTTTCGCGCGTTCCCGCGGGCAAGGTCGTCACCTACGGTCAGGTGGCGGCTGCGGTCGGCGCGCCCCGCTGCGCACGGCAGGTGGGCTGGGCGCTCCATCAGAACCCGCGCCCCGGCGAAATTCCCTGCCACCGCGTCGTCAACCGGCAGGGAAGGCTCGCGCCCGCGTTCGCCTTTGGCGGCACGGACGCGCAGGCGCGCCTGCTTGCGGCGGAGGGTGTGACCGTCCGCGACGGATACGTCGATCTCAACGTCTATCTTTGGAGAGAGTAACATGGCAGGAATCTATCTTCACATTCCCTTCTGCAAACAAAAGTGCCGCTACTGCGACTTCGTGTCCTTCGCGGGAAAGGAGGACGTCGCCGAGGCGTACATGGCGTGCCTTTTAAAGGAGATCGAACTGCGCGGCAAGGAGCTTTCGGGCAGGACGTTCCACACCGTCTACTTCGGCGGCGGAACGCCCTCCGTCGTCGATTCCAAGTATATCTACGCCGCCATGCGGCAGATCAAAAAGTGCTTCACCCTCGCGCCGCACCCCGAGATCACCATCGAGATGAACCCCGGCACGGTGAGCGAGCAGAAGATCGCGCTCTACAAGCGCGCGGGCATCAACCGCTTCTCCGTCGGGCTGCAATCGGCGATCGACGCGCAGCTCGCCGACCTCGGGCGCGTGCATACCGTGCGCGACTACCTCTACTGCACCTCCCTTCTGAAGGGGGAGAACTTCTCTGCCGACGTCATGATCGGCATCAAGGGACAGACGCGGGAGGACCTTCAAAAGACCATCGAGGTAGCCGCGGGCAGCGGCGCAAAGCACATCTCCATGTACGCATTGCAGGCGGAGGACGGCACGCCCATCTACACCGACTATCTGAACGGGGAGCTGCCCGACGAGGACGAGGTCGCCGAGCTCTACGACTATGGCTGCGCCCTGCTCGCGCAGAAGGGCTATGCGCGCTACGAAGTGAGCAATTTCTGCAAAAAGGGCTTTGAGAGCCGCCACAACCTCAACTATTGGAAGAGGGGGGAATATGTGGGGCTGGGCGTTTCGGCGAGCTCCTTCTTTTCGGGACACCGCCTGCTCAACACGACTGACCTCGACGAGTATATGAAGTGCATTCTCTCGGGCTTTTTCCCCGTCATCGACAACGCGGAAGTGGGCGATAAGGAGGCGCGCTTCGAGTTCGTCATGCTGGGGCTGCGCACCGTGTACGGCGTGCGCGGCAGCGAGTACCGCGCGCAGTTCGGCAGCGATTGGAAGGAGGATTTCGCCCCCGCCTACCGCCGCACGCGGCAGTATCTTTTGGAGAAAGGGGACGTCACCCGCATCCGCGACGAATACCTCTTCGTGCAAAACCGCATCCTCTCCGAATACGCAGGCGACTGATTTTTCGCTTATGCGGGAAATGGATTTCCGAATGTGCAGGGCAACCTTCTGCATATACAAAGTTATCCCCACAACAACATAGAATGTGCGCTGATATTTGCGCAAGTGCTGACAAAAAAGGTAAATAATGCTAAAATAATAGTAATATAAATATGACTTGTAGGAACTTATCAATGCACAGACGAAACATTTTGTGCTCTTGCGTCGGTGGAACGGGCGAAGACGGGATTCAAGGGTATGGTTTTATCGCACGGGATACAACAGACGGCGCTAATATAAAATACATTCAACATTTTATAATATTTCAGTCATTTTTCGTCCTCTGCGAAAAATTTTTTAAAAAAAGCCGAAGAAATTTCGTGATAGATATTGACAATCCTGTATGGGGCGTAGTATACTGTCAAAAAGATGTAAAAAGTTACA
>CALVTL010000052.1 GCA_944362555.1 uncultured Clostridia bacterium
CAGGGAGGGCAAGGTTTAGATATTATAACGCGCTCCCGATTCAGTTCTGTTCATCGGCAAAGCCTCTCTTGACCCCCGCGACTATCGCGGGGTTTTCGTTTATACAATCACGCCGCAGGACAGCTTTTTGCTGCCCTGCGGCGTTTAATTTATTCCCCTTTTAAGCGGTGTTTGTTGTAGATGACGCCCGCCATAAAACAGATCATCAGCCAATACAGCCAGAGGAAAAAGACGATGACGAGCGCGAGCGCGCCATAGAGTTTTTCCTTGTCGGAGAAGGTGAGATAGACGCTGAACAGCGCCGACGCCGCGAGCCAAGCGAGCGCCGTGAGGAGGCTGCCGAGGGCTAGCCGCCTTGCCGAATGCGGATATGGGCAGATGTAGATATTGAGCAGCCATGCAGCGAAAAAGCCGAGGAGGAGCGACGCGGAGTACACCGACGCATAGCGCACGGCGGGGTGCAGCTCCCGCACGGCGAAGGCAAGAAGGGCAAGAAGCCCGCCCGCCGCCGAGAAAAAGAGCAGCACGGCAAACGTCATCAGAATCGCCAAAACCCGCACCCGCCACCCCTTTTCGTGCGTGCGGTCGTAGACGATCTCCCCGCTCCGCCGCAGATGGTAGAAGAACGCGGAGCTCGACCATAGCGTGGTGGCAAGCAGCACGATGCCTGCGCCCGCCGTCGCGCCCTGTGCGTTGTCCCGCAGAAAGAGGATGAGTTCGCGCGCCCAGCCGAACAGCTCGAGCGCGAGCACCTTTTCAAACAGCCCTTCCGCATCGCCGAAGAGCAGCGTGAGCCAGAAGAGAAAGGGCACGAGCGACATGATGAGGAAAAAGACGAGCATTCCCGCAAGCGACGTCGCCCGATGCGCTGCAAACACCGAATACGCCTCCCTCGTCCGTCTGATCGCTCCCCTGACCGCGCTCCCCTTACCCATACCGACAGAATGCGCAATCCTTGCCCGAATTACGCAGCGTTCCTGCGGATATCCTGAAATGCGGAAGGTGCTTGTCCCCGCCCCGCCCGAAGGAACGGAAGTTCGGCAGGCATGGCGCGAATCGATCAAAATATCCCTCCGACAAGGATATAAACCAGTTATTTCGATATTTTTCTAAATTAAATTTTGAAATTTTTCAAAATAAAAATGCGGACAGGGGATCGTATTGCCCGCCGCACTTTTGCCTCTCATCGCACCACAGCCCATTTTTTCGCCGATTTTGCAAAGCATTTGAACAATTATGCCGCTCCTTTTGCCGACGGGACAGACGCCGCGCAGAGACCGTACCCGGAACACGTATCCCTGCCATCCCCCTCATCACCGCCTTCGGCGGAGACGTCTTGGCGGCGCAAGGAACGACGCCGCCAGCGGTCACGGTTTTTGCCCGCAATGGCAAAAACCTCAGTTCGCCACGCGCGGCTCACCCCCATCATGGGGAAGCCTTTCCCTCCCGTCATTCCGAATGAGGCGCAGCCGATTGAGGAATCCTCCAACTCCCCGTCACTTGCCGGGGGATCCCTCGTCGGGCATACCCCCTCCTCGGGATGACAAGAAGAATAGAACAGCATTTCTCCCATGTCGGCACGTCGCCCCGTCGGAGCTTGTTCGCCGCTTCGTCAAAGCCATTCCGCAAGCGGGCAATTCTCCTTGCATCGGAAATAGCACAATGAACAGGCACCTGTCCACGTTATATACAACAAAAAAACCCAAGCGCGGGGCTTGGGTTTTTGTTGCTTTTCAGTCTTACTTGACGATCTTGGAGACGACGCCGGAGCCGACCGTTCTGCCGCCCTCACGGATAGCGAAACGGAGGCCTTCCTCGATGGCGACGGGCTTGATGAGCTCGACGGTCATCGTGACGTGGTCGCCGGGCATGACCATCTCAACGCCCGCGGGAAGCTCGATGGAACCCGTAACGTCCGTCGTACGGATGAAGAACTGGGGACGATAGTGGTTGAAGAATGCCGTGTGACGGCCGCCCTCTTCCTTGGTCAGGACGTAGACCTGCGCCTCAAACACGGTCGCCGTGGGAACGGTGCCGGGCTTCGCGATGACCTGTCCCTTCTCGACGTCCGTGCGGTTGATACCGCGAAGGAGGGCGCCGACGTTGTCGCCTGCCATCGCTTCGTCGAGCTGCTTGTGGAACATCTCGAGACCGGTGATGACGGTGGAACGAGGCTTCTCGATGAGA
The DNA here is from genome assembly GCA_944362555.1 of uncultured Clostridia bacterium. Classification (GTDB taxonomy): domain Bacteria; phylum Bacillota; class Clostridia; order Christensenellales; family Borkfalkiaceae; genus Gallimonas. The sequence continues at coordinate 2,188 of CALVTL010000052.1, forward strand.
CCGACGATCTCGGCGGGATCACCGACGTGCGCAACACCACGCTCCACTCTGCCCGTAGCGACCGTGCCGCGGCCGGAGATGGTGAACACGTCCTCGACGGGAAGAAGGAAAGGCTTCTTGTCGTCGCGCTCGGGCGTGGGGATGTAGCTGTCGATGGTGTCCATGAGCTCGAGGATGCACTGCGTCTCGGGAGCAGCAAGGATCTCTTCGTTGGAAGCGCCGCTCGTCGCCTTCTCCAGAGCCTTCAGCGCGGAACCCTTGATGATCGGGATGTCGTCGCCGGGGAAATCGTAGGAGGAGAGCAGCTCTCTGATCTCCATCTCGACGAGCTCAAGAAGCTCGGGATCGTCGAGCTGGTCGCACTTGTTGAGGAACACGACGATGTAAGGCACACCGACCTGACGGGCGAGCAGGATGTGCTCACGGGTCTGGGGCATGGGACCGTCGGTCGCAGCAACAACGAGGATCGCGCCGTCCATCTGGGCAGCGCCCGTGATCATGTTCTTGACGTAGTCGGCGTGGCCGGGGCAGTCAACGTGCGCATAGTGACGCTTGTCCGTCTCATACTCAACGTGCGCGGTGTTAATTGTAATTCCGCGTGCCTTCTCTTCGGGCGCCTTGTCGATCTCGTCGTAGCGCATCTTCTGAGCCTGACCTTTGCACGCCATAACCATGGTGATAGCTGCGGTCAGCGTGGTCTTGCCGTGGTCAACGTGTCCGATGGTACCGATGTTGACGTGGGGCTTGCTTCTGTCGAACTTTGCCATTTTGGTTACTCCTTGATTTTTTTATTTTTTGATAACCTTTTCCGCCCGTTCGGGCGAAAGCGCAGCTATCTATCAATCAAATGATATCAAGCCTGACGCTTGCTTTTTCTATTATACCCTATTGCGCAAAATTTTGCAATAACTTTGCCCAACTTTTTTGCAAAATTTTCGCGTTCGGGTTTAGTTCTTCTTCGCGCGGGAGGTGACGATCTTCTCCGACACCGACTTGGGCACTTCCGAGTAGTGGTCGAACTGCATCGTGAACTGACCGCGTCCCTGCGTGCGGGAACGAAGGTCGGTTGCATACCCGAACATTTCGGACAGGGGAACTTCCGCATCGATGACCTTTGCGCCGTTCCTGTCGTCCGTGCCGAGGATGGTGCCGCGGCGGCCGCTGATGTTGCCCATGAGGTCGCCGAAGTAGTCCTCGGGGGTGATGATCTGCACCTTCATGATGGGCTCGAGGAGCACCACGCCCGCCTTCTCCATGCCGTCCTTGAAGGCAAGCGAACCTGCGATCTTGAACGCCATTTCGGAGGAGTCGACTTCGTGATAGCTTCCGTCGTAGACCTGCACCTTGAAGTCCACCATCTCATAGCCCGCAAGGTAGCCGTTCTTGGCTGCCTCCTGGATGCCCTTGTCGATGGCGGGGATATACTCCTTGGGAATGGAGCCGCCCACCGTGACGTCCTCAAATTCGTAACCCGTACCGGGCTCGAGGGGGATGAGGTGGATCTTGCAGTGACCGTACTGACCTTTACCGCCCGACTGACGCTTGTACATTCCTTCGGCGTCCACCGCCTTGCGGAAGGTCTCGCGGTAAGCGACCTGAGGCGCGCCGACATTGGCTTCGACGTGGAATTCACGCAGAAGGCGGTCGACGATGATGTCGAGGTGCAGCTCGCCCATGCCGGCGATGATGGTCTGCCCCGTCTCCTGGTCCGTCCACGTCTTGAACGTGGGATCTTCCTCGGCGAGCTTGATGAGCGCGAGCGTCATCTTCTCCTGGCCTGCCTTGGTCTTGGGCTCCAGCGAGAGCTGGATGACGGGCTCGGGGAACTCCATCTTTTCAAGGATGATGGGGTGCTTCTCGTCGCAGAGCGTATCACCCGTCGTGGTGTTTTTCAGACCGACGATGGCGCAGATGTCACCCGAATAGATCTCGGAGATGTCCTTTCTCTCGTTCGCGTGCATCTGCACGAGGCGGCCGACGCGCTCCTTTTTATCCTTGGTGGAGTTGTAGGCATACGAACCTGCCGAGAGCACGCCCGAATAGCAGCGGAAGTACGCAAGGGAGCCGACGAAGGGGTCGGTCGCGATCTTGAACGCAAGCCCTGCGAAGGGAGCGTCGTCCGACGTCATTCTCTCCTCTTCCTCGCCCGTCTTGGGGTTGACGCCCTTGACGTGCGCGACGTCGAGCGGGCTGGGAAGGAAGCGGATGACGGCGTCGAGGAGGAACTGCACGCCCTTGTTTTTATAGGACGAACCGCAGAGCATGGGCACCGCTTCCATGTTGAGGCAGCGCTGACGAAGCCCTTCGATGATCTCCTCCTTGGAGAGCTCCATCGTCTCGAGGTACTTTTCCATGAGCTCGTCGTTGGCGGAGGCAGCCTCCTCCACGAGCTTGTTGTGGTACTCCTCGGCGATGTCCTTCATGTCGTCGGGAATGGGTTCCTTCCTAAAATCCTTGCCGAGGTCGTCGTAGTAGATCTCCGCCTCCATGTTGATGAGGTCGATGATGCCGCGGAAGGTCTCTTCCTTGCCGATGGGCAGCTCGATGGGAACGGGGTTCGCACCGAGGCGCTCACGGATCATCTTCTCCACGCGGAAGAAGTCGGCGCCGTTGATGTCCATCTTGTTGACGTAGGCGATGCGGGGGACGCGGTAGGTGTCCGCCTGGCGCCACACCGTCTCGGACTGCGGCTCAACGCCGCCCTTGGCGCAGAACGTGGCAATGGTGCCGTCCAGAACGCGCAGGGAGCGCTCCACTTCCACCGTGAAGTCGACGTGGCCGGGCGTATCGATGATGTTGAAACGGTGACCCTTCCAGATACAGGTAGTGGCGGCAGACGTGATGGTGATGCCCCTCTCCTGCTCCTGGACCATCCAGTCCATGGTCGCGGCGCCCTCGTGGACTTCGCCCAGCTTGTGCGTCTTGCCCGTGTAGAACAGGATACGCTCAGTGGTCGTCGTCTTGCCGGCGTCGATGTGCGCCATGATCCCGAAGTTTCTCGTATGCTGCAAATCGTATTCTCTTGCCATACCGTTCCTCTCTTAGAAGCGGAAGTGCGCGAACGCCTTGTTCGCTTCCGCCATTCTGTGGGTATCTTCCTTCTTCTTGACGGATCCGCCCGTGTTGTTGTAGGCGTCCATGAGCTCTGCGGCGAGCTTCTTGCTCATCTCGCGCTCGGAGCGCTTTCTCGTGTTGATGACGAGCCAGCGGATGGCAAGCGTCTGACGGCGCTCGGGGCGGATCTCGACGGGCACCTGGTAGTTGGCGCCGCCCACGCGGCGCGCCTTGACTTCGACGACGGGCGTGATGTTCGCAAGCGCCTGCTTGAAGATCTCCATGGCGTCCATGTTGAGCTTCTCGCTCATGATCTTGAACGCGTCATAGACGATGCCCTGCGCAACGCTCTTTTCGCCGTCGAGCATGATCTGGTTGATGAGCTTGGTGACGACCTTGCTGCCATACATAGGATCGGGCAAGACGTCTCTTTTGGGGACTTTCCCTCTTCTGGGCATGATTGTTTCCTCCTTTTGAAAATAAATGCGATTTTGGCCGATGGGCGGCCACCCTTCAATACGGCTGTCGCTTGCCTTGCGGTAGCGATCCTTCTGCTCAAAGAGCATACTGCCTACTTCATCGGGGATGATATTCCGAAATCAGTAGGATGTTTTGTAAGCCGTGCTTACTTGGGGCGCTTTGCGCCGTACTTGCTGCGCGCCTGCTTGCGCTTGGCGACGCCTGCCGTGTCGAGTGCGCCGCGGATGATGTGATAGCGCACGCCGGGCAGATCCTTGACTCTTCCGCCGCGGATGAGAACGGAGCTGTGCTCCTGCAAGTTGTGGCCTTCACCGGGAATGTACACGGTACCTTCCTGCTTGTTGGTAAGGCGCACCCTCGCGATCTTACGAAGCGCCGAGTTGGGCTTCTTGGGGGAAGTCGTCGTCACCGAAAGGCACACACCGCGCTTCTGAGGGCACGCGTCGAGGATGGGGCACTTGGACTTGTTCGCCTCCGTCTCTCTGCCTTTCTTGATGAGCTGGTTGATCGTGGGCATCTTGTTACC
>CALVTL010000053.1 GCA_944362555.1 uncultured Clostridia bacterium
CCCTCGCCCGCGCGGAGGGCGTATTCGTTTTTCCCGATGGTGACGGTCACGGCGCCCTCGTAGACGCAGTAGAGCTCTGCATTGCGGTGAAAATGCGCATAATAGCCGTCGGAGAGGTATTTTTCGGCATGGAAGTAGTCGGCGCGGTCGCGCTGCGCTTCGAGCTGGAATTGCAGATATTTTTTGCTCTTCATACCGTCATTGTAGCACATCCGAGGTGAAAAAACAAGAGGGGGAGGCGGAAAAAATTCATTTTTTGCACGAAATCTCCGAAAAAGAAGTATACTTGTGATAGTTTTCTGTTGATATATGCGTTGATAGGGGGTGGAGAATGTGATATAATGAAGATGCTCGGAAAATGTGAGTTCCGATATAAAATTGAAAATTTTTATAGGGGCGCGCCCCTATCTGTTCCCGCGGAAGCGGGAACAGATAAAAAACTTTAACAGAAAAGAACGAAACGGGCGCTCCCGCCGCCGCAAGGGGGAGGGGGCTCCGGTTCGGAATAGAAGGAGGAAAAAGGATGAAAAAGCTCAAGCAGATCGCAGTCGTGCTGATCGCCGCCGTCATGACGGTGGCGGGGCTCACGGCGTGCGGCGGGAACAAAGAGGACGATGCGCGCAGAGAACAGGCGCGCGTGAAGCTCACCTTCCTGACGCCGCTCAACCTCATCAACGAGGAGACGATGCAGCAGACGGTATATGACTTCAACGAGGCGTACGAGGGCAAGATCCACGTCACGCTCGTGGACGACGCGGGCGGCACGGCGCTGACGCAGCTCGGCACGCAGGACTCCGCGCCCGACATCGTCAACCTCGGCGAAAAGCAGTTCAAGACGGCGGTCGATTCCCAATATCTTGCCCCGCTCGACGATTTCCTTGCGGACTCGGAGGCGGTCTCAGAGGACGATCTGTGGGAGAACGCCGTCGAGCGCTTCCGCTACGACAGTGGCAGCGCGACGACGCCCGGCAAGGCGGGCGGGGACGCCACGCTCTATGCGCTTCCCGCCGAGAACAATCCCGTCGTCGTCTATTATAACGTGGACTGGTTCAAGGAGGAGGGCGTCAACATCATCTCCATTGCGGAGGATGCACTGCCCGACGGGTACCTGCCGCACGGCTACTATGAGTACACCGACGCGAACAAGCCCGCAGGCGTCGATTGGGTCAAGACGGGGAACGTCTACCGCGTCTTCAACAATCAGATCCCGATGAACTGGGAGGAAGTGATGCAGCTCGGCACCATCTTCACCGACATCGTGGGCGACAACAATTCCTCCAACCGCTACGGCTTTATGTCGGAGTGGTGGTTCTCGTGGGGATGGTCGGTCGGCGGCGACTGCATCCAGCTCGGCTTTGCAGACGGCGTGAACAGCGCGGAGGGCAGCGTTCTGCCCAACCGCTACGGGTTCTCCCTCAACGATCGGGCAAAGAACATCCTCGTCACCAAGGCTGCGACCGTCAACGGGACGGCGTACAGCGCGGGCGACATTCTCTCTTATAAGGACAGGACGTACGTTGAGGACCATGCGAGCGACGCCGAAGTGAAGGCGCTGCTCGACGACAATACGCTCTATGACGAGCTGCCCTCCATGCGCGAGGCGTTCGAGTCCTTCCTCAACATCTCCATGACGACGGGCACGCGCGTCGCGCCCAAGCCGAGCGAGCTCTCCGGCACCGACTACAACTCCATGTTCGGGAACGGGCAGATCGCCATGCTCGCGCAGGAGACCTTCGCCTCCTACACGCTGGGCGACTATGCGGAAGGCTACTTTGAGTGGGATGTCGCGCCCATGCCGCAGTACCGCGTCTACAACGACGACGGCACGTTGAAGGAAGTCAACGAGACGCCCGTCACGGGCAAAAAGGCGACGCACAGCACGCTCTCCTGCTACGCCGTGTCCGCCTACTCCACGCACAAGGAGGAGGCATGGACGTTCATCGAGTATCTGTTGAGCGACGACGTGCAGAACGAGATCGCCGACCTCGGCTCTCCCGCAGGCGTGCCTGCCGTCAAGAGCGTCGCAAACAGCGACCGCTATCTCAATTCGACGGCGCAGCATACGGCAAAGAACAAGGCGGTGCTTCTGGAGGCGTCCGAATACGCCCTGTACGGCGACTGGGGCTATCTGGAGACGGATATGTGGATCAACCAGTGGCAGGGCCGCCTCAACGAGGCGGGCGGCGTGCGCGACGGCAAGACGACGCTCGAGGGGGGAACGCTATGCAACAGACTCCCGCCGCCGTGCGTGAGGCGGCTGTACGGGAAGGGGAGGGACGCACCCTCTCTTCCCCGCAGCCGTCCCGCAAAAAACGGGGGTTCCGCCGCAAGGAGGAGATCTGCGGAACGGCGTTCGCCGCCATTCCGCTCCTCGGGTTCCTGCTCTTTTCGGCAGTCCCCGTATGTATCGCCATCGTGACCATGTTCTGCGACATGAACGGCATGAACATCGCCACGCTCCGCTGGAATTCCTTTGCGAACTTCGGCAAGGCATTTACCGACCTTTCGTTCTGGAAGTCCTTTCTGGTGAGCCTTGAAATGACGCTCTCGCACATCGTGGGGCTCGTCATCTCCATCGTCATCGCCGCCGTGCTCTCGCAGAAGATCAAGGGAGGGAAGCTGTTCACCATCTTCTTCTTTATCCCTTACGTCTGTTCTTCCGCCGCCATCTCCATCATGTGGGTGCAGATCTTCAAGCCCACGGGCGGCCTCATCAACTCCGTTCTGACCTCGCTGGGCGTCGCCGATCCCCCCGATTGGTTCCGCGACAGCAGGTGGTTCCCGTGGATGCTCGTCATCACCATCGCGTGGAAGGCGCCCGGCTACGGCATCCTCATGGTGCAGGCGGCGCTCGCCAACGTCAACCCCGCCCTCTACGAGGCGGCAAAGCTGGACGGCGCCAGCCGTTTCAGGCAGTTCATGTCCATCACCTTCCCCGCCATCAGCCCGACGCTCTACTTTTTGTTGTCGATGGGGCTTTTAAACGGCTTGCAGACCTTCGACATCGCGCAGATCTTCGCACAGAAGACGTCGGGATATGTGACGGGCGCGGCGGGACCGGGCGACGCGGGACTTACCACCGTGTTCCATATCTACAACACGATGAACAACCCGGGCGCGGGCGGGATGCCCGTGGCGTCTATATTGAGCCTTCTGCTCTTTGCGGCGATCACGCTCGTGCTTGCGCTCAACAAAAAACTTTCCAAATTGTGGGTGAGCTATGACTATTGAAGAGAGAAAGATAGCGCAGCCCGCAGGCGCTGCGCCGCAGAAAGTACATAACCGCGTCAAAGAGGACAAGGGCTCCGTTGCGTTCAAAATTGTTGCATACGTTCTGCTCATTTTGGGACTTCTGCTTGTCCTCGTTCCCTTCTGGGTCATTATTTCGACGTCCTTCCAGGAGCGGAACGTCCTCGAATTTGCCTTCTGGCCCGAGCGCACGGCGGCGGACGCGTATGAGTTGGTGCTCACGTCCGAGCGCTCCAACATCCTGATGGGGTTCGTCAACACCATGTGGATCGTCGTGCCCTCCATGCTCGTGGGGCTGTTCGTCTCGGGATTGGCGTCCTTCGCCTATGCCAAGATGCGCTTCCGCGCCAAAAAGTGGATGTTCGCCGTCACCATCGCCACCATGAGCATCCCCGGCACGGTGCTCATGATGCCCAGCTATCTGTGGTACAACATCCTCGGCTGGGCGCAGGGACCTCTTCCGCTCATCATTCCGGGATGTTTCGGCGGTGCTGCCACCGTGTTCTTCTTCACGCAGTACTTCTCGGGCATTCCGCAGTCCCTCCTCGAGGCGGGGCAGATCGACGGCATGGGATTTTTCAAGTGCTACGTCACCATCATGATCCCGCTCGCTGTCCCCGCCTTTGTGGGGCAGGGCATCCTCGCCTTCGTGGGGGGATACAACGACTACATGGGGCCGCTCCTCTACCTCAACGGCTCGGATATCAAGACGCTCGCCTTCATGCTGGCGGAGCTGCAAAGCTACTACGGCGCCATGAAAAATTCCGACGCGGTGAGCTGCGCGGGCGCGGTCATCGCGCTCATCCCCATCATCGCCATCTATTTTGTGGGACACCGCTTCTTCGTGGACGGCATCTCCGCAGGTGGACTCAAAGATTAACGGACGATATGTAAGGAGGAAATTATGAAAAAGAGACTGTTCGGCGTCATTGCAGGGGTCGCGGCGCTCACGTTTGCCTTGAGCGGCTGCGCTTCCGGGAATGGTGCCATCGCCATGAAGTACGACGACATGATCAACGCAGACGGCTCGTACGACGAAAGTTTGTTCTACAAGAACGATCTGAAAACGGAGTGCGCCGACCCCGGCGCGTTCTATGTGAGCGAGGAGGAGAGCGCCACCTACGGCGGCTGGTACTATATGTTCGCCACCTCCGATGCGACGGGCGGCGCGCGCTTCTTTGACTGCTGGCGCAGCAAGGACCTCACGAATTGGGAGAACATGACGCAGAAGACGGGTCAGCGCGCCTTCGCCCCCTCGGAGGACCACTACGGCTACGAGGATATGTGGGCGCCCGAGGTCATCTTCGACAAGGAGGATCAGACCTTCTATATGTTCTATTCCTGCAACGTGCCCTCGCAGGAGACGGGGAGCTACCTCTCCGCCCGCGAAGTGGAGACGCAGGGGAAGTGGGTGGACGGCTACAACGATATGTCCCTCCTGGGACTTGCCACGTCCTCCTGCCCGTGGGGGCCCTATGAACCGTACGACTACGACGAGGACGAGAGCGAGCTGCGCTCCAACGCCATCGGGCGCGTTTCGGGCGAGCCCTCTCCCGACGCCACGCCGCTCTTTGACAACGACAAGCTGATGGCGCAGGCACGCGTCGTCTTTGAAAAGGAGGACGAGGCGCGGCGCGAGACGGGGTACAAATATTGGTACGAACAGTACCTTGCGAGCGGCGCAAGCGAGACGGACGCCAAGGCGAACGCGGAAAAGCTCATCGCAAGCGAGCCGTACACCTATTCCGATCCCGACCACGGCTTTGCCTACTTCACCGAGATCGACCCCTCGCCCTATATTGCGCCCGACGGCACCAAGTACCTGCTCTTCAACCGCAACCACAACGCGAGCTTCTCGGTGACCAACGTCTGGGGCATCAAGATGAACGAGTGGTGGGAGCCCGACTATTCTACGCTCGCGCACCTCACCGAGACGGGCTACATGACGGTCACCGACGTCACGCCCGGCAACACCAACGATTATGAGCAGTCCATCATCAACGAGGGCCCCTTCATGGTGGACTATGAGGTGGACGGCAAGACCTATTACTCCCTCATGTTCTCCGTCAACGGCTACGCCGAAAAGAATTACGGCGTGTGGCAGGCGATCGGCGAGAGCCCGCTCGGCACGTTCACCAAGCTCCCCGAGGAGGAGGGCGGTCTGTTCCTCACGGCGATGGACTTCAACTACATCTCGGGCACGGGACACCACAGCATCGTGCAGAACGGGGAGGAGCTGTACGTCATCTACCATCAGCACATCAACCCCAACGGCAGCGGTCAGCGCGCCGTGGCGGCGGACAGGGTGGAGGTCGTCAAGAACAACGAGGGCACGCCCGTTTTATACGTCAACGGCCCGACGGTCACCCAGCAGCCCGCGATCGACGGCGAATACGCCAACATCGCAGCCGACGCGCAGGTGAGCGTCTCCGCGGGGGACAACGCCGCCGCGCTCACGGACGGGCTGTTCTCGGTGTACAGCCGCTTCACCTACATCAAGGAATTTACCACCACCGAGAAGGCGACCATCACGTTAAAGTTCGCCGAGCCGCGCGAAGTGACGGGGCTCATGATCTGCAACAGCCGTTATTTTGAGAACGCGTTCTTCAACATCGCGCGCATCGAGTTCGACTTCACGGACGGCGACTTCACGGGAACGGGCTATATCGA
>CALVTL010000054.1 GCA_944362555.1 uncultured Clostridia bacterium
CCCGGGAATACAGGGTTCGCTCTGTTTACGGCGCACCAAAAAGCGCCGTAAGAGATTTTCTTCGGCTGCGCCTCGAAAGCTTCGTCGGCGGAAAAGGTTTCTGCTCTATGCCCGCTCTGCGCTCCGCCGCCTCCTCGCGCGAACTCCTGTGAATTCAGGGTTCGCTCTGTTTACGGCGCACCAAAAAGCGGCAGGACACAAGTCCTGCCGCTTTTTGGTGCGCCGTAAGAGATTCGAACTCCTGGCCTTCGGTTCCGTAGACCGACGCTATATCCAGCTTAGCTAACGGCGCGTATCGTATTTTGTGCGGGGCGCGGCGGAGCGCCGCTTCCCGATGAACACTATGCAATTATACGCGTTTCCCGCAATTTTGTCAACGGATTTTGCGTGCGTTTTTTCGTTCTCCACAGATTTTTTCGCATTGTGGAAAACTTTCCGCTTCTTTCCACGGTTTTTCCGCCGTTTTCGCGCGGATTGTGGATTATTTTGTCGAAATGAGGAAATATTGTGGATAACTTTTTTGAAAACTTATGTTCGGAAAGCGCCCTTTCGGCAAATTCATTGCGTTTGTGGACAATTTTTTCCACATTTTTCAACCGACGGAGGGCGTAGAATAGTCCTCTCCCTCGAGCGGAACGACCTTTAAGGCGTGCGGGATGCAGGTGATGACGCTGCCGCCCTGCCCGATGGCGCGCATCTGTGTGCAATCCTTGCGCAGGCTGCAATCGGCATCGTGCATGACGACCGTCTTTTGGGCGTCGTCGATGGCGAGCTCGTTCCAACCCGCGTCGGTGCGGATGCGCACATACAGCACCCCCTCCTCCGTCCGCTCCGTGATGCGTTCCTCCCAGCTCTGCGCCCGTTCGCCGCCCTCGCCGAAGGTGTAGGTGTAGACCGTCTCGCCGCCCACCTGCACGCGCACGCCCTCCGCATCGTCCGCGCCGAATGTATCCGCCACGACAAACACGAAAAAGAGCGCCGCAATGAGCGCGGCAAGCAGCAGATAGACGACGATGTCGAAGGGCGCGAACATACCGCGTTCGCGCACGAGGCGGAAGCGGTTCATGCGATCTCCTCCACGCGAAGAGACCGCTCGTTGAGCGTCCATTCTTCCAGATTGGAATACACGGTATATTTCCCCGCCCCGTCGTACCAGACAAAGACGGCGCGGAACGTGCCGCTGTGCGCGCGGCAGTAGTCGAGCGCCTCGTCAAGCCCCATGCAGGAGATCGCCGTGGCGCGTGCGTCTCCCTCCGCTGCGCCGCCGCCCGCGACGGTCACGCAGACGATGTGCGCGCCCCCCTCTTCGGGGCTCGCGCCGACGGGATAGCCCGTGGAGGGGTCGATGATGTGGCAGTACCGCACGCCGTGCAGCTCGTAATACTGTTCATAGTCGCCGCTCGTGGAGAGAACGGTGTCGCGGGCGCGGAGGGAGGCGTATTCGGCGCGGGAGGAAAACTCGCGCGGGGAGGAGATGCCCACCTTCCACACGCCGTCCTTCGACGAAGGGTCGGCAAGCAGCAGCATGGAGCTCGCCCCGAGGTTATAGTAGCCGTACTCCACCCCCGCGGCGCGCAGGATGGCGCCGCCCTCGTCCGCGCAATACCCCTTTCCGATGCCGCTCAGATTGAGCTGCATGGTATAGGTGACCGTCTCGCCCTGCGCGTTCTCCACCTCCACAAAGGCGTCTTCCGGCTTTACGGCGTAGTAGCCGTCCTCGTCCTCGCCCAGCTCCACGGCACCGAAATCGATCAGACGCTGCCCGGAAAACGCGGCAAGATAGCGCGCGTCGGGCAGCTCCTTCGTGTAGTCGGCGCGGTCGTAATCGGCGGCCGGCGCGTAGCCGTCCGCACGATGACGGGGAGAAAATCCCCACAGATCGACCAACAGCCCCGTGGCAGGATTGTAGGCGCCCGCCGTCTCCGCATAGACGGCTTGGGCGACGGTGAGCATTTTATAGGCGTCCGCGCCGATGGAGACGCGCTCCCCCGCCGCCGCCGCGTTGAAACGGGAGACGGAGCTCTGCGCGCGTTCGGTGGAAATGTCCGCCTCGATGGCGTCCGAGCGCGCGGTGAGCTGCGCCCAGACGGCGTCCGCGTCGGGCGTGCGTTCTTCCGCGTACACCCAGCGCACTTCGGTGCCGAACCGGGCAAACTCCTGCTTTGCGCGCAGCGTGGCGCCGGGCGCACAGGCGCAGAGCGCCGCAAGACACGCCGCAGCTATCGCAGCCGCTCCCCTTCCGCGCATATCCACCTCCCGAAAATGTTTTGCAGGCACTATTGTAGCGCATTTCACGCAAAATGACAAGGAAAAAAGGGCTTCCCGCACGGAAAGCCCCCCTTAATGAACATCTTATTCCTCTTCGTCGTCCTTTTTGCGCTCCTCTTCCGCCTTGCGCTGATAGTAATTTTTATAGCCGACCTTCTGATTGTCGCCCGCGTCCCACTTTTTGCCGCCGACGGCAATGAAGCCAAGGAGCAGCGCGACCGCCAGCACGATGGCGATGATGGGCATGACGATCTTGGAGGGCATGGCGATCTCGCAGGCGAGCGTGATGACCGCCACGACGAGGAAGGCTGCGCCGAAGAAGATCCAGAGTTTCTTCAAAGGTCCCGCCGTTTTGCCGAACAAGCCGCGTCCGACAAAGGCGACGCCCAGAACGCCTGCGGCGATGGTCGCCGCCCAGCCCAACGTGAACCACTTCATCTCCTCCACGCCGAGTGCCGACAGCAGCCAAAGTACTGCGATGGCGACGATGAGAAGACAGACGATGAGTCCAAATAAAAATTTCTTGCTCATAAATTCCTCCTAAAACGGCACGATGCCGTTCATCCACAAAAACAGGACGACGAGCCCCGCGACGGCTGCCAGCCCCAACAGTACGAGCGCGCCCACTTTGAGGGGGGAGACGGGCGTCTTTCCCGTCACCTTTCCGTTCCGCCCGTTGACAAAGAAGTTGAAGAGTTTTTTCTTCCAGTTGCAGTGCCCGACATAGACGGGCAGCAGCAGATATTTATACGTCGTGTTCCGGCAGCGGAAATCCACGTCGAGGGAGACGACCGTATCGTAATGATAGCGCGAAAGGATGGCGGTGCGCAGGCGGCTGTGCACGACCCCCTTCGCCTCCTCCCAGCAGGTGAGCCCGTCCTTGCTGTACTGCCCCGCCGTGTATCCGCTCAAAAATTCGGCGCGGTACTCCTTGCTGCGGTTGGTATCGAAGGGCTGGAGCTTGTTCAGCGACCGTTGCTCGATCTTGTCGGACGCCTGGATGAGGATGTCGTCGAACGCCATGGAATAGCTGCCGCGGATGGGGAAGGTCTTTAAGTACCGTTCGCGCACCGTCTTGCCGTTGACGCGGCGGGTGCGGTAATAATACTTGCCCAAAACGCCCGAATACCACGCGTCCGCCGTCGTATCGAAGGTGAATGCGGGCATATACATCCCCGCGACGTTCTCGGGCGAGGCGCTCCTGCGGAAGGCGCGCGGCGCGAGCGCCTTTTTGCGCGCCCATGCCTTGACGCGTCTGACGGCGTCCTCCTTGGGGACGGAAAAGGGCACGACCGCGTTGGGGCGAAGTCCGGGGAGCTCCTCGGTGCGGACGATGTTGGTCGTGCCGCAGAAGGGGCATTTTTTGGCGATCTCGCCGTCCGCGAGCACCTCCTGCGCGCCGCAGTTCTCGCAGCGGAAGACGTGCGTCTCCTCCCCCCATTCGTCGGTGCGGGACAGGAGCCTTTCAAAATCCTGCTCCTCGCCCGATTTGGCGCGCACCTCCACCTCCGTCTCGCAGTGCTCGCAAAAGAGCTTGCCGCGCGAAGAGTCGTACACCATGTTCGCCCCGCAGTTGGGGCACTTCATCACGCCCGTGTTGTTCTCCACCTCCCCTTCCGTCTCAAATGCGGAAGAAGAGGCTGCGGGCGCGGCGGACGCAGCCGCCTCGTCGCGGGCACTTCCCTCCCCGAATTCGGAGAAGGGAGACTGCCTGCCGCCTTCAAATTCGGAAAAAGGCGAATCGGACATAGGTCACCTCGTTACAACTTTGCGCCGCACTCGGGGCAGAACTTGGCGCCCGCCTTGACGGGTTTGCCGCACTTGGGGCACGCCGCGTGCAGGGGCGCGCCGCACTCGGGGCAGAATTTGGCGCCCGCCTTGACGGGCTTGCCGCACTTGGGGCAGACGTTGCCCATCGGCTGACCGCAGTCGGGGCAGAACTTGGCGGATGCGGGCACGCGCGCGCCGCACTTGGGGCACGCCGTCGTCTCCGCCGCGGCAGCGGCGGGCTGTTCGCGCATCATGCTGCCGAACATATTCCCCATGCCGAACCCGAGCCCCGCGCCCATCGTGGCGCCCGCCATGCCGGGGTTCTTTGCAGCCTCCTTCAAAGCGTCCGCCTGCGCCATGCGCGTGTAGACGTCCATGTTCCCGCGCATCATGCCGAGCGAGGTGTTCTTGTCGAGCGCCTCCTCGAGCTCCTTGGGCAGCGAGAAGTTTTCAAACACGAAGTTGGTGAGTTCCAGCCCCAGCTTTTCAAAAGTGGGCTGCATCCCGCGGCGCACCGCCTCGCCGAGCTCGAGCAGGTTGCCCGCCATGTCGAGGATGGGGATGCCGCTCTCACCCAGCGCGTCGGAGATGGCGCTCACGACGATGCTCTTGATGTAGCTCGTGATGTCCTCCGTGCGGAAGGAGGAGTTGGTGCCCGAGAGCTCCTGCATAAAGACGAACGCGTCCTTCACGCGGAAGGCGTACGTTCCGTAGCCGCGCACGCGGACGGCACCATAGTCGGCGTCGCGCAAAATGATGGGGTTGGCAGTCCCCCACTTCATATTGGTGAACTGCCGCGTATTGACAAAGTAAATGTCCGAACGGAAGGGATTTTCAAACCCGTACTTCCACGACATGAGTTTGGTGAGCACGGGGATGGATTCGGTATCCAGCTTATAGAACCCCGGCAGGAACACGTCCGCCATCTTGCCCTTGTGCGCGAAGATGGCGACCTGCGAGTCGCGCACGGTGAGCGCGGAGCCCTTGCTCACATAGTCGTTCTTCATGTCGAACTTATGTACGATGATATTTTTGCTCTCGTCCGTCCATTCGATATTTTTGAGAAGTCCCATTCTTACACCTCGATCACGATAACTTTTCATGCTGAATTATATCATGTTTTGAAAGGACTGTCAAGGGCACAACTCAATTTCATATAAAATGAAAAGGAACGGGCAAACGACCCGTTCCGAGCAGTTTTCTGCATTCAGTTATGTTTGGTATGCGAGCGGAACACGAGGGAGGCGAGAAAGGAAAAGACGACCGCCGCCGAGACGCCCGCGCTCGCCGCCGCGAGCGCGCCCGTGAGCGCCTCGAAGAGCCCCTCCTGCGCGCCCTTCATCGCCCCGCTTGCGAGCAGGTATCCAAATCCCGAGATGGGCACCGTCGCGCCCGCGCCCGCCCATTCGACAAGGGGCTGATACAGCCCGAGCGCCGTGAGCGCGACGCCCGCGAGCATGAACAGGACGAGGATCTTCCCCGCCGTCAGATCGGTGAAGTTGATGACGAGCTGCGCCACCGCGCAGATGAGCCCGCCCACCGCGAACGCCTTGAAAAAGGCAAATAAAATTGTAAGAACTTCCGCGCCCATCAATTTCCCCCCTTTTCTTTTCGTCCTCTTCCGAGCGGGAGCCGCTCGAGCGTGACGGCGTGGGCGATGCACGGGATGCTCTCCCCCTGCCCCGAGGAGACGGTGGAGAGCAGCGCGCCCGTCGCCACGAACAGGATGCGCCGCAGCGCGCCCGCCATCATTTTGGCGTGCAGATAGGAATTGAGCACGACGGCGGAGCAGCCCGCGCCGCTCCCGCCCTGAAATTCGTCCTCCAGCACGTTGTAGACGATCT
>CALVTL010000055.1 GCA_944362555.1 uncultured Clostridia bacterium
TCCTATGTCGGTACTTCGCCCCGATGGGGCTCGTGCGCCGCATCGTCGAAATGCTCCTGCAAGCAGGCATTTCTCCTATGTCGGTACTTCGCCCCTTTGGGGCTCGTGCGCCGCCTCGTCGAAATGCTCCTGCGAGCAGGCATTTCTCCTATGTCGGTACTTCGCCCCGATGGGGCTCGTGCGCCGCATCGTCGAAATGCTCCTGCAAGCAGGCATTTCTCCTTGCGTCGGACGGAATGACGGTTAGTGTGCTCACCGTTTCTTGCCCCCCTTATGTCATCCCGCCCGCCCTTATTTCTTGCATTTTGCCTGCGGCGCCGTACAATGGTGGTATCATTTTTTCGGAGGAAAGGACATGAACTACCAAAGCTGGCTGGCAAAGTGGCTGGAAACGTATGTGAGCCCCGTCGTCAAGGGCAAGACGCTGGAGACGTACCGCGGCGTCGTCAAAGATCACCTCGTGCCCGCGCTGGGGGAATTGGAGCTTGCAGAGCTCACCCCCGCGCGCCTGCAGGCGTTCGTGGCGCAGCAGGCGAAGAGCGGCAACCGCAGAACGGGGGCGGGGCTCTCCTGCGCGAGCGTCAACCTCATCATCACCGTGCTGCAAAATTCCCTCAAATGCGCGCGAGAGGCGGACATGGTGGGGGGATACGCCGCCGAAAAGCTCCGCCGCCCGCGTGCGCCCGCGCGGGAGACGGCGTGCTTCGATTTGTCCGAACAGGCAGCGCTGGTGCGCGCCGCCATGCAGGCGAAGGACGAAAAATTCCGCGGCATCGTGCTCTGCCTCTATACGGGGCTGCGGATCGGGGAGCTGCTCGCGCTCGAATGGGGGGACGTCGATTGGGAGCGCGGGCTTTTGTATGTGAGCAGGACGTGCCGCGAGGGTCGGGACGAGGCGGGCAGGTTCGGGCGCATCGTCGGCGCGCCCAAGTCCCGCCGCTCCGTGCGCGTCATCCCGCTCTCCGCGGAGGTGCGCGCCATGCTGCGCGCCATGCAGAAGCCCTCCCGCCTCGTCATCTCGCGCGGCGGCGCGCCCCTCTCCGTGCGCTCCTACCAGCGCTCCTTTGCCCGCCTGCTCGCGCGGCTCTCGCTGCCGCACAGGGGCTTTCACGCGCTGCGGCACACCTTCGCCACGCGCGCGGCGGAGTGCGGCATGGACGGCAGGGCGCTGGCGGAAATTCTGGGGCACGGCTCGCCCGCCTTCACCTTCGCGCGGTATGTGCACCCGCTCGCCTCCTATAAGGCGGACATGATGGAGCGGCTTGCGGCGCGCCTCCGCACGGGCGCGCTCTGCTCCCCGCCCGTGTGAGGGGAGAAAAAAGGGGGAAATTTTGCAAAATGAGGGCGATTTCCGACGTAATATTCAAAAAATCGGACGGTTTGTTTGCAAGTTCTTGCAGATCGCGCGCCGAAGGAGTATACTTCTTCACGAAAAGGGGCGGCAAGCGCGCCGCCAATTCTACCACGGAGAACAATGATGAAGGGGCAGGTTTTCAATCCGTATCTTCCGAGCTGGGAATACGTCCCGGACGGCGAGCCGCACGTCTTTGACGGGCGGGTGTATGTCTACGGTTCGCACGACCGTTTCAACGGCAACGGCTTTTGCATGAACGATTACGTCGCGTGGTCGGCGCCGACGGACGATTTGAGCGACTGGCGGTATGAGGGCGTCATCTACAAAAAGACGGACGATCCCAACTACCGCGGCAGGGGCAGTATGTACGCGCCCGACGTCTGCATGGCTCCGGACGGGAAATACTATTTATATTATGCGTTCGCGCCCGGGATCACGCGCAGGAGCTGGGCGATCCGCTGTGCGGTCGCCGACAGCCCCAAGGGGCCCTTTAAGTACCACGGCGAAGTCGACCTTTTTGCCTATTCCAAACAGTATCTTCCCTTCGACCCCGCCGTCTATGTGGAGGACGGCAAGGTGTGGCTGTATTACGGCTCCGCCATGTTCTTCCCCGTGCTGGGGGTCTCCAAAAAGAAAATTATGGGCGGGGCGGTCGTTTCGCTCGACCCGAAGGATATGCTCACCGTTCCGGGCGCGCCCAGACAGACGCTGCCCGTCGGCGGCGCGGGCGTCGGGGAGCACGGCTTCTTCGAGGCGTCCTCCATGCGCAAGATCGGCGATAAATATTACTTTGTCTATTCCTCCGTGCTCGGGCACGAACTCTGCTATGCGACGGGCGACACGCCCGAAGGACCCTTCCGCTTCGGCGGGACGCTCGTCTCCAACGGCGACGTGGGGCTCGCAGAGCAGTTCCGCGACCCCAGGACTGCGAGCAACTACACGGGCAACACGCACGGCGGCATCCTCACCGTCGGAGACAAGCACTACGTTTTCTACCACCGCCACACCAACAGGAACTGCTTCTCCCGTCAGGCGTGCGCCGAGGAGATCTTCGTGCAAAAGGACGGCTCCATTGCCCAGGCGGAGATCACGAGCTGCGGCTTAAACGGCGGACCGTTGCAGGGGAGGGGGGAGTACGAGGCGCGCATCGCCTGCAACCTCACCTCGCGCAAGGGGGGCAGGTTCCACAAAAAGCCCTTCGGCAAGAACGCCAAGGGGTGCCATCCCTTCTTCACCCAGACGGGCGCCGACCGCGAAGGCAAGGGCGATCAGTACATCGCCAACTTCTGCGACGGCGCGACGGCGGGCTTCAAGTACTTCGACCTTTCGGGTGTGCGCCGCATCGGCGTCACGGTGTGCGGCAGCGCCGCAGGCGAGATGACGGTCGCGGAGTCGGCGGGCGGAGCGCCCGTCGCGCGCATCCACATCACCCCTTCCGAGGGGGAAAAGACCTTCTTCGCGGAGTATCGCGGAGAGGGCGGCGTCAAGCCGCTGTTCTTCACCTTCCGCGGCAAGGGAAGGTGCGAAAAGTTCACCAAGATCAAGTTTGAGGGGACAGACCCCGCATAACGTATCCCATACAGTATATCTCATCACATTTCTATCGCCCATCACATCTCTTTCTTCCCGGCAGTCCGCCGCGCGCGGACTGCCCCCCCAACGGGGGTTTACAGTTGGTATCGAAAATTTGACGGTTCGTTAAAATTTTCCGACGCTTCGTCGCAGATTTCTTTACACCCGTGCAATTCGTATGATATAATTGCGGATATGCAGAGCCCCCGCGCGTTGTTTCCGCGAAAAAGGCGTTCGCAGACATTCGGGGAAGCTACAAGGCATGAAATACGAAGTTTTTATGCCTCCTCGCGCGAACTCGTGGGAATTCACGATCGCGAGCGGTTCGTCTTCTGTGCCACGCAAAAAGCCCGCCAAAAGGCGGACATTTTGCGACGAGATTTTCTTCGGCTGCGCCTCGAAAGCTTCGTCGGCGGAAAGGGGACTGCTCCGAGCCTGCGCCGCGCTCCGCCGCCTCCTCGCGCGAACTCGTGGGAATCACGATCGCGAGCGGCTCGTCTTCTGCGCCAACACGAAAAAAGCGCCCCCTTCGGGGCGCTCTCGTGTTGGCGAGATTTTCTTCGGCTGCGCCTCGAAAGCTTCGTCGGCGGAAAGGGGACTGCTCCGAGCCTGCGCCGCGCTCCGCCGCCTCCTCGCGCGAACTCGTGGGAATTCACGGTTTCGAGCGGTTCGTCTTCTGCGCCAACACGAAAAAAGCGCCCCCTTCGGGGCGCTCTCGTGTTGGCGCCGATTGGGTGACTTTGTACGAACTCAAAGAGAAAGAAGAAGCAGATCGGGAACATTCCCCGACCTGCTTTTCGATATTCTCCACATACGACTTAGAAAAGCGCTCCGTAGAAAATCGTTCCTGGAAGTTGTATGTGATGACCATGCGGTCGCCGTACCAGATAACTTCCCGCACAAAGGTATTCACGAGCAGTTTGCGAACCTTGATGTCGTCGGGATCCTCAAAGACTTTGGAGAGCAGGAACTTCTCCACTTCCTCGACGGATAAGTGAGCGTATGATTTCTGCTTTGCCTTGTTGATCTCGATCTCCAATTCGTTGAGTTCCGCCTGTAAACCGTTGAGCCTGTCCTTCGTAAAATCAGTGATGATGCCCTGTTCGATGGCTTTTACGATATTGTCTGCCGCCTTTTTGGCATCGTCCCGCTTTTGCAGCAGGATCTGTAAACCCGAGTCGTCCTGCATCATCTTTTCGTGCACCTTGACTACGGTCTCCGCGATCTGCGTGATGATGCTGTTCCTGCGGAGCATCTCCACCGTTGCTTGGATGACATAATCTTCCAGGATCTGCTTTTTCACGGCTTTGCAGTCGCAATCTTCCTGCTTGCGCCGTTTGGAGAGGCAGGAATAGTAGTAATGGATATCACCCGTCTTGCTCGTGCCGCTCTCGCCGACCATCCTGTGCTTGCATTTTCCGCAAATAAGTTTTCCGGAAAGGATATAGTCGAACATTTCCTTCTTGCGCCCCGGCGCATTTTTGTTTTCTTCATTGATGGCGTTCACTTGCGTCCACAACTCCTTTGAAATGATCGCGGGGAAGACTTTGTCGTAATCCTCGCCCTTATGGGTCACGATACCCGTATAGCGTTTGTCGTGCAAGACCTTATATACAAATTTGTGCGTGATGAACTTTCCGTTCTTACGGCGGAAGTTCTTTTCTTTCAGATCGTCAGCGATGGTTTGCGCTTTATAGCCCTGCGCGTACTTTCGGAATATCTCGCGGACGATGTCAGCTTCCGCCTCATTGATGTGATACTTCTTGTCCTTCAAGTCCCAACCGAAAATATCTTTTCCGCCTGTGGCGTTGCCCTTGAGCCAGCTCTCCCGCAAGCCTCGGTTGACCTTCTGTTTCAAATCTTCTGAAAAGTATTCATTGAAGCCTTCGATAACGGCAAGAAAGAGTTTTCCTTCCGGAGTATCGGGAATATTCTCCATTGCGGAGACGAGTTCCACTCCGTTGTCAGTCAGTTTCTTTCGGTTGACGACGGATTCATACTTGTTGCGGGCGAACCTGTCTAATTTGTAAACAATGACCACGCTCCATTGCCGCCGTTTGCTGTCGCGCAGCATTTGCTGGAAAGCCGCGCGGTTGTCGTTCATCCCCGTCGTCGCCCTGTCGATATACTGATCGACGACGAGAAGATCGTTCTTTTCCGCGAACTGTTTGCAGACGCGGACTTGTCCTTCGATAGACTGTTCTGTCTGCGAGTCACTACTGTAACGCGCATAGATGACTGCTGTTCTCATTTTGATTTTTCCTCCAAAATTTTTTGCCTCCATTGTACACCTTTACG
Organism: uncultured Clostridia bacterium; assembly: GCA_944362555.1. GTDB lineage: Bacteria > Bacillota > Clostridia > Christensenellales > Borkfalkiaceae > Gallimonas. The sequence goes on from CALVTL010000055.1 coordinate 5,225, forward strand.
GCAGGGATTAACAGGCACGGCGGGCGTACAGTACCCATACGGTTTCCCAAGCGACCGCAGAAAAACCGTAGCAAAAGCGGTACAATTTCGGCGTTTCCGTACCTTTCGGCGCACCCAAAACGGGGAGAGCAAGGCGCGGTCTGTCAAAGGTCTGCCCCATGGGGACGCGCGGGAATTTTGTTGAAGGGAGCATTCTTCCTTTCATCCAAAATTGCTGCGCGCCTTTGACAGACAATGCCGCTCTCCCACCATACCCAAGCCGAAAGGTACGAGAATGTCCCGGACAGGTAACAAAATGCGCGGTTTGTTTCGGTTTTGGTGACATAAGTTGCGGTTTTGTTGGGGTTTATTCACGGCAGCTTTTGTTGAAAAACGCAGGAGAATGTGGTAGAATGTAAGCACAAACAAGCCGAACTGCGGCTTCATATCACGGAGGAATGTATTCTGACTGTGGGAAAAAACCAGCGGGAGTAGTCGGGCTTAGACCCAAACCAAAGAATTGACGAAATATCCGGGTGACCGTGACTGTCAGGCAAGATAGGCGAGAGATCGTCTGTCCTTTGTCTGCGGTCACGGTCTTT
>CALVTL010000056.1 GCA_944362555.1 uncultured Clostridia bacterium
GATCGGAATCGAACCGATACGGGGTCGCCCCCGACAGATTTTGAGTCTGTTGCGTCTGCCAGTTTCACCACGACGGCGTGTTTTGCAACGCAAGTATGAAAATTATAGTATAGTTTCGCCAAAAAAGCAAGTGTTTTTTCGGATATTCTTGCAAAAAAACGCAAAGCATGGTACAATGATTGCATGGACAAACTCATTCTCATCGACGGCAACAGCCTTCTCAACCGCGCATACTACGCCATGACCGTCTTTTCCACCAAAGACGGGCTCCCCACGAACGGGATCTTCGGCTTTATCAAACTGCTCTTCAAGATCCTAGACGATGAAAAGCCGCGCTATCTCGTCGTGACGTTCGACGTCCACGCTCCCACCTTCCGCCATAAAATGTACGACGGCTACAAGGCGACGCGCAAGCCCATGCCCGAATCGCTCGTGGTGCAGGTCCCCGTCCTCAAAGAACTGCTCGCCGCCATGAACATCCGCACGCTTGAAATGGCGGGCTATGAGGCAGACGACCTCATCGGCACGCTCTCCAGAAAGTTCCCGCAGACGGAGACGCTCATCTATACGGGAGACAGGGACAGCTATCAGCTCATCGACGCGCACACGAGCGTGTGCATGACCAAGCGCGGCGTGAGCGACCTGGAGCGGCTCACGGCGGAAAACTTCTTTGAAAAGGAGGGCATCACACCCGCGCAGGTCATCGAACTCAAATCGGTGATGGGCGACGCCTCCGACAATATCCCGGGCGTCAGGGGCATCGGTCCCAAGGGCGCGCTCGCACTGCTGCAAGCATACAAGACGCTGGACGGCATCTATGCGCATCTCGACGAGATCGCGGGCTCCACGCAGAAAAAACTTGCGGAGCACCGCGAGGACGCCTATCTCTCCCATACGCTGGCGACCATCGACACCGACGTTCCCATCTCGCTCACGCTGGACGAATGCGAGGTGCACACCCCCTTCCCGGAGGCGGCGCGCGAACTGTTTTCAAAGCTCGAATTCCGCTCTTTGCTGGAGAGCGACTACTTCCCCTCCCGCGAAAAGACCGCCGTGCAGTTCACGGAAGCGGCACCCGCAGACCTGCCCGCGCTCACCAAGGCGTTTGCCGCCTTCAAACAGTTTGCCTTTTCGGTGGAGGAGGAGGGCGTTCACGTCTCGGACGGTTCGCACGAATACCTCTTCCGCCTGCGCGACAATATCCTGTCCCCGGGGTTCTTCCTTCCCGAATTAAAACCCGCGCTGGAGGCGCTCTTCGGCGCGGGAAAGACTGCCATCCTCACCGACATCAAGGCGACGGCGCACTTTCTCGACGAGGTGAACGTGCCCCTCGCCTGCGACGCGGAGGACATCTCCCTGCTGCGCTACCTCTCCGATTCCAACACGCGCCCCACGGGGGCAAAGGAGTTCGCAAAGGATTACGCCCTCCCCGACGAAAACTGCGCATCCGCCCTGTTCAAGGCGTACGCCGACGTCAAGGGCAGACAGAGCGACACGGAGAAAAAGCTCTATTGTGAGCTCGAACGCCCCCTCTCTTACGTCTTACTCGACATGGAGCGCACGGGCGTACGCGTGGATATGAGCAAATTCTCCCTGTTCTCCGACAAATTCAAGGGGGAGATGGACGGCCTCTCGGCGCGCATCTATCGGCTTGCGGGCACGAATTTCAACCTCAATTCCCCCTTCCAGCTCTCGGAAATTTTGTTTGAGCGCCTCGGCTACAGCGCGCGCGGTGTCAAAAAGAACATCCGCGGCGGCTACTCGACGAGCGCCGACGTGCTGGAAAAGCTCGCCGAAAAGCACGAGATCGCCCGTCTCATCTTAAAGTACCGCGAAGTACAGAAGCTGCAATCCACCTATGTGGACGGCATCCGCCCCCTTGTGAAGGGCGACATCGTTCACACCACCTACTATCAGACGATGACGACGACGGGGCGCCTTTCGAGCGCCAATCCCAACCTTCAGAACATCCCCGTCCGCACCGAGATGGGCAGGGAGCTCCGCAAGCTCTTCATCGCGCGCGAGGGAAACGTTCTGGTGGACGCCGACTATTCGCAGATCGAGCTGCGCCTTCTTGCGCATTTTTCGGGCTGCAAGGCGCTCGTGGACGCCTACCGCGCGGGCAAGGACATCCACGCGGCGACGGCGGAGAGCATCTTCCACGTCCCCCACGGGCAGGTGACGCCCGAGCTTCGGCGCAGAGCAAAGACCATCAACTTCGGTATCATCTACGGCATGAGCGCCTTCGGGCTCGCAAAGGACCTCGGCTGCCCCACCGAAGAGGCGCAGAACTACATCACCGCTTACTTCGCCGCCCATCCCGAAGTCAAGGCGTATATGGAGGAAAACGTCCGCAAGGCGAAGGAGGACGGGTATGTGACGACCATCCTGGGACGGCGGAGGGTCATCCCCGAACTCAAATCGGGCAACTTCAATCAGCGCGCCTTCGGCGAACGCGCCGCGATGAATATGCCCCTGCAGGGGAGCGCGGCGGACATCATCAAGATCGCCATGCTGCGCGTCGCCGACCGTCTCAAGCGCGAAAAGATGGCGAGCAGGCTGGTGCTGCAGGTGCACGACGAACTCATTCTCGATGCCCCCGCCGAGGAGGAGAGCGCCGCAAAACAACTGCTGAAAGAGGAGATGGAGAAGGCGGCGGAGCTCAACGTTCCGCTCATCGCCGAAGTCTCCACGGGAAAGAGCTGGTATGATGCAAAATAAGAAGATCGCCGTCACGGGCGGGTTGGGGAGCGGAAAATCGGCGTTCTGCGCCATTTTACGGGATATGGGCTATCCCGTGCTCTCCTGCGACGACATCAATCGCGAACTTTGGGAGGTGAGGGAATACCGCGCCGCTCTCGCGCGCGCCTTCCCCCAATGCCTGACAGACGGCGACATCGACAAGAAAAAACTTGCCGGCGTCGTATTTTCCGACGAGCAGGCGCGCGAAACGCTCAATGCCTTGGCACACCCCGCCATCATGAAACGGCTCCATGCGCGCATGAACGAGCAGACGGGCACCGTGTTCTGCGAAGTCCCCCTTCTCTTTGAAGGCGGCTACGAGAGCGCCTTCGACGCCGTGATCGCCCTGCGGCGCAAACGGGAGGCGCGCATCTCTGCCGTCGCCGAACGCGACGGCATGGCGCGCGGCGAGGCGCTGCGGCGGATGGAGGGACAGCTCGACCCCGCCCTTCTCGAACAAAAGAAGTGCATCATCATCGAGAACGACGGCGACCTCGCCTCCCTCCACAAAAAGGCGGTTGACGCGCTGCAAACGCTGCGGCTGCATTCATAAAATTTTCTCTCTGCACATACTTTCTACCATGAGTAGGAACTGCAAAGCGATCGCCGCCGTCTGCGCGGCGTTTCTGCTCGCCTGCATGACGGCGCTCATCCTGCGCGCGTCCTATCCGCGCCCGTACCGCAGCGCCGTGGAAGCGAGCGGCGTTCCCCCTTCGCTCGCCTATGCCGTCATGAAGGCGGAGAGCAACTTCCGCGAGGACGCCGTCAGCCGCGCGGGCGCCGTCGGCGTCATGCAGATAAAGCCCTCCACCGCGGAATATATCTGCCGGAAGCGCGGCATCCCCTATTGCGCCGAACGGCTCACGGACGGGGAGTATAACGCGGCGCTCGGCTGTATGTACCTTGCCTATCTTTTGGAACGCTTTTCGGACGAGCGGACGGCGGTCTGCGCCTACAACGCGGGCGAAGGCACGGTCAAAAGCTGGCTCGCGCGTCCCGCCTGTTCGCAGGACGGGCGCACGCTCTCCGACATTCCCTTTCCCGAGACGCGTGCCTACGAAAAAAAAGTCGAAAATTTCCGCAAAATTTATGAAATTTTATATTGATAAAACTTGACTTTTCCGTCAGATTGCGGTACAATAACAAAGCTGTCAACGAAAGACGCGGTCGTGGCGGAACTGGCAGACGCGCAAGACTAAGGATCTTGTGGTTCACACCATGCAGGTTCAATTCCTGTCG
>CALVTL010000057.1 GCA_944362555.1 uncultured Clostridia bacterium
GCCCCTTCGTCATCCCGAACACGGAACGTAGTGAAGTGGAGGGATCCCCTTGCAAGCGACAAGGGGGCGGGGGGATTCCTCGCTTCGCTTCGGAATGACGGGGGGAGCGGGGCACGCCCCAACTTCGCCCCGATGGGGCTCGTGCGCCGCTTCGTCGGAATGCTCCTGCAAGCAGGCATTCCTCCCATGTCGGTACTTCGCCCCTTTGGGGCTCGTGCGCCGCTTCGTCGGAATGCTCCTGCAAGCAGGCATTCCTCCTTGCGTCGGGCGGAATGACATGAAAAAAGCCCTCACCGCTCCGAAGGCGCGCCCTCCCAAAAAACACCGTGCGCGCACCGCCTTCCCCTTCTTGACTTTTTCCCGCCCTTACAGTATAATATAAGCAAAAAATAATATAAACAAAAATAAGAAACGCGCCGTCGGCGCGGTCGGCACAAAAGGAAACGCTATGGCAAGAAAACAAAAGAACCAAACGAGCCTCGTCCCCCTTACGGAGGAGCCCGGACAGGGCGCAAAGCGCGGCGCGGCGAACGACGAGCGCAAGATGACCATCTACGAATACGAGGAGCGCTACGTCCGCCGCCAGAATCTGCGCGGCGCCCGCCTCGTTCTGGGGCTGCTCGCGGGCATCATCGGCGTGTTCATCGGGTGGTGTCTCTTCTCCTTCACGATGGAGCTCTGGAAGATCCACCCCTATCTCGGCTACGGCGCGGCGGCGATCAGCATCATCCTCTTTTTCCTCGTCTATGTCTTCCCCCTCGTCAAAATTCTGCGCTCCGATTACTTTATGACCAACGTCAACTCGGAATACGCGGGCAAGGCGAAGCGGCACAACCGCCGCGTGCGCCGCAACATTGCCGAGAAGATGGTGGATTTCCACCGCACGGTGGGCGGCATCGGCTGGTACGACAGCAAGTCGATGGACGATTTGAAGCGCGCGCTCCAATACAATGATGACGCCCTCATCAAGACGACGCTCTCCGCCATGTACAAGGGCAAAGTGAAAAAGACGGCGAAGGAGATCATCTTCAAGTGCGCCTTGAAGTCGGCGGCGTTCTCCACCGTCTCGCAGAGCTCGCGCACGGACGCACTGCTCGTCGCGGTCGTCAATCTGCAGATGATCAAGGACATCGTATTTTTGTACGGCTTCCGCCCCTCCGACACCAAGCTCGTGAAGATCTTCGGCGCGGTGGTGCGCAACTCGCTCGTGTCCTACGGGCTGGGGTCTCTGCAGATCGGCAATGCCGTCGTGCGGACGATGGGCGACGCGGTGAGCGGCATCCCCATTCTGGGCAGCGCCGTCTCCGCCCTCATCGACAGCTCCATCCAGGGGCTCACCAACGGCACGCTGACGGCGGTCATCGGATTTCAGACCATCCGCTACCTCAACCGCGAATACCGCCTGCAGGACATCCTCGACGGTGTGGAAGTCGTGGAGACGGAGGCGGAACTCGAAGAGACGTGCAGTGAATTGAAGGACGAATTGAAGCGCCGTCCTGCCCGCGCCCGTCAGGGCGCCTGAACGCGGCGACCGCGCTCAACTTATAACCCCCGCCCGCGCAAAATTGCGCGGGCGGGGGTTTATGATACTTTTTATTTTGTTACGATTTCTCTATGACCCATTTCCAGACCGTGGGAACACCGTTCACATAGCGCCAGTCGTTCCGCGTTCGGAATGACAAAGAATAAAACGCCCCGTTCGGAATAACAAAAAAAGCCGCGATCGGCGCAGCAAAGGAAAGGAGCACCCCTTTTTGTTTTACGACGCGCCCGCCGCTTATTTTAAGCGGCGGGCGCGGGGGTCTTTATGCGAAAAAGCTGTTGAGGAAGGACAAGAGCGCAGCCTTCTGCCCGTCCGTGAGCGAACGCACCTTTTTTATAAGCAGGCGGTCGAGCCCCGCCATCTGCTCCGCGGGCGGGATCACCCCCTCCCGCCCGAACAGCTCGTCGATGCTCACGCCGAAAAAATCGGCGAGCGCGCACACGGTCGCAAGGTCGGGCTCGCTCGTTCCCGTCTCCCAGTTGCTCACGTTCCGCTGCGAGGTGGAAAGTTCCCGCGCAAGTTCGCTCTGCGTGAGCTGCGCCTCCTCGCGCAGTTCGCGGATCTTCGGTATCACAGACATAGCATCCCCTCCTTTCGTCAATAAAATACCAAAAAATTTTCTGATACCGCTTGACATAGCAAATATTATGCTATATAATGGTGACATTAAAGAAATATTATTTCTACATAGGGAGGATATGTCATGTTCTGCAAACATTGCGGAAGGGAGATCGACGACAAAGCCATCGTCTGCCCCTACTGCGGCGTACAGGTGGCGAACGTGCAGCCGCAGCAAAGCGGCACCAACGTCATCGCCATCGTCGGGTTCATCTTCGCATTCATCATGCCCATCGTCGGGCTCATCTGCTCGATCATCGGCAGGAACAAGGCGTATGAGTACGGCGGAAACGGCAGAGGACTGGCGACGGCGGGGCTGGTCATCAGCATCATCTGGCTGCTGATCGCCGTCATCTCCGGCATTGCCGTCGGGTGCGCGGTCGCGGATGCGATCTCGCAGGGCACCTATTATTGAGAACGTATTGAAAAAACGTGAAAAGCCGCCCGTGCGGACGGCTTTTTCTCATACCCTATCCAATATCCCGATCGAAAAGGAGGAAACGATGTATTGTTCCAACTGCGGAAAAGAGCTCTGCGACAACGCCGTCATCTGCCCCGGCTGCGGGGCGGCGACGGGGAAGCCCCTCGGCGCAAAACAGGAGAGCAACGTTCTTGCCATTGTGGGGTTTGTGCTTGCCTTCCTCATGCCCGTTGCTGGGCTCGTCTGCTCCATCCTCGGCAAGAACAGGGCGGCGGAGCTCGGCGGCAGCGGCAAGGGGCTGGCGACGGCGGGCATCGCGGTGAGCATCGCCTATCTCGCGCTCGCCGTGCTCTTCCTTATCCTGTTCTTTGGCATCTTCTTTGCCGCACTCTCCGCAGCGGCATACCTGTGAACGCGAATACGCAGCCGCGCCCGCCGCATTCTTTGCGGCGGGCGCGGTACTTTATAGCTCATACATATTTACAAAAGCGTGAGAGCGACCACAAGGAAGGCGATGACGATGCCGATGGCGAGCACGAGTCCGAGAAGGAAGAGCAGCATATCGAACGCGCGGTGCGTCTTGGGCGCCTGCGCCTCCCCCGCGCCCTCTGCCCCCATGCCGCCCGCCGCGGCGGTCTCCGCAAGGCGGCGCTGCTGTTCGCGGTATGCGGCTTTGTCTGCGACGCCCCACACAAACATACGGATGGCGGTGACGGCATAAATCAGGCAAAACTCCGCCGCCGCAATGCAGAAGATGACGGCAAGGATAAAGACGAGGATCCCGACGAGCAGGTTCTCTTTCCCCGCCGAAAACGACCAGAGCTCCAGCCCGATCGCAATGCCGCAGAAGAGCAGCATGAAAAAGAGCGTGAGAACGCGCACGCCCGCGCCCCCCTTTTCGTAGCGGCGGATGCCGGCGCGGTGCCGCCTTCGGACGGAAAACAGCCAACGAAAGAAATTCATTCCTCTCCCTCCTCCGTTTGTTAATGATATTATACAATAAAATAAGCGCCCTGTCAAGAGGGGAATTTTGAGGCGTTTCCGCTCGCTCTGCTTTGAGGGCGTTCCCGCCCGCCATGCTTCTTCCATACACACGCAAACGGGCTCCCGAAATAGGAGCCCGTTTGCGTTATTGTATAAACGAAAACCCCGCGATAGTCGCGGGGTTCAAGAGAGGCTTTGCCGATGAGCAGAACTGAATCGGGAGCGCGTTATAATATCTAA
>CALVTL010000058.1 GCA_944362555.1 uncultured Clostridia bacterium
GGGTTGGGCATGAGTCCCTTGGGACCGAGGATACGACCGATGCGGCCGACCATACCCATCATGTCGGGCGTGGTGATCATGACGTCGAAGCCGAACCAGTTCTCCGTCTGGATCTTCTGGATCATCTCCTCCGCGCCGACGAAATCGGCGCCTGCCGCCTGCGCGGCGTCCGCCTTTTCGCCCTTGGCGATGACGAGCACCTTCTTCGTCTTGCCCGTGCCGTTGGGAAGGACAAGCACGCCGCGGACCTGCTGGTCTGCCTGACGGGGGTCGATGCCGAGGCGGACGTGAAGTTCCACCGTTTCATCGAACTTTGCCTTGGCGTTGCCGAGCACGATGCCCACTGCCTCGGCTGCGTCGTATGCGCGCTGCTTGTCGTAAGATTTGAGACTTTCAGCGTATTTTTTACCGTATTTCATTGATAACCTCCCGTGGTTCTGACGAGAAAACCTTCTCTCCCACTCACTCCTCGACGGTGACGCCCATGCTGCGCGCGGTGCCCTTGATCATGCTCATCGCACTCTCCAAAGAGGTGCAGTTGAGATCGGGCAGCTTGGTCTTGGCGATCTCCTCGACCTGCGCCTTGGTGAGCTTGCCCACCTTCACTTTGTTGGGGGTAGCGCTCGCCGTATCCAGCCCCAGCGCCTTTTTGATGAGCACGGGTGCGGGCGGCGTCTTTAAGACGAACGTGAAGGAACGGTCCTGATAGATCGTCATCACGACGGGGATGATGAGCCCCTCCTGTCCTGCCGTCTTGGCGTTGAACTCCTTGGTGAAGCCGGGGATGTTGATGCCGTGAGGACCCAGCGTCGAACCGACGGGGGGACCGGGCGTCGCTTTTCCGGCGGGGAGCTGCAGTTTGACGACCGCGGTTACTTTCTTTGCCATAAAACTTCCTCCGAATGTGGTACTTGCAAGGCGGCAGGAAAATGAGATTTACCGCCTCTCCCACAATTATCCTTTCTTTCCTTGCGGAAAGGAACGACCAATTTGTTAATTTTCTTCCTCGCGGGGAACTTCCGTCGCGTCGGGAGAAATTTTCTTCATCTGTACATACTCGACTTCGACGTCCTGCTCCCTGCCGAACATGACGATGGTGACCTTGGCGCGCTGCGTGTCGTCGTGGGTCTCGCGGATGGTGCCGATGAAGCCCTCGAGCGCACCGCTTTCGATGGAAATCTTGTCTCCCGCCTTAAAGTCGGCGTCCACAACGTACTCTTCAAGGCGCATCTTGCGGATCTCGTCCTCCTTCATCGGGATGGGACGTCCCTGCGGGCCGCAGAAGCCCGTCACGCCGCGCGTGTTCGTGACAAGATACCAGAGCTGGTTGGAATACACCATCTTGATGAAGACATAGCAGGGAAGGAGCTTGCGCTCCACCACCTTCTTTTTGCCGTTCGCCTTCTCCTCGATGGTCTGCTCCATGGGGATCTTGACGTCCACGATGCTGTCTTGCAGGTTGTTGTTTTCAATCAGCCGCAGAAGGCTCTCCTTCACCATGGCTTCGTAGCCGGAATAGGTGTGAAGGATGTACCACTTGGGCTCGGTATCGACGTTTGCCATGTCAAGCCCCCGTGCTTACCATGAGATCGAGCAGTTCCGCAAGCCCGTAGTTGATGCCCGTGACGATGACGGTGAAGATGAGCACGATGACGAGCACCACACCCGTCGCCTTCAGCGCCTTGCCGAACGTGGGCCAGGTGACGCGCTTGAGCTCGGAGAACGTCTCCTTGATCTTGCGGCCCATGCGGACAAAGATGTTGGGCTTTTTGTTCTTGTCCTGCTTGGAGTTTTTGCGGGGCGCCTCGTTCTTTGCCTTGCCCTGCTGCACTTCCTGATCTTTCTTTGCCATGATATTTTTCCCCTGCCGAGCGGCGCTTACTTGGACTCTTTATGGACCGTGTGCTTCTTGCAGACGGGGCAGTACTTTTTCAGCTCGAGACGGTCGGGGTCGTTGCGCTTATTTTTGAAGCTGTCGTAATTGCGGTTCTTGCACTCCGTGCACTCGAACGTGATCTTCATTCTCGTAGATTTGGTAGCCATGAGTCAAAAACTCCATACAAAAAAATTACACCCCTCACGGTGCGTAAACATAGTTTAGCACAATCCCCGCGGGGTGTCAATCGATTTTGCGCGCATTTTGCGAGAAGTTTTTGCTTTTGAGAAGGTTTTGGAAGGATCTGCCCGCCGCACCCACTCCTTTTTTGCCGGTGTTCCCGCCATCGTTCCACGTCCCCTCTTGTCATTCCACGCCGCAGGGCGTACTCCACTCCCCCGTCATTCCGAAGCGAAGCGAGGAGAAATGCCTGTTTGCAGGAGCATTCCGACGATGCGGCGCACGAGCCCCAACGGGGCGAAGTCAGCGGGCAGGGGCGCGCCCCACTCCCCCGTCATTCCGTCCGACGCGAGGAGAAATGCCTGCTTGCAGGAGCATTCCGACGAAGCGGCGCACGAGCCCCATAGGGGCGAAGTCAGCGAAGCGAGGAATCCCCCCGCGCTCTGTCACTTGCGAGGGGATCCCTCCACTCCACTTCGTTCCGTGTTCGGGATGACAGGATGAAAGGCTCCCTTGTGCAAAGGGAGCTGTCACGAAGTGACTGAGGGATTGTCCCGCCCGCGCGGTACTTTGCATTGACAATCCCCCCTTATTTCTCGGCGGCGCAAGGAGCGACGCCGCCAGCGGTCACGATTTTTGCCCACAATGGCAAAAACCTCAGTTCGCCGCGCGCGCACACCACACCGTGGTGATGCGCATAACGCGCGGCTCACCCCCCTTTACACAAGGGGGGGCAAGAGTAAAGATAGCTCGCTCCGCTCGGCACCCTCCCTTACACAGGGAGGGCAAGGAATATGCGGAGGTCGATGTCATTCCGAAATGAGGCGCAGCCGATTGAGGAATCCCCCGGCTCTCTGTCACTTGCGAGGGGATCCCTCGTCGGTCGTTCCTCCCTCCTCGGGATGACATGAGAAAGACGGACGAAATGACATAAGGGGCGGGGTCGGTTTTGGGGGCGAAGGACGGCAAAAAGCCTATCCCGAAGGATAGGCTTTTTGGGTCCATTCAGTTTTTATCGACTGAACAATTTCAGTTTACTTGGCATCCGCTGCGGGATAGGCAACGTTTTGAGCGGAAATCGTAGCGCCGGCATCCGTGATCGTTGCACCATCAAGGGCAAACCCGAGCACATACATGCTATCTGTCATACCGGTGATCGTCCAAGTATCGGTGCGCGTCGCCTTTCCGCTTGCATCGAGCAGCTCATAGACAAACGTCATGGTGTCCTTTTCCATATCGAGCGTCACCGTGACCCTCGTCTTGGCTGTCTTCTTGGCTGCCGTGAATGCGGGAGCGTCCGTATCGGAAACAAATCCGGGAGCCGTTACCGTATCATCTGCCAGAGCAGTGTTCCATACAAGCACACCTGCGTCGTTGTAGCTTGCATAGTCGCCTGCGGGACGGATGAAGTACAGAAGCGTACCCTTTGCGGATTTCACCTGAACCACGATTCCGTTCCAGCGTTCTGCGCCGGCATCCTTATACGTCGTTTCCAAAACGACCTTGTTATTACCGACGGTGAATTATACTATTAAGTGCAACAGATGAGAGAAAAAAAGGAGTTCATACAAATCTGTGGTAAAATAGAGTTG
>CALVTL010000059.1 GCA_944362555.1 uncultured Clostridia bacterium
GACCGCCTAATACGATATTAGGCGGTCGTTTTTTGGTTATAAAAAAAGGCTGCGCTCCGCCGCGTCCGCAAGGACGGACGTCCGCGCCTTCGCAAAAAGCCGTGCGCCCTGCCGGACATTCGGCAGGGCGCACGGCACGCCATTATTAAAACTTCCAAGAAAAGAGCCGCTCCGAAAGGAGCGGCTCCGCATGATGCGCTGTGCTGTTCACCCGTTATTTGATGAACGGGAAGATCCTGGAGAAGAACGCACCTTTCACGATGCCCTTCTTGAAGAGGATGGCAAGCACCACATAGGCGATGGCGAGCGCGCCGACCGTACAGCCGATGACGATGCCCGCAATGGCGCCGTCCGAAAGCCCCTCGTCGGACACGCTGCCGTCGGGATCGTCGTCGGGCGCGGGATCGGGATCGCCGTCGGGATCGTCGGGCGCGGGCTGCGTTCCCGTTGCGGGGATGACCTCGCTCTGCTCTTCGCCGCACACCGAGCACTCGCGGCTGCGCGAGCCGTTCTCCGTTGCAGTCGCCTCCTTGGTGGTCGTCCAGTCGCCCCAGACGTGCGCCTCCGTCTGCGTGACGGCGTCGCAGGATTCGCACTTGTGCCAATGTCCGTCGGCGTCGTGCAGCCATTCCTCGGAATAGGTATGACCCGCGGCGGGGATCTCCTCCGTCCTGGTCTTATCGCACCCGTCGCGCGTGCAGGCAAACGTCTTGACGCCCTTCTCGGTGCAGGTCGCAGGCTTCGTTACGGAACCTTCATCCCATTCGTGTCCGAGCGCGGCGATGTCCGCCGTTTCGGTCGCGTCGCAGGCGGAACAGGTGCGCGTCTTAACACCCTTTTCGGTGCAGGTCGCGGGCTTCGTCTGCGTCCAGTCGCCCCAGACGTGCGCCTCCGTCTGCGTGACGGCGTCGCAGGATTCGCACTTGTGCCAATGTCCGTCGGCGTCGTGCAGCCATTCCTCGGAATAGGTATGACCCGCGGCGGGGATCTCCTCCGTCCTGGTCTTATCGCACCCGTCGCGCGTGCAGGCAAACGTCTTGACGCCCTTCTCGGTGCAGGTCGCAGGCTTCGTTACGGAACCTTCATCCCACGAATGCCCGAGCGCGGAAATGGCGAGATCGGCGGGCTGCACTTCCGTATACCCCTCTCCGTCCGGCACGAACAACCTGCCGCAGGTACAGGTGAAATGCGCCTTGACGCCCTCCTTTTCACACGTTGCGGGAACTTCCGCGACAGCGGTATACGAATGCTTGTGCATGGTATACACCGCCGTGAAAGTGACATTCTCACCGGGCGCAATTTCAACTTGAACGTTGGTCGCATAACTCTCTTCGCCCACCGTCCAGCCCGTGAGGAGATACCCTTCCTCATTTGCCGTCATGCCGTCGTTCGGGAGCGTAACGGTGAACACGGTGTCGTCGAACGTTGCCGTGAGCGCCGTGATCTCTCCCGTGCCGTCCCCCGCCGCAAATGCGACGGTTGCAGAACACACCGAATCCGCGCGTGTACACGAAACGGAGAGCGTTGTCCCCGCATACACGGGCGTTCCCCATTCGTGTCCGAGCACGGCGATGTCCGCCGTTTCGGTGTCCGTGAACTGCTTGTCGCCGAACGTCACCGTCGCGGTGTACGTCCTGACGCCCGCGCCCTCGCACGTCGCCTCGGTCGTCACTTCGCTCGTGATGACCGCCGTCTCGGTCTCGGTATGGTCGCAGCGCGTGTACTTAAACGTCGCCGTTGCGGAAGCATAGCCTTCCCACGCCCACGTCGGCTGAACATCCGTATAATCGTGCCCGAGCGCGTCGATCGTCTCCGTCTCGGTGTCCGTGAACTGCTCTTCGCCGAACGTCACCGTTGCGGTGTACGTCCTGACGCCCGTGCCCTCGCACGTCGCAGGCGTCGTCACTTCGCTCGTGATGACCGCCGTCTCGGTCTCGGTATGGTCGCAGCGCGTGCACTGGAACGTTGCCTTTGCGGAAGTGTAACCGTCCCACGCCCATGTCGGCTGTACGTTCTCGTAATCGTGTCCGAGCGCGGCGACCGTCTCCGTCTCGGTGTCCGTGAACTGCTCTTCGCCGAACGTCACCGTTGCGGTGTACGTCCTGACGCCCGTGCCCTCGCACGTCGCAGGCGTCGTCACTTCGCTCGTGATGACCGCCGTCTCGGTCTCGGTATGGTCGCAGCGCGTGCAGGTGAACGTCGCCGTCGCGGAAGTATAGCCTTTCCACTCCCATTCGGGTTCGCCGTAGTCGTGCCCGAGCGCAGGAGTCACTTCCGCCGTGAACTTATCGCCGCAGACGGAACAGGTATACGTCAGCTTCGCAGGCTCGGTGCACGTCGCTTCCGTTGCGGACACCGTATACTTATGCCCGACAACGTCCGTGAAATCCGTCGCCGTATAGCTGTCCCCGCAGGAACAGGTATACGTCACCAAATCGCCTGTGCAGGCGTTTTCCACGCGGGAACTTTCGGTATAATTGTGAACGTGTTCTTCCTCGGGCGCCGTTGCCGAATAGCTGATCGACGTCGAGTGTGCGAGGGTACAGTTTGTAATATCGGCGCAATACCCGCTAAAACGAATCGTCAGCGCCTCGGAAACATTGTTTATAGTGTAGATACAAACAAGGTTATACGTTTCATCCCTTTCAAAATCACAGATGATATACAATGTATTCTCATATCTCATGAAAGAAATTACAAACGTACCGATCCAGAAACCAGTGGTAGCCCCTTCAACGTTTCCTGTATTGATGCCGGTTGTATCCGCCAGTAATTCGCCGTTTAAATAATAGGTTGCCGTTCCGGCAGATTGCCAATCATTTGGCCATTCATTCAATGGACCAAACGGATAAAGCGTTGCCCAAATCCCTTCGGCGTCACCCGCTTTGTGCATTTGAATGGCGTTATCTGTAAAATTATGGCTTCTTGTATAGCGATAAATAACCGCAGCGTTTCCGACAGGTAACGTCGTCTCACCCAAAGCACCTGCCCACCAGGCTGTATTTGTGTTTACTGCATTTTGAGCTGCGGCATAATCCACTGTATAATAGCCGTCATTGATCTGATACAGTTCCGTTGTACCGGCAGCCGATACCTGCTCGCCGATGACAACATTCTGCATGAGATAAGCAGAACGAACAGTCCCTGCCTCAAACTCACTCAAAATTGCGTTGCAGACAGTTCCGACCGTCGTTGCATTGTCATTGAACAATGTAGCGGAAGCATAGGTAAGTGCAAGGACATCATTCAGATAAAAGCAGATGGAGCCATCTTTATTGAAAGAAATCGTCGCACGCGCCGTATCGTTCGTATAGAAAATCTCATGATTCGGAGCCGAGCCGACCAATCCGGAGTTCGTTGCGCCGCCTTCATAAATATCCGTTGCAAGATACTCGATCGTAGAAAGATTGACTGCAAAATCGTTTCCGACAAGGACATTTGTCCAATCATAATCATAATTTGAATAATCAAACGAAATGGAGACCCCGTTGTCGGTGTTCACGGGCGTGAACGTCTTGCCTGCGGTCACCTCGTCAACTTCGATCGTCCCCTCCGTCGCCAAACCGATCCTAATAGCAATGCTGCCGCCCTCATACGTTGCCGTGAGCGTTCCCGTGGACGGCTCCAACGAGAACGTGACCTTGACATCGTCCCAAAGCCCGTTGGAGAGCGCCCCCGACGGGATCACCGCGTCCGTCGTTGCACGGTCGGGAATGGCATAGGAATTGATAAGGTATTCCGCCTGCTGCTTTGCCGTCGGGTACTTGTAGCCCCAATAGGTGTATTGAGAGATCGATTCTCCGGAAGTATTGATCGCGGTGAATACAAGCGTACGGATATTCGTGCCTTCCAGGTTCTGATATATTAAATAACCGGTATGAACACGGTTATCTACGTTTGTCCTGATCGTAAATCCGCCCGTCTGCTTATCATACGTCCATTCCCCGGTATTGTCTCCGGAAATTGTTCCATCACTGTTTAATGTGATTTTACTTTCCCTGCAAACATCACTATACGTCCCATTATTTCGCGTCATATAGACCGCGCCGTACGTTCCCGCAATGTCCGCAGGCAAAAGCCCCGTTGCAAGTTCATCGGCAGAAGAGACGTCCGTCGTCTGAACGGTGGACTCAAAGGGCGACGTCACCAGCCAGCCGTCGGCATTGACGAGCAGCTCGTGCACCTTCAGAACATGGATGATCGTTCCGTCCGTATACTTGTTGTGATAGACGAGATATGCCTTCCTCCCGTCCACAAAGGCGGAGTTGTGCCCCTGCGCAATGTAGGAATAGTCCCACCAGCTCCAGGTGTAGCCGCTCATGATGCGGACACCGACCTGCGAATCATAGCCGTTTGTCCCATTCAACTTCGTACCGTTCATAGTAGTAATAGCATTGAGCATGATGGGAGAATTGCCGGCAGCGTCTTTGTAGCCGACAAAATCGCCGTCCGCGTTAAATCCCGTCAGCGTAGCGCTGCGGAACACGCGCATGTTGTAACCTGCATCGGGCGCTAACCCACCGTAGGAGAGGAACAGATACCACCAATCGCCGATCTTCAGGAAGTAAGAGCCCTCCCCGCCCATCGGAGTCTGATATCCGCCCGCGATGTGCAGCCCGAGATATTCATCGGAGATCACGGCAAATCCACCATCTCCCGTGACCGCGCCTGTATACGCCGCGCCATTGCCATCACGCAAATTGTTCTCATAAGTATATGTGTAGTCGCGCAAGCCCGTCGCCTCGTCGAGCTTGAGCATATAGATGCCGCCATACCAGGAGCCGTAGCTCATCCAGAGGTCGCCGTTTTTGTCATACGTCACGGCGGCATCGATGGCATTGAGGCTATACGACATTTGCCCGTCGCGTCTCACATTATATTTTTCTGCAACAACGGTTGCCTCGGGAAATACTTTTGTGTAATCCGTCGAGGTATAATTTTCATTGTTGAACCCGGAATAGACCACTTCGCCCATATACGACCAGGCGCCGTCCAGGTCGTCAGAAATCAGCAGTACGATGACGGAATTGTTGTTTGCACCGTTCACCGAGAGGTACATACACCACTTGCCCATCGCCTCGTTCCAGATGACGTCGGGCGCCCAGCAATTTTCATGCAATGATGCCGCATTGTCGCCATGTCCCGTATAATCGCGTACGTTCGCAGGAATAATGGCAACAAGATTTGCGTTATCACTTAAATTGCTCTCAAACGCCGTCCAGTTGATAAGGTCGTACGACTTCGCCTGCGCGATCTGCGTCCCGAAGACGTAATAGACCTTTTGAGACTGATCAGCCTCCCCCCCCCGCTGCCTGTGCTGCCTCCGCCGTGGGATACGTCTTTCCGTCGGCGCCCTCGTAGGCGACCACGATGGAAGGATCGTGCACGGCGACCGTACTGTACCCGACGTTCTGCGCGGGCGCAGCCTCGGCTTCCGCCGCCGAAGAACGCAGCAGCCACGCGCCGAGCCCGACGCACGCCAAAAGCACCGCGCACAGCGCGGCAATGACAGTCGTCCTGATTCGTTTTGTCATAACTTCCCCCTTTTTTAATATAGTTTACAGCATTATATCATAAACCGCCCGCCTTTTCAATACCCGCTCCCAAATTTTTTTGCTGAAAATGTATTATAATACTATTCGGTGCAACCGTTGAGAGGGCGAATTGTTTCGGGCGTTTATGTCCAAACAGGGGCGAGGGAGTACTGCGTTTCGCTTTCGAGGAGGAACGTTGCGCCTGCGGGGAGCAGGAAGGTTTCCCCCGTGTTGTCATTTGTCACCTGCCAGCCTGCGAACGTGCCG
>CALVTL010000060.1 GCA_944362555.1 uncultured Clostridia bacterium
TCAGCTTGTCGGTGGTGGACCGCGAGGGCGTCGTCTATCACTTGGTGCACGATATCCCCGAAGAGGACTTCGATATCTCCCGCGGCGGCCAGGTCGAGATCATCGGCTGGCTGTATCAGTATTACAATGCAGAGCTCAAAGATGAGACGTTTGCTCTTTTAAAAAAGAATGTAAAGATCACCAAAGAACGCATCCCTTCGGCGACGCAGCTTTTCACTCCCGATTGGATCGTCCGCTATATGGTAGAAAACAGCCTCGGAAGAATATGGGAAGAAGGGCATCCGAATAGCGGTATCAAGGCGAATTGGAAGTATTACGTGGAAGAAGCCGAGCGGCCCGCCGAGGTGGAACAGAAGCTGGAAGCCTTGCGCGCCGAGTGCCGCGCGCTCAAACCGCAGGACATCAAGGTCATCGACCCCTGCATGGGGAGCGGGCATATCTTGGTGTACGCCTTCGCGGTGCTCATGCAGATCTACGAGTCGCAGGGCTTTTCGCAGCGCGATGCGGCGCAGAGCATTGTTGAAAATAATTTGTACGGGCTGGATATTGATAACCGCGCAGCGCAGCTCGCCTATTTTGCCGTGATGATGAAGGCGCGACAGTACGACCGCCGCTTTTTGTCGCGCGGAATCCATCCGCATATCTTCGCCATTGCCGAAAGCAACGGGCTCGACCCGCACACGGTCAACTATTTTGTGGGTGGCGACGAGGGGTTGAAAAACGATTTTTCATCGTTGGTGCATGACCTGCACGACGCCAAAGAGTATGGCTCCATCCTCCGCATTTCACCCGTCAATTTTTCCGCCCTTTACGCGCGCCTTGCCGCGGTAGAAAAAGAGGGCAGTTTTGATGCGCTTGCCGTGCAGAATACAGTTTTGCCCCTCGTGCAGGTGGCAGAAGTTTTGTCGCAGAAATACGACGTCGTCGTCACCAACCCGCCGTATATGGGTTCAAGCGGCATGAGCGCAAAACTATCGGACTATGTAAAAAACAACTATCCGGACAGTAAGAGCGACTTGTTTGCCGTGTTTATCGAGCGTTGCGGGCAGATGACGGCAAAAAATCGCTATCAGGCAATGATCACGCAGCACGCGTGGATGTTCCTTTCCAGCTTTGAAAAGCTCCGGAAAAAATTATTGCGCACGATCGATATCGTCAGTATGGTACATTTGGGGCCTCACGCATTTGAGGAGATCGGCGGGGAAGTCGTGCAGACGACTTCGTTCGTGCTTCGCAACAGCCATTGCGAAGGGAATGGCGTTTATTTCCGCTTGGTTGACAGTAAAAACAAAGAAAAAGATTTTGTGGATAACATCCACGGGGGGGGGCACGCTTCATAGTTAATTTAAAGATCTATGAGGCAATTCCCGGCGCTCCTATTGCGTATTGGGCTTCAAAAGGGTTGATAACTGCTTTTGAAAAGGGAGTATCATTAGGAGAAATAGCCGAACCGAAACAAGGGCTCGCCACGGGGAATAACGATCTGTTTTTGCGCCGTTGGTATGAAGTTGGGCAGCAAAACGTGTATTATTGCGCCACTGACATCATCCATGCTTTTGCCACAGGGAAAAAGTGGTTCCCCTGTACGAAGGGCGGTTCATACAGAAAATGGTACGGGAACAACGACTACTTTGTAAACTGGCTTGATAACGGGAAAGAGATCAAATCGTTCGCGGGATCAGTTATCAGGAATTCTCAGTATTATTTTCAAGAGGGGGGAACGTGGTCGACGATTGCAAGTTCCGATCTTGCAATGCGATATAGTCCGAAAGGCTTTTTGTTTGAGTCAAAAGGATCGATCTGTTTTGCCAAAGAGCAAGACGACTTACTGTATATCATCGGGTTATTAAACACAAAGGTTACAAAGCAGGCACTATTGGTTTTGTCGCCTACATTAGATTACCACGAAGGACCTTTGAGCCGCGTCCCTGTGATGATAGCTGCAGAGAAAAAGACGCGCGTAGATGAAATCGTTGGCGAAAATATTGCGCTTTCTCGTTGTGATTGGGATAGTGATGAAACTTCGTGGGAGTTTAAAAAGCATCCATTGATTTAACGCAGAAGGGGATAGCTCCTTCTGCAAAATAGGAGGAGTTATGAGCGAAGCAGCAGCTGTGCAAAGCAAAGTGCGCTATATTGCAAACGCCGAGAATTTTTCCAAGATCCCTGGCAGCCCGATTGCCTATTGGGTGAGTGCTTTAGTTCCGCAAATATATATAAATGCCCCTACATTAGAGAAGCTTGCTGATGTAAAACATGGGTTAACAACAGGAAAAAATGATTTATTTGTTCGTTTGTGGGTGGAAGTTCCTTGGCAAAAAATCGATATCACGCTTTCAAATAAAAATCAAGTTGTAACGTCATCGGCAAAATGGTTTCCTTACAATAAAGGGGGCGAATTTAGAAAATGGTATGGAAATGCCGATTGTGTTTTATGGTATGATTTTGCTGGGCGAGAAAAAATGGCTACTTTATCAGGGCACCGACATGATGGTAAAGATCGATATTTTCAAGAGGGAATAACATGGTCATTTATTAGTTCAAGTAATTTTGGAGTTAGATATACACCGCCTGGTTTTGTTTTTGATGTTGCTGGCTCATCTATGTTTTTCGATAGCAAAATAATAAAATACATTACGGGACTATTGTGCTCATGTCTAGGAACGTTTTTCATGAGCATTCAAAATCCGACGTTGAATTTTCAAGTTGGAAATCTCAAAAATGTACCTGTTATTATTAAACATCAAGACGTAATTGAAGAAAAGGTTAACAATTGTATAATTTTGGCAAAGAGAGATTGGGATTCCTACGAAACCTCGTGGGATTTCAAAAAACATCCGCTGATTTGAAATTTTTTAAGTAACGTATGCTTACAATAGTAAGTTGGTTATAATCAAACAATAATAAAGGGAGTGTATTATGGAACTTACATTAAAGAACATTGGTATCATTAAAGATTCTACGATTAAACTGGATGGTCTTACAGTAATTACCGGTCCAAACAATTCTGGAAAATCAACAGTAGGGAAAGTGCTTTATTCATTGATAAAGACGGGAATTTTACCTATTACAGAGTATCGAAATGAAATAAACACGACGAAAGCCAATTCCTTTTTAAAAATTGCAGAAGAATTCAGATTTGATACTGTTATAAAGTACCTTTCGATAAAAGATGATCAATTTGGGTCAATAATAAATCTATTGGCTTTTTTGGCTTCGGCTAATCGAGTGCGAGGGAGAGCTCCATATCGTGAAAACCTAATCGATATTGATTTTAATTTAGAAAAAAGCTATGATTCTCTATCGGATTTTTTAAAGGAAATAAGTAAAGAATATATTATTAAAATATCCAAAGACAGATCACAAAATGAAGAAAAATATCAGACATATTTGAATAGTTTTGATGAGCGTTTGGCGAAGGTTACTTTGCAATATAAGCAAACGCAGGAGTTTATTTCTTCAGATGATAGTTTTAGATTATTCGTTCAAAAAAGCTGTTCTCGTATTATAAAATCGGAGTTCGCTGGTCAAATAATATCCAATATATTTTTAGAAAAAACGCCAAATCTAAAGGCTAAAATTGTTTTAAAAGATGGCGAGGATATCTTATATAATTTAACTCTTGATGGAGGAGGTAATCTAAATTCTGACTTCTTTGAATCAAAAACGGCATCATTTTCGAATGTACTGTTGATAGATGACGCGTATGCGGTGGATGGATTGAACAATAGAGTAATTCTGCAGGATAGATATAATCATAATAGGCATTTGTTGGATTGTTTACGAAATAAAGAAGATGAAACTGTTTTTGAGGAGGAAATATCGCAAGAAAACATCAACCATATATTGAGATTGATTCAGGATTCATATCCTGGCAACATTTCTAACCTGAGTGGGTTATATATGTATAATGATGATGTTATTAAAAATTTGCTTATACAAAATTTGGCAACTGGATCAAAGTGTTTTGCTGCGATTAAACAATTAATAGAAAATCGACAAATTAGTAGAAACACATTGCTTATCCTAGACGAACCAGAATCTCATTTGCATCCGGAATGGCAGAATTTGTTTGCGCAGATTATTGTTCTTTTAGTGAAGGAATGGAATGTACGGATTTTGTTGACAACGCATAGTCCTAACTTTTTATTGGCGTTGGACACGTATGCAATGAAAAATAAAATTAGTGATGAAACTCATTTTTTTAAGTCTAGACATAATGAAGATTATTCGGTCGCTTTTGATTGTGTTGATGAGAAAATCAATGAGGTTTACGCAGATTTATCACTTCCTTTTATCAAAATGGATGCTCTTCGAAGTGAGATTTTATCCCAAAATATCGAAGGAGACGAAGATTAAATGAATGCAGAGTTACAAAAGATAGATACATATTTGTCTGGTCATGGTTTTCATAAAAAGTCATATTTTGAGCTATCTAAAGACAAGCACGGACATCCTCTTGTAAGTAGCACAACTATAGAGGCTTATTGTTATGATGATGTTTCCAGTCATTTTTTTAGGATTAAAACAGCTTCGGCGGATGCAATAGTTTTAAAGGATTCATTGTATTTTATCGAATTCAAATCAATAAGATCATGCGATAGGGATGCGTATAAATATAAGATAATTAAGCAAAATTTATTTCTCAAATTGGGCGAGAGTTTATTTTTGCTAAATAAGTATTTGAATCCTTCTGCTGGTGCTACCTGCAATTATAAAAAATACTTTATTATTGTAGTGAATTCCATATCGTCTCCAACAACTGCAATGGCGGGCTCCATGTCGGGGTTGGCGAGAGGTGCCTATAGCCCGACATCATTCTCTGCTGTATTTGGTAAATATAGACAATGGTTTAATGGTAGTCCAGTATTTTATGATGATGTAATGGTTTGGAATGATATAAATTTTTCTGCTGAAGTATGCAGATTACGATAGGATTGAATTGATCATGTCACATTTTCTATCAGAAAAATACACCGCATGGAAGGCGGAGTGCGAGGAGCGGTTTTTACAGCTCAAGAAAAATGAAGAGGAGCTCAACCGCATTTTCATCGAGAT